>UQJF01000022.1 GCA_900541315.1 uncultured Clostridium sp. | reverse complement strand
TAGCTGTATAGCCGAAAGGCAAGCAGTAGTGGTGTCATGGACGCACCCTGAAAAAGGGCGGTATCCCGCCAGATTTCAGATGCTCTGGTAACTTAGTTACCGAGTAGTTCACTTATGGCAATGAATATTGATTTTACTGGAAAGACAGTCCTTGTTACAGGTGGTGGCCGTGGACTTGGTAAAGAGATGGCACTTCAGTTTGCAGGATGTGGTGCAAATGTATACATTGCAAACCGTAAAGAAGATCAGGGCCTGGCTACCGTGAAAGAGATCGAGGCACTTGGCGTAAAGGGTGGTTTCACAAAGTGTGATGTTGCTGTTGAAGAAGACGTTAAGAAACTGATCGCTGACGCAGCAGCATTTGGCGGCGGAAAGATTGATGTGATCGTAAATGCAGCAGGTGTAATTTCCCTTCAGGATATGATGCATACAACCACAGAAGAGGTTCAGAGACTGTTTAATATTAATGTAGTGGGAACCGTACATATGATCAAACATGGTCTGGCACATCTGGAAGCAAATAAGAGCGGAAATATGATCCTTGTATCCTCTATTGCAGGCAGAGATGGTATGGGAATGCTCCAGACCTACAGTGCATCCAAAGCAGCTGTAACAAGCCTGATGCAGTCAGCTGCAAAACATGCAGCTCCTTATGGAGTCCGTGTAAATGCTATTCTTCCGGGAATCATCCGTACAGCAATGT
Source organism: uncultured Clostridium sp. (assembly GCA_900541315.1). Taxonomy (GTDB): domain Bacteria; phylum Bacillota; class Clostridia; order Lachnospirales; family Lachnospiraceae; genus Enterocloster. The sequence continues at coordinate 28,896 of UQJF01000022.1, read as the reverse complement.
GGGAAGAAATACTGGAAGGAATGAACAATGGCTGGGATCCGGAAGTTCATAATGAACTGACCCCTGAAAAACGCGAAGAGCTGTGGAATGCTTCCGTTAAGAGCATGATCCCACTGGGACATGACCAGAAGGAAGAAGATATTGCCTGGGCAACCGTATTCCTTGCAAGCGATTTCGCCCGCGAGATCACAAGTCAGGCACTGTGCATTGATGGCGGCACAACCTCTGGCAGGTAATAGAGTAAATTGAACAATTTAATTTAAGAGATTACGAAATAAAAGGAGCAGCTGCTTTTGGAAGATGGATTCCATTGGCAGCTGCTTTTTTCAAACAAAAACGTCCATACAGGAGTATTTTCACTCTTGTATGGACGATATTTCTTTGGTCTTATAATATTTCTATTTCTCAACACCCTGGGCCGGGATCATCTTTTCGGTCAGTGTGCCGTCATAAATAACGGTTACTTTGTCACCTACATTGATGCCGTCAAACATTCCCTCTGTTCCTACGAAAGAGAAGAATGTATTTTCCGGGTCTGCAGTGTCCAGAACAATGTGGTCGGTCTCAACCTCTGCTGCAGTACCAGTGAGAGTTTTCTTCTGTGCTTCTTCGGAATCCATTGCATCTTCAGTGATAATACGGGTAGCAACTGCATGATCAGTTGTATCTTCTAAGTCGCCGTAGTAGGTAACTTCTGCTGTGGCACCTGCTTTGATACCGTCTTTTGTTACCTTCTGGGCAATAAGGGCGTTCAGTGTATAGGTTCCTTCATCATTTTTTAAAGTAATGGTGCTGTCATCAGCACTTTCAATGGTTCCTTCCACTACCAGATCCTCTGTATCAGCCTCTTCTTCTCTTGCAACTTCTGCTGCGGAAGTCATGATCTCTACGGAGGTTGCCTTTGTTACATCATCAGACATTTCACCAGTATAACCAACATTTACTTCATCGCCTTCGCCTACTGCATCTGCATCGGTCAGTATGGCATCTGTAATATCAAATTTTACAGTTTTACCTTCATCGTCAGATACAGTGATCACCTTATCTTCTACCAGGCTGACAAAACCATAGTAGTATTCTTCCTCTGCTTCTTCCTCAGAGGAAGCTTCTGTTGTGCTTTCTGCTGCCTGCACAGTTGTAGTTTCTGTATCCGCTTTTTTAGAAGAGCAGGCGGTCAGCCCCAGTGCAACTGCCAGAAATGCAATTGCCAGATATTGTTTTTTCATAATGATTCTCCTCTCTTTGCCGCAGGTGTTTCGTTACTGTAACGGTATATTTTCTATGATGTCTCTTTCTGCGGTACGATACATCTTACTACGAAAGCTGTGTTTTTACTATGTTTTTTTTATGAATTTTTCCTTAAACTTTTCCCTGGGCTTATTTCTAAAAATGATCTTTTTCTTCTTTTTTGCGCCGTTTCATAATAAACAGTAAAATGATACCTATCAGGATCCCGATGATCCCTATAGCCACTGTGATCACAAAACCGGTGCGGATCAGGTACCAGAAGGGTCCTTTTTTGGAGGCAGATATCGGCAGTTCTGGTTCTGCCTGCGTTGTAAGTTCTTCGGCAGACTCTTCATTAACTTCCTGTGCCTGATATACAGCATGAAGTTCATAATGATCAGGTTCTTTTAAGATGACCTCACCTTTGTAAACAACTTCTACATCTTTCAAAAGGCGTTCCCCTAATGCAATGGCATTCCGGCAAAGTTGGCCATCTTCATCTGTAAATGGTTCTCCGCTCCAGATCATAGAAGTGATGTGGTATGCCTGGTCAGACAGTCCGAGACTGTCAAGGATAAGAGAACCTTTTTTTGTGGTTTCTTCAAGAAGGTGGTCAGCTTCTGCTGAAATAATAATATTTTCCAGCTGAAATTCATCTGCCCCATAAGAATAGAAAGTAACTGGCAGATATAAGTCGTCTTTCCATTGTTCATTTATAGTTTGGATCTCTGTTTTATGGAGTGATCCGGATAATTGTGCTGGTGTTTCTTCTTGGTTTTCTCTTAGCTGACTCTCTGTTATCGTTGCTTCTGGTAAATTTGGCTGCGGAAAAGGCGTTTTGGCATTGATCGTTTCCGGGATCACTTCCCCATCTTCCAGGCCAAGATAGCGTACCTGTTTTTCCATGGGTACTCGTGTTTCTTCTCCTGCTTTTTCTTCCAGCTCCCATTCTGTCAGCTGATATTTAATTCCATCTTCATCTTCATAAAATGCATCCGGTTCTTCAAAATCTGCTGCTTCTTCCCTGGTCAGTTTTTTTGAAAAGGTAATATTTTTTGTTTCCTGTGCCAGTATGGGGGATGTCTGGATCGTACACATCATACACACTATAAAACACATAAATGTTAAAAGCTTTATACTATTGTTTTTTTTCTTCATACCTTGCTCTCCTTTGTAAAATATGTTTCATATGGTCTTTTGACCCTAGTATCTTCATATTTAATTGTCAAGGTACAAAGTAAAAACTGGATAATTTTGGAAATTACCGAAAATAATGAAAATAATGAAAACCATGAAGCCTGTAACAGGCTGCAGAAGTAACTGTAAATCTTATTATACGGAGGGGGAGCCATTTTGTCAAAGGGAAGCGGATAAATTTTTTACATAAAATTAGCACTCACCTCTTGACAGTGCTAATAACTGGTGTTATAGTACGCATAGAACAAAAAAACAAGACAACAAACGCACTGTTCCGGAAAGGGGAGTGGGCATATGAATATTAATAAATTTACACAGAAATCAATGGAAGCAGTTCAGAACTGCGAAAAGCTGGCATATGAATATGGGAACCAGCAGATCGACCAGCCGCATCTGCTGTACAGTCTGCTGGCACTGGAAGACAGCCTGATCATGAAACTGATCACGAAAATGGGCATCCAGGGTGACATGTTTAAAAATGAGGCAAAGCAGGCTATAGAGAAACTGACCAAGGTAAGCGGAGGCGGTCAGCTGTATATCAGCAATGACTTAAATAAAGTCCTGATCAATGCAGAAGATGAAGCAAAATCCATGGGAGATGAATACGTTTCTGTAGAGCATCTTTTCCTGGCTCTGTTAAAACAGCCTTCTAAGGAAATGAAGGATCTGTTTAAAACCTATGGCATTACCAGGGAAAAGTTTCTTCAGGCACTTTCCACTGTAAGAGGAAATCAGAGAGTGGTAAGCGATAATCCGGAGGCAACTTATGATACATTACAGAAATATGGCTATGATCTGGTAGAACGTGCCAGAGACCAGAAACTGGATCCGGTTATTGGCCGTGACAGCGAGATCAGAAATGTAGTCCGTATCCTTTCACGAAAGACGAAAAACAATCCGGTCCTGATCGGTGAACCTGGTGTTGGTAAAACAGCTGTTGTAGAAGGCCTGGCTCAGAGGATTGTCCGTGGTGACGTTCCTGACGGCCTGAAGGATAAGAAGCTGTTTGCCCTGGATATGGGTTCTCTGGTAGCCGGTGCTAAATATAGAGGCGAATTTGAGGAACGTCTGAAAGCTGTTTTAGAAGAAGTAAAGAAGAGCGAAGGACAGATCATCCTGTTCATTGATGAGCTGCACACCATTGTAGGCGCAGGTAAGACAGAGGGATCTATGGATGCCGGAAATATGTTAAAGCCTATGCTTGCAAGAGGTGAACTTCACTGCATCGGTGCAACTACATTAAATGAATACCGTCAGTACATTGAAAAAGATGCTGCTTTGGAACGCCGTTTCCAGCCGGTTATGGTAGCAGAGCCTACAGTAGAAGATACCATTTCCATCCTTCGTGGCTTAAAAGAGCGTTACGAAGTTTACCACGGTGTAAAGATCGCAGACTCTGCACTGGTAAGTGCAGCAGTGCTTTCCGACCGTTATATATCTGACCGTTTCCTTCCGGATAAGGCCATTGATCTGGTAGATGAGGCATGTGCCATGATCAAGACAGAACTTGACAGTATGCCGGCAGAACTGGATGAATTGTCACGTAAGATCATGCAGCTGGAGATCGAGGAAGCGGCTCTTAAGAAAGAAACAGACAGACTGAGCAAAGAACGTCTGGAAGACTTACAGAAAGAGCTGGCAGAGCTTCATGATAAATTCGCTGCCGGCAAAGCCCAGTGGCAGAATGAAAAAGCCAGTGTAGATAAGTTATCCAGTCTCCGTGAGGAGATCGAGGCTGTGAACCGCCAGATTCAGGATGCACAGCAGAAATATGATCTGAACAAGGCTGCAGAGCTGCAGTACGGCAAGCTGCCTCAGCTGCAGAAAGAGCTGGAAGCAGAAGAAGAAAAGGTTAAAAATGAAGATCTCAGCCTGGTACATGAAAGTGTAACAGAAGATGAGATCGCCCGTATTGTATCCAAGTGGACAGGTATCCCCGTTGCAAAGCTGACAGAAAGTGAGCGCAGCAAGACTTTACATCTGGATGAAGTCCTTCACAAACGTGTAGTAGGACAGGACGAGGCAGTAGAAAAGGTTACAGATGCCATTATCCGTTCCAAAGCAGGTATCAAGGATCCTACAAAGCCTATTGGTTCTTTCCTGTTCTTAGGACCTACCGGTGTAGGTAAAACAGAGCTTGCAAAGGCACTGGCAGAGGCATTGTTCGATGATGAGTCCAATATGGTGCGTATTGATATGAGTGAGTACATGGAGAAGCATTCTGTGGCTCGTCTTATCGGAGCGCCTCCAGGTTATGTTGGCTATGATGAAGGTGGCCAGTTGACAGAAGCTGTACGCCGTAAACCTTACAGCGTTGTCCTCTTTGATGAAGTAGAAAAGGCACATCCGGATGTATTTAATGTACTGTTACAGGTACTGGATGATGGCCGTATCACTGATTCCCAGGGGCGTACTGTAGATTTTAAGAATACCATTATCATCCTTACTTCCAATATTGGTTCCCAGTATCTGTTGGAGGGAATTGATGAAAACGGCAATATCCGTGAAGAAGCGAGAAATATGGTTATGGGTGATCTGAAAGCCCACTTCAGACCTGAGTTTTTAAACCGTCTGGATGAAATGATCCTGTTTAAGCCTCTGACTAAGGATAATATCAGCCGTATTGTTGATCTGTGCGTAGCAGACCTGAATAAGCGTCTGGCTGACAGAGAGTTAAAGCTGCGTCTGACAGATGCTGCCAAGACTTTCATTACGGATCATGGATACGATCCTGTATACGGTGCGCGTCCTCTGAAGCGTTATCTGCAGAAAAATGTAGAAACGCTGGCTGCACGTATCATTCTTGCAGATCAGGTAAGCGAAGGTTCTGCTATTGTGATCGATGTTGCGCCTGAGGGAGATCATCTCAGTGCAAAAGCAGAGTAAATAGATAAAGCCACTGTGAAACAGGTAAAAATGTTTCGCAGCGGCTTTTCTGGTTATGTGCTCTGCTCATTTTTTTCAAAAAGGCTTCTCAAGCATATTTTTGGCAGATCCCGAGTTCAAAAATCCTCCGGCAAGCAAGCTTGCATCGTATTTTTGGGTCTTTGATTATGGTATTATACAATGCATATAACATACATTATATAGTGAATAACCCCACATATTCCTATATTTTAATCCCAAAAATCTTCCTGAAATTACAAGATTACAGTTGAAATGAAAAGTCGCAGATGATATAATTCCCTGTAATCATAGATGAGCATGAATGATCATTTATAAAGTTCGGGAAAGGATGGCGTTTGTATGAGTACACTGCCTAAAGATCCTATGATACTACTAAGTTATATAAATACCCAGTTGAGAGATAACTACAGTTCCCTGGGAGAAATGTGCCAGATCCTGGATCTGGATGAACTCCATATCAGGAAAACATTGTCTGATATTGGCTTTGAATATGTGTCTGAAAAAAATTGTTTCCGTTAGGATGTGCCGGTTTTATCTGAACAAGGGTGTTCAGGTAAGGCCGGTTCTTTCGTTAGTACCGCCACTAAAAGGAGCAGAAAACAGATGAGCCTTTACAGATACCGTGCAAAAGATAGAAAAGGACATAAATATAAAGGAATAAGGGAAGGGGAAAATGAGGCCCAGCTGGTGAAATCACTGGCAGAAGACGGTCTTTACTGTTATTTCCTGCAAAATGAAGACAGAGTTGTTTCCATGAGACACTTTACAGTCCCGTTAAAATGGCTGCCGCCTTTTTGCAGCCAGGTCAGTTCTATGTTATCTTCAGGTGTTCCACAGTCAGATATTTTGAAAACAGCCTGTAAAACAGCACCTACCCGGGAAATGAAGGCCCTTCTTGCCAGGCTGGAAGAGAAGATCCACAGGGGTCAGACACTTTCAGAGGCAATGGGATCCATGGGAAAGTGTTTTCCAAAACTCCTTATATATATGATACAGACAGGAGAAGCAAGCGGTACACTGGATGATATTTTACAGAAAATGTCTGTCTATTATGCCAAAGAAGTAGAAATGGAAGGAAAGGTGCGGACTGCCATGATCTACCCTTTTATCCTTTTGCTGGCTAGTATAGGCGCATCCGTTTTTCTTCTTACAACCGTACTTCCGCAGTTTGCAGATATATTGGAAGAATATGAGCTTCCGGCTATTACCCGTTTTATGATGGCGGCAGGAGAACATTTACAAAAGGACTGGATCCTGTACTGTCTTTGGATACCAGTTGTTTTTCTGGTATTTGCCTTGTTATCGGCTGTTCCCAAGCTGCGGTTAAGGGTGGATGGCCTGTTTTTCCATATACCGGTGATAGCAGGCCTGCTTAAGACTATTTATACATCCCGTTTTGCTTCTGCATTTTCTGTTTTGTATGGCGGTGGAAACGGGATCATAGACTGTATGGCCATTACCGGCCGTGTTATGGGAAATACATGGGTGGAGCGGAAAATACAGGAAGCGGTAAATGGCCTGGAAAAAGGAGAAAGTCTTTCAGCGGCATTGAAACGCCAGAGGATCTTTCATCCCGTATTTCTTTCCATGGTGGCAGCAGGCGAAGAATCAGGAGAACTGGAGTCGGTGTTGCTGCAGGCGGGAGTTTATTATGGAAAAGCGGCAGAACAGTCAGCGCAGAGGCTGGTAACATTAATAGAACCGTGTATGATCTTAGTGATGGCAGGCATTGTGGGAACTATTGTTTTATCCATTATGCTGCCGGTATTTAACATGTATTCGGCCCTGCTGTAACTGCTGTGAAATTTTTGCAGGGAGGATGCGATGCAGTGAAACATTTCGTCTATCTTACAGAAGACAAATTATATTATATCCGGAGAGCGCCAGGCAGATCAGGTGGTTATTACTTTCTGGGTTTCAGGTCTGTAGCCGGGCTGGAAGGCGTAGAAAGTGCCATGGAATCCCTGTCAGAGGTTTATAACTTAAAAGGCAGAAAGGTAACTGTGATCATGGGAGTAAAAGTGGGGATCCATGTGGTAAACCTTCCTGCTTCCACGAAAAGTACAGCACTTCAGATGGCGGAAAAACAGCTTCTGATCCTGGGCGGAGAAGAGGAACAGCTTCTGGCAGCCGATTTCTTTCCTTCTTCTCAGGAAGGAATGCTGCGGGGCGTGGTCTATACAGCGCCGGGAAGCTGGCTGTGGGCAGTAAGATCAGCTGCTTCACGGGTCAAGCTGCATTTAAAAGAAATCCTTCCGTCACCTGCCTTTGTGGCATCCTTTCCAGATCCCAAAGAGTATGGTATGGAAGAAAGTCCCATGGTGCTGGTCCATCTGTCAGAAGACTTTATAGGCCTGTATGAAATAGAGGACGGCCGCTGTTATTATTGGGAAAAACTGGAGCTGAAGCCGGGAATCTTCTCAAAAATGGGAGAAGAATGCGTCTTAATGGAAGAATTGCAGGCCCAGATCTTAAGAATCTGCAGGATACGTAAAAATAATGATGAAGGCTTTAAACTGGGAGGTGTCCTGATCCAGAATGACTGTCTTATAGCACCAGGATCATGTGCCAGATATTTAGGCGGATTGCTGGAAGTTCCATGTGAAGCTTTAAATCATGGCACCCTGTGGGAAAAACAGGTCAGGGCAGAGAATCTGAAAAACCTTCAGTTCAGTGAAAGAACTGATTATATAGATGATGAAAATCTATGGGTGCGGATCACAGATGCTGGATTTCCGCTAAAACCGGTATGTATCAGTCTTATTCTATTTGCTGTGATAGCTGTCAGCCTTCTTACGATCCGGTTTTATACCCATAGGAAGCTGCACCATCTGGAATTAATGTATGCTGACCGTCAGGAAGTTTATGAGGAAGAGGAAAAGAAGCAGCTGGAGGCACAGCTGAAAGAATTGGAAGGACTGGTTAATGAGATGGGGGAGATTTCCGGAAATGCTGTTATTGATCCTACATTATTTTCCAGCCTTGATAATGCCTTAAAGCCGGAAATGGAACTGGAATCCCTGGAGTTTCTTGCAGAAGACGGAAGGATCCGCATAAAGATTTTAACGGATGATACCAGGGATATATCAGGGTTTATCCGGATAATGGAGGAAAATGGATTTATAATGGATCAGAGCCGCTGGCAGAAGCAGGAAACGAAGGTTCATGGTGAGATCCTTTTTAAGTCTGGAAAGGAGACTGGTCATGAGACTTAGTAGAAGAGAACGTTTTCTGGTGACTATGTTGATGCTACTTCTGCTCTGGACCGGATTTTACAAGCTATGGGCAGGACCGGAAATGTTTAGGATCCTCTGGGAATGGGAAGAGGGAAAAGACCTGGAGATCCGTGTGAGGGCAAAAGGAACGGGAAATAAGAAAGATAACAGCAGGCTTTTGGAAAAGCTTGAAAATGCAGGAAAGGGCCAGATTTATTTCGCTGATATGAGTCCTGACCAGATGGATATACGCCTTCAGGATCTGGCCGGGACATCCCATGTACAGCTTGTAAGTTTAAATACCGGTGAGACAAAAGCAATGGAAACAGAAGGGTATGTATATACCACGTTGTCATTGGAATTTTTGTGTACAACCAGAGATCAGGCGGCTGCTTTTGTGGATAACATAGGTAAAGAAGGCAGTGCGTTGTACATCAGTTCCCTGAAACTGGAACAGGCAGAAGAAAACCTGAAGGGATTTATGGAGGTGTCATATTGCCATGAACAGAAGAAATAAGGAAAAACAGGCTGGATTTTCCCTGGTAGAAGTGGTGGTCAGTACAGCGATCCTCTTTTCTGTGGCAGGAGCATTTCTTGCCATGACAGCTGCAAATGGAAAACTTCTTGCCAGAGAGCATTCTCTGGTACAGGGCGCTTATGAATTGTCAGCCCTTGCCCAAAAGGGTGAAGGAAGCCCAACAGGTGAAACATTTGAAGTCATTTTTCAGGGGAATGAAGGAGATGCCCTGGAAGTATTTTCCGGATATAAAGTAACAGATGAAAACGGTGATGGAATGACTTATTACAAAAGGGGAGATCCATGAAAAGCAAAGAAGGATTTACGCTGCTGGAGCTGATCGCCGTTCTTTCTATCAGCGCAGTGGTGGCTGTATGGGCGTCCGGCTTTTTTGGCAGTCAGCTGACGGTGTACAGAAAACATATGCAGTTATATCAGGCGGAAAGCATGGGAGATGCAGCTGCGTTTAAGATCACATCCAGATTGGAGCAGTCTGTTTCTTTTCGCATAGATCCGGGAAAAGATGATGTTTTGTATTATCTGGAAGGAGAAGATTGGAACAGCCTTACACAAGAAGACATTGACCAGGTATCAGCTGGCGATTACCGGGTAAAACTGGATTTTTCTGATACAGAACCGGAAATAGCAGTGGTATATATCACCATTTTATATAAGGAAGAAGAGATCCATACCCGGAAAATAGAACTGCCGGCTCTTTATGGTCAGCAGGAAGCAGAACAGATGGAGGGGACATAAACCTATGAAAAGGAGATTTCACAGGAAAAATAAGAAGATCAGCCGGACAGAAGGTGGAAGCCTTTTGTATGTGATCTTCTTTGTTACCCTCTTATCCATATTGTCCTGTGGTTATATGGCGGCTTCTAAGTATCATATCCGTGCAGCCCTGAAAAACCGGGCTTACATGGAAGCACGTCTTACTGCCCGGATGATCCATAATTCTTTCTGTGAAGCAGTGCGTATGGGCGAAAGTGAAGCACTTGGTCTGTTGATGGATGAGTTTGAAAATGACAGTTCTGATCTGGAAGCAGATGAAGAAAATGATGATATAGATGAAGAAAATGGTATAGATGAAGAAAGTGTTATAGATAAAGAAAATGATATAGATGAAGAGCTGGAAGATAAAGAATATATGACGGTAGGAGAAGGCAGTTACACAGATGAAAATGGTGATCCCTGTACCGTGCGCATCCGTTTAAAGGCATATCCTGTCAGGGGAACTGCTTTTGTAGATACATGGACAAAAACAGGTGGTTTTTCCATGCACCTGGAAAGTGAAGTCCCCTTAGGGGATGCAGAAAATATTCCATAGGGAAAAGTACCAGGCAAGCAGGGGCTTTTCAAAGAAGAGCATCAGGATCATGGAAGCTGCGAAGAATGGTGCCATGGGAATCCTGGTCTTTAAAGAGGCTTTTTTCAAAAGCAGAACAGGAAGGCAGAAGAGGCCTGCAAGCATATAGGAAAGCATCAGGACAAAAATGCCTGGAACAATTCCGAGATAGAAGCCACAGGCAGTCATCAGCTTTACATCACCCATACCAATACCGCCTTTGCTTATTAAGCGGATCAGTTCCAAAAGACCGCCGCAGAAAAATGCACCTGCTATGCGGATTAAAAATCCGGGACCGTATCCGTTTAACACACTGAAAAGTGACAGGACAAAGATCAGAATGCTGACCTGGTCCGGTATATAGCCTTCTCTTCCGTCGGTCCATGCACTATAAAGAAGAAGGCAGCTGCACAGGACAGAAATAAAGATAAAAGAGTTCATTTGTCATCACCTGTATTATTGAATGTAAGCAGTATAACATTTATGAGGGAAAGGAGCAACCATGTCAGTAAAGACCAATGTAGAAGAAATGCTGGTGGAAAAAGGCATCATCACCAGAGCACAGCTGGAACGTGTGAAAAAGGTACAGTTTGACCACAGAGACAAAAGCCTTACAGATATCATGCTCCTTTTAGGGTATACAACAGAAGCGGGGATTTTAAAATGTTTCAGTGAGAAGGAAGCAGATGACGTAGTCTGTTTAGATGAGAAACCTGCAGATCCGGCGGCGTTAGCTGCTCTTCCTGCATCTTTTATCAGAAGAAATAATGTTTTCCCTGTATGTTTTGCAAAAGGAGAGCTGGTAACAGCGTTTACATTTCCTGTTGATCCTCATGTTTTAGATGAGGCAGAGGCTTTGTCAGGAATGGTGATCCGGCCGGTCCTGACTTCCCTGGACCAGATGAAAACGGCTATTGCAGGCATAGGAAGTACAGCTGAGCATGAAAATGAAGATGGAAAAGCAACCGAAGAAAAAAGTGAAAGTGCCCCGGTGATCCGTCTGGTAAATACGCTGATCGAATCTGCCTATAAAAGAAATGCCAGTGATATTCATATAGAACCGGGGAAAGATTATCTTACCATTCGTTTTCGCATTAACGGGGATCTGGGGCTGTATACAGAGATGGAAATGCTCTATCACCGTCCGGTAGTTACCAGATTAAAGCTGATGGGCGGAATGGATATTGCAGAAAAACGGCTTCCCCAGGATGGAAAATACCGCTATGAAAGCCAGGAGATCACTACAGACCTGCGTATTTCCACATTGCCTTCGGTTTATGGAGAAACCGTGGTGCTGCGGTTGCTAGGAAATGACAGAGACAGTAATCTTATGGATATACGCCGTCTTGGAATGAGCGAAACACAGGAAGAGATATTCGGCAGAATGTTAAAAGCCCCATTTGGTATCATCCTGGTAACCGGGCCTACAGGAAGTGGGAAATCTACCACTCTTTATGCAGCATTAAACCGTCTGGGCGCCAAGAAGATCAACCGCGTTACAGTAGAAGACCCGGTGGAAAAGGTAATCCCCGGAGTGACGCAGGTACAGGTCAATGCAAAATCAGGGCTGACATTTGCAGCAGTACTCCGTTCTATTCTCCGGCAGGATCCGGATGTGATCATGGTAGGCGAAATGAGAGATGAAGAAACGGCGGATATTGGTGTAAGAGCTGCCGTCACCGGCCATCTGGTGCTTTCCACTTTGCATACCAATGACTGTGTATCAGTGATCTACCGTTTGAAAAATATGGGAATCCCATTTTATATGATCGCAGCAGCACTTACAGGCGTGGTGGCACAGCGTCTGGTAAAAGTGCTCTGTCCCCATTGTAAGAGAAAGGTATTAGCGGAAAGCGGAACCAGACATCTAATCCGGGAACTTACAGGTGAAGAAGTAGAAGAGGTATGGGAAGCTGTTGGATGCGGAGAATGCCAGTTTACCGGTTACAGCCATAGAACCGCTGTCTATGAAATGCTGGAGCTGGATGAAAAAGGGAGAAATATGATAAGGGATGGGGAAGCTGCTGAGAAGATCCGGTATTATCAGAGAGAAAGAGGTTTTCCGTCCCTTCAGGAACAGGCGGCAGAAATGGTGATCGCCGGTGAAATGGATATGAAAGAAGCGGAAAATGTTATTTATTCTGTTAATTAAAGAGAATTATGTCCTCTCGGAGTCTTTCCTGCACCTGCTTTTGTGGCCGATTTTCCGCCAGTTGCACCCGAATTTCATCACCGTACGCACCGCGTACGCCTCAGAAATTTGGGCACAACTGGCAAAAAATCTTCTCACAAAATCAGGTACAGAAAGATTCCTAGAGAACATATGACTATAAAAGTACCCGCCTGTTAAAACCACTCCGGCTTAATAAGTTTCGGTAATGCAAAGGCAATATCCGGTAAAAATGCGATCAGTACTACTACTACTACAGAAACCATGATATACGGGATAACTGCCTTAAACGACTTTTGCACACTCATTCCGGAAATTCTTCCTGCGATCAGCAGACACAGTCCATAAGGCGGTGTTACCTGACCAACTGCCAGTGTGATAACGATGATCAGACCTAACTGTACCGGTGTAATACCAAATGCAGTTGCAACAGGCATTAATACAGGAACAAACAGGATCATTGCAGGGATCGCATCCATGAATGTTCCAAGGAATAAATAGAATCCAATAACTGCCAGTAAGAACTGCCACTTATATGGGAAGTAGGTAGCGAACATCTGCTGAACACTGGTACTTACATTGTAGTAGCTTAAAAGCTGTCCTAATGCATTTGCAGTTGCCAGTGCAAACAGGGAAGTGGCACTGGTACGAAGTGTGTCATAAAGTAATGGCTTTACATCTTTTAAAGAAAGGTTTTTGAATACGAATACACCAAGGATGATCGCATAAATACATGCAATAGCTGCAGATTCAGTTGCCGTACATAAGCCCCCGATAACACCACCGATAATGATAACAGGTGTTAATACTGGAGGAAGACATTTTATAGCCAGTTTTAAGAAGTCTTTAAATGACATTGGATCCTGTTTTGGATAATGATATTTCTTATTTCCCATAAAAATAACAAACATCTGTCCAAGACCGATCAGGATACCAGGAACAACACCGCCTAAAAACAGAGCACCAATGGATGCGCCTGCTACAGAAGAGTAAACAACCATAGGAATAGACGGCGGGATAACAATACCGATCGTAGAAGAAGCTGCCGTTACACCTACTGAAGTTTCCTGGCTGTAACCTTCTTCTTCCATTGCCGGGATCAAAATGGAACCGATACCTGCTGTATCAGCCTGGGAAGAACCAGAAATTCCGGCAAATAACATGGAAACTAAAACATTTGCATATGCAAGACCGCCTGGGAATCTTCCCACAATACCATTACAGAACTGAATCAGTTTCTCACTGATCTTTGCACGGTTCATAATGTTTGCCGCCAGAACGAACAGCGGAACTGCAAGCAGTGTAAAGCTGTTCAGACCGGTAAACATTTTCTGTACAACTGTAATTAAAGAAATAGAATTTAACTGGGAAATACCAAGAAGTGCCACCAGACCTAAAATGTAGGCAATGGGGATTCCTGCAAACAATAAGATAAGAAATGCTGCAACCAGTACTAGTATCATAATTCTGCCTCCTTCATTGCCTTTTCAACTGCATCTTCTACCTGGCCTCTGTCAGGATGCTTAATACAATCTATGATATTTTCTACAGAGAACACTGCTGCTGTCAGACCAAAAATAGGAACACATAACCAGCTCCATCCTTTACTTACTGGCATAGAAGTCATTTTCCAGGCTGCAAACTGCTGTACCAGCTTAATGCCGTAAATGCCAACTACCAGATTGAAGATCAGGACAAATACATGTCCTGCAAGTTCATCTGCAAAAAGGGATTTTCCTTTTAATTTTTCGGTTAATGCTGTAAATTTAAAATGCTCATTGGAACGAACCATTGGTGCTGATCCGATAAAGCAGCACCATGCCAACGCTGCGTTGGCAACCTCTTCTGTAAAAGCCGCCTGGAATCCAAATACACGGGAACATACCTGTACTGTAGTGCATACAAAGAAAACTGCAACAGATGCCATTCCTACTATGTACAGAACTTTTTCCATCAGATCACATATCTTTTTCACCTTAAAACCTCCATTTTCAATTATGTTCTCCCGGAATCTTTTCACGGGATCAGGTGCAAAACATTCCGGAAAAACATATGAAAAACGCGTACAACTATCTACACAGCCATACGCGTTTTCCTTATAATGCCGTATCTGCTATGCCTGCTTATTTTGCTGCTTCATTTACCTTGTTGTAGAGATCAGTTACACCGATCTTCTCAGCTGCTGCATTTTTAGAGTCTGCACAAGCTGCGATCAGGCTGTCTTTATCTACTTCGTTTACGATACCGCCATTTTCCTTGATGGTCTCAAGTGCCTTATCGTTCAGGTCTTTATCAAATGCTCTCTGCTCTTTGCAGGCATATTCTGCTGCTTCATCTACCCACTGCTTCTGCTCATCAGTTAAGCTGTTGTACTTGTTAGCTCCGATCAGGAACATTCTGGTTGCAATGTCATGGTCAGTCAGAGATACGTAAGGACCAGCTTCGTAGAACTTCTGCAGTAAGATGTTTCCAAGATCATTCTCTGCTGCATCGATTACATGGTTCTGAAGTCCGCTGTACAGCTCGTTATAAGCCAGTGTGGTTGGGTTTGCTCCCAGCGCAGACCATACGGAACGTACTACATCAGAGTCCTGGACACGGATCTTTACGTTCTTGAAATCTTCTACTGTGTTTACAGGTTTAACACCGAAGTACTCTCTGGTACCACAGCTCCAGTATCCTAAGTTATGAAGAACGCCGCCTGCATTGATCTTATCTGTAATGGTCTGTCCAACTTCACCGTCTACAACTGCTGTCCAGTGATCTAAGCCTGTGTAAAGGAATGGGATAGAGAACAAGTCTGCTTCTTTAACACCGGTGGTTGCTACGAAGTTTGGAGAAGCAACGATCATATCAACGGTTCCTGTTGCCATCTTCTCAACTAATTCTGCTTCATTTCCGCCTAATTCGCCGTTTGGATGGATCTCAACGGTCATCTTTCCGCCTGACACCTCTTCCAGTTTTTCCTTCATTGCGTCGAAACCAGCCTGATAGGAACTATCAACCGTATTAACATGTGCACCGATCAGTTTCACCTCTGGTTCTGCTGCTGTTTCTGTTTTTTCCTCTGCTTTCGTTTCCTCCTTTGCAGCTGCCTCTGTAACTGCCGGTGCTGCTGTAGTAGCTGCTGTGTCCATCTTTGTACATCCTGCTAAAGATGCTGCTACGCCTGCTGCGCACATTACATAAAACATTTTTCTCATAATAAATAACCCCTTTCTAAATATATAAAATGTTTTTGGTTTTATACTCATACAGTGTAGTCACTGTATATAGCCTTTTTTGCGGAAATAAACATACTTTCCTTTATCATGTCATCTGCCCCAGACAGATTGATTCTTTGTGGAAAACGTTTTCCATTCTGATAAAAAATATATGGAAATCGTTTTCCACTTTTCAGATTTTTTTGCACACCTGCTGTGGTGTGCAAATATATATCATAATGATGTGAGTGTCAAAAGTAAATTTTGCCACTCACTGATGTAACCGGATTGCTCCATTGCTATGCAATTCCCGCAATCCTCGAACACCTCAAACTCCCATAAAACGGCGTGTTCACACCATTTTATTTCGTTTTCAGTGTTCGGCGTGTCAATAAGTATAAATTACTTATTTGTGCGAGCACAAACGCAATTTATACTTTTGACACTTACATCATCATAATACGATCTTCTTAGTACTCTGGCGCGGGATCAGCCTAGATCTTACCAGAACTTCCTCCTCACTTACACAGGATTCCTTCACCTGAGGATGTTCCAGTAAAGAGAAATAATACTGGGCAAGCTTCTTTCCCCATAGATACTGGTCCAAACCTACCGTAGTAAGAGATGGATCAATGGAATCTGCAAATACCAGATCATCGAATCCGACAATGGAATAATCGTCAGGCACTTTCTTTCCGGCTTCCCGGACTGCTTTGAAAGCGCCTAATGCCATAGCATCATTCATACATACAAAAGCTGTAACTTCCGGTGTTTTCTCTAAAAGAGCTTTGGTAAGATAATAGCCTTTGTCTGCGGATTCTGTTACATCAGCAATTGCATCGCGTCCCCAGATATAAACATATTCTTCCCAGTATGGGATCTTCGCTTTTCCAAGCGCCTGCTTATAACCCGTCAGACGGCTTCTTCGGATGGAGTTATCCAGCTTGTCAAACAGCATGGCAACTTTTTTATGTCCCAGATCCAGCAGATGCTGTACTGCCAGCTCACATTCTTCTACCTTATCCACCATAATGGTGTGCATATCCGGTATACAGATACCGTTAGAAACAACATTTAAAGCAACTCCACCTCGTTTTACCAGGCGGAACATAGCTTCCGGTATCTCATCAATGTAAATACTGATGATGCCCTGAACGTTTACTGCCAGCATATTTTCAATGCTGTAGTTGATCCGTTCTTTATCTCTGTCACAGCTTGATATGGACATGTGATAATTCCGGCTGACGATCTCATCTTCGATTCCCCTTACAATAGAAGGATAAAATGGATTCGCAATAGACGGAATGATGATCCCTATAGATGTACTTTTTTTACTCTTCAGGTTCCTGGCCTGAAGATTCGGGATATATCCTAACTGCTTGGAAGCAAGAAGGATCTTCTCCTTTAACTCCGGCTTCACCGGGTGGTCTGAATTGTTTAAAACCCTGGAAACTGTAGCCGGCGAAACATTAGCCGCTCTCGCTACATCATGGATAGTTACTTTATCTTTGTTCATATTGTTCCTATCTGCTAAATGGAAATCGTTTTCCATGTGCATTTTTATATTAGCATATCGATAGGATTTTTTCAAGTATTATTTAAATTTTATGCAAATTTCTGGGGGTACAGTTCATTTATCAATGGTTTGAATAGGGAATTGGCTTCTCAAGTTTCTACAGAACGATCACTATCGTGTCATCCGGCTTTTACGCGAGCAATGATGCAAGCCGGGATGCTTGCATCTCGATTTGCCGACTGCCACGTTCATCGAGACAAGTATTCTTGTCTCAATGTTTGGACAAAAAGACAACCGTCTCCACATGACAGCTTTGTCCAAACATATCGCAACATCTTACCTTTTCTACCTCATATCCGCCATCTGCCAGATATCTCAGATCTCTTGCCAGCGTAGAGGAATCGCAGCTTACATAGACAACCCGCTTGGGAGCCATTTTTAAAATGGTGTCAAGGCAGACCTGATCGCAACCTTTTCTTGGTGGATCTACTACAATGACATCGGCATAGACCTTGTTTTTCGCATACTGTTCCGGAAGGACTTCCTCTGCCTTTCCGGTAAAGAATTCTGCATTAGTAATATGATTTAAAGCTGCATTTCTTCTGGCATCTTCAATTGCCTGGGGAACGATCTCCACGCCGTATACCTTTTTGGCATTCTGTGCTAAAAACAGGGAAATGGTGCCGATCCCGCAGTACAGATCCCAGACTGTTTCACTTCCGGTAAGTCCTGCATACTCCAGGGCTGTTCCATACAGCTTTTCCGTCTGTACTGGATTGACCTGATAAAATGATAATGGTGAGATCTGATAAGTCACATTTCCAATGTTATCAGTAATATAACCAGGACCATATAAATTAACGATCTCTTTTCCCATGATCACATTGGTCTTTTCCTGATTGATACTATAGGAAATGCTGGTCATGCCTTTTATCCGGCACAATTCTTCCACCAGCTGTTCCTTTAACGGAATATCTTTTCCGTTGATCACCAGACAGACCATAAGCTCACCGGAATGAAAGCCCTTGCGGATCAGCGCATGGCGCACCAGGCCTTTATGGGCAGTCTCATCATAGGGACGGATATTATGATCTCTCATAAATCCTTTGATAATGTCCAGAATATCCTTATTTTCCTCTACACCTAACAGACAATCCCCGCACTCAATAATATCATGGGTACGTCCTGCATAAAATCCGGCCACAATATTTCCATTTTTGTCCATTCCAAACGGAAACTGTGCCTTATTACGATAGCGCCATGGTTCTTCCATTCCCATAATAGGAAGCATATGGATCTCATCTTCTCTAAATTTCCCGATCCTTAACAGATGGTTTTTCACCTTCCGCTCCTTAAATTTCAGCTGTTCTTCATAGGACATGGCCTGAAGCTGACAGCCGCCGCACTGACGGGCAACAGGACACCTTGGCTCTACCCGTGCTGCAGATGGAGTAAGAATCTCCATCAGCCTTGCAAATCCGTAATTTTTTTTCATCTTCATGGCACGGGCCCGGACTACATCGCCGATCACTGCATCTTTAATAAACCAGATATAACCGTCCAGTTTTCCGATCCCTGCGCCGTCTTCACTCATATCCTCAATGGATACTGTAAATTCCTGATTTTTTTCCATATTTTGATTTTACTCCGTTGTTCTGCGGATATTGGACTCTAACAGGCGGTTGAATCCCAGCCAGCCTTTGTTTTCTCCCCCGGCATTTAATGCTTCGATCATGGTTTCCATTTTTGCATCTGTATTATCTGCAAAATTCAGTGCCAGCGCTTCCAGCAGCGCAGGCTTCTTTGGAGAACCATATTCCAGTTCCCCATGATGTGCCAAAATGCAGTGCTTTAACTCAACTGCAATACTTGCAGGGAAGCCTTCGATCTCCTTCATGCGCTCAGACACCATTTCTGTACCAATAATAATGTGGCCCAGTAACTGACCATCATCGGTATAATCATTTTCCGGGAAGCGGGAAAGCTCTTTTGTTTTTCCGATATCATGGAAAATAGCTGCTGCGATCAGCAGATCCCGGTTTAACTCTTTATAATAGCCTGCATAATAGTCACACAGCTTTGTAACACTTAAAGTATGCTCTAACAATCCCCCTACAAAACCATGATGAACTGTCTTTGCTGCAGAATGGAACTGGAATGCCTTTGCGAAAGCGGCATCATCTACAAAGAAACTGGACAACAGACGGTTCAAATATGGATTCTTTACACTCTTAATAAATCCCAGCAGTTCTTCATACATTTTTCCAATATCCTTCTTAGATACAGGCAGATAATCAGACTCTATGTACTCTCCTTCTCCTGCTTTGCGGATCCGTCGTACATTTAACTGATTGGAATTCTGGAAAAGAGTCACATCAGCCTCAATGCACACATAGTCCATAGTATCAAAATCCCCCACTCCCGGAGAATTTAAGTCCCAGATCTTGGCATCAATGGTTCCTGTCTTGTCCTGAAGGACCACATTTCCATACTCTTTTCCATTTTTTGTAAGCTGGATCTGCTTGTTCTTACATAAATATACATCTGATACATGCATTCCTTCACGGAAGCTTTCGATATATCTCATCTTTCTACCTCATTTTTTATTATTTTCATTGATTTTTCCATAAAAGAGAGCCCGGCACCTTTTCTACCTGGCTCCCATTGTTACTGCAAATTCTATCTCTTTGTACTCATCTTTTCCATTATTTCTCTGGACTGTTACTGTAATGTGATCACCCACATGGAGTCTTTCCACCTGGGCCTGGAAATTCTTCATTCCCTCGATCTTAACATCGTTGATCTCATCTAAGATATCACCAGACTGAAGTCCGGCATTGTAAGCAGGACTTTCCGGAGCTGCCGCTGTAATATAGATACCTGCCGGCATTCCATTTTTTTCCATTTCTGTGGTGACTTCCTGGCCTTCGATCCCCAAATAAGGAACCGGAATCCCATTGCTCAAAAGTTCCAGAATTCCCTTGTAATCAGAAATAGACATAAATGTCTTCATCCCAGTTTCCACATCCTGGTCATAGCGGTCTGTCCCCCAGCCAATAAGCTCTCCATCTGTATTAAACAGGAAAGTACCGGCATCTGCTCTGCTTTTAACATCTGCATACAGAACCCGGGCATTTCCATCTGTCATCTGTACATTTTTTGCTATATAGGAAATAAAACCATAGCTGCTGGAATGTACCATTCCTGCTGGTGAACCCATAGTAAACACCAGATCTCCCTGTCTTGAGCTATAGGAATTTCCCAGTTTTACAGGTTTGATCTTCTCATACTGGACATCCTCTAAAGAAGATACATCTGCACAGATCACAGTCAGGCCCATCTGGGAATCTGTCTGTTTTACAGTGCCCGGCACTACTTCGCTGTCTGAAAATACCACTTCCAGGGAATCTGCTGTTTCCACTGCTTTTGACGGAGCCAGTACCAGCACTTCTTCTCTTCTGACATCGATCACAACGCCTGAAAACTGACCTGTGGTTTCGATGGGGTTATCAAACCAGTCTTTTTCCCGCTGGATGGAATGGATCGCAGCAATGGATTTATCTGCTTCCGATGCCAGTGTTCTTAAATTACCGTACATTTTATTCAGATCTTCCAGAGAATAGGGATATTTCTCTAATTCTGAACGGACTTTTTCTTCTACCGGCTCTGTAGGCTCTGTAGAAGCTTCCTGCACAGGTACCGGAGTCTGCGTCTCCGGCTCATCTTTTGGTATGGTAATAGGACGGCTTTCCTCTGCTTTTTCCTGGCCCATTATCTTTTTAGCCACAGTTTTGGTCACTGTAAAACAAACCGCTGATATGGTTCCAAACAGCACTGCGCAAATAACCGTCAAGATGATATATCTGATGATCTGCCTTCTTGATAACGGCTGACGCACGATCTTCTCCTGGATAAACTGCCAGGAGCGGTCTTCTTTTACATTGTCATCCTTATCTGTACGCTTATCCGCCATTGTGTTCCTCCTTGCGAAGAATCTTATTCCTATTATAAGGTTCTTCCTGGCATTATGCAAGATGTTCTATAGGATTCTTGCCGATATATCATTACAGTTCAGCCATGCGCTGGTTTGAATGAGGGAGTGTGTTGCAAGCTTGCTTGCATAAGCACTTTCTCATCCAAATCAGCATATGGTGGAACCACCAAGCTTCTTGTTTTCATGAATATGGAAACAAGAAGATGTCATGGTTGAACTGTAACGATATATCCTCCGTTTTCTCCCCATTTCTCCTGAGAAATTTCCCATAGTAAAACATAATATTTGCTGTTATAATGTAAAGGCACAGCAGAAAAACAAGCGACGCCAACGGCGGCATTTGTTTTTACCTGCGCCAGCAGACAGCAGAGCGCGTCAGCGCAGGGCTGTGAGTGAACCTTTCACGCCCACTCTGTAAGAAACATTTCAACGAAACAGCCCCCTTGCGTAAGCACAGGTCTGTTGCGTGAACCTTATGCAATACCTGGAGGAACCAATAAATATGAACCAAAAAGCCTTAAAAACTTTAGAATATACAAAGATCATCACACAGCTGGAATCCCATGCGGCTTCCCCGCTGGGAAAATCCCTCTGCCGGGATCTTGTTCCATCTTCAGATCTGGAAGAGGTACGTACCTGGCAGGCGCAGACCACAGATGCAGCTGACAGAGTCCGCTTAAAAGGTACAGTATCTTTCTCTGGCTTGCGGGATATCGGCAGCTCCTTAAAACGCCTGGAGATTGGCAGCTCCTTAAGCATCAGCGAACTGCTTTCCATCAGCTCCGTCCTTACCGTCACTGCCCGTGCTAAAGCCTACGGCCGTCAGGATATTCCTGAAAACACCTTTACACCACGTTTTCCGGGACAGCAGCCTCCTAAACAGACAGCAGCTGAAGAATATGCGCCTGACTCCTTAGACCCCTTATTCCAGGCCTTAGAGCCGCTTACACCGGTGAACAATGAGATCAAGCGCTGCATCCTTTCTGAAGATGAGATTGCTGATGACGCAAGTCCCGGTCTGTCCCATGTGCGCCGTTCCTTAAAAGCCTGCGCAGACCGTATCCATACCCAGTTGAACTCTATCCTGAACTCCCACCGTACCTATTTACAGGACGCTGTGATCACCATGCGTGACGGCCGGTACTGTCTCCCTGTTAAATCAGAGTACAAAAGCCAGGTATCCGGCATGGTCCATGACCAGTCTGCCACAGGCTCTACCCTTTTTATCGAGCCAATGACCATTGTAAAATTAAACAATGAGATCCGTGAGCTGGAAATCCAGGAGCAAAAAGAGATCGAGGCTGTTTTAGCTTCTTTAAGCAACCAGACAGCACCGCACATAGAAGAACTGCAGTTAGATATGGAGCTGTTAGCCCAACTGGATTTCATTTTTGCCAAAGCAGCCTTATCCCACCAGTACCGCTGTACAGCCCCCATTTTCAACGATAAAGGCTATATCAACATCAAAGACGGCCGCCACCCGTTGCTGGACCAGAAAAAAGCTGTTCCTATTAATGTATGGCTTGGAAAAGACTTTGACCTGCTGATCGTAACAGGCCCTAATACCGGAGGTAAGACCGTTTCCTTAAAAACAGTGGGGCTTTTTACATTAATGGGGCAGGCGGGACTTCACATTCCAGCCTGGGAAGGCTCTGAATTAGCTGTTTTTGACAATGTATTCGCGGATATCGGTGATGAACAGAGCATTGAGCAGAGCTTAAGTACCTTCTCTGCCCATATGACCAATACCGTCCGCATCTTAAGTGAGGCAGACTCCCGTTCTCTCTGTCTTTTCGATGAGCTGGGAGCCGGCACTGATCCTACTGAAGGCGCTGCTCTTGCCATTGCCATGCTGTCATTTTTACACAATATGAAATGCCGCACCATGGCAACTACCCATTACAGCGAATTAAAGGTATTTGCCCTTACCACACCGGGGGTGGAAAATGCCTGCTGCGAATTTAACGTTGAAACCCTGCAGCCAACTTACCGCCTGCTCATCGGTGTTCCAGGAAAGAGTAATGCTTTTGCTATTTCCAAAAAGCTTGGACTGCCGGATTACATTATCGAGGATGCAAAAAACCATCTGGAAGCCAAAGATGAGTCCTTTGAGGATCTGCTCACCAGCCTGGAAAACAGCCGTGTGACCATTGAAAAAGAACAGGAGGAGATCCGCTCCTATAAAGAAGAGATCGCCCAGTTAAAATCCCGTCTCACCCGCAAGGAAGAGCATCTGGATGAACGCAAAGACAAGATGATCCGCAATGCAGCTGAAGAAGCACAGCGCATCCTGCGCGAAGCCAAGGAAACTGCAGACCAGACCATCCGCCAGATCAACAAACTGGCTGCAGACTCCGGGGTAAATAAAGAATTAGAAGCACAGCGCACCAAATTACGGGAACAGCTAAAGAAAACGGATGACAAACTGGCAGTTAAAGCCAAAGGCCCGAGCCAGCCGGTTTCAGCGAAAAAATTAAAGATCGGTGACGGCGTCAAGGTCCTTTCCATGAACTTAAAGGGTACTGTCAGTTCTCTTCCGGACAGTACCGGGAATCTGTTTGTACAGATGGGTATCCTGCGTTCCAAAGTCAATATACGGGATATTGAGCTGATCCGTGAAGACGATATCAGCGCCACATTAGGAGACGGCTCATCCCGCTCCTACGGTGCTGTTTCCGGAACAGGAACCAGTAAATCCAAGAAGACCTTTTCACAGGCAAAGGGCTCTCATTCCGGCTCCGGACAGATCAAAATGTCAAAATCCTTCTCTGTTTCACCGGAAGTCAATCTCATCGGCATGACTACAGATGAAGCTGTTCCTGCTATGGAGAAATATCTGGATGACGCATATCTGGCCCATCTGCCAAGCGTACGTGTAGTCCACGGGCGAGGCACAGGAGCATTAAAAACTGCCTGCCACAAACGATTAAAACAATTAAAATACGTAAAAGATTTCCGCCTGGGCGAATTCGGCGAAGGCGGAACCGGTGTGACCATCGTTACATTTAAGTAAAATCAGATCACAACCGTAAATGTTCTCCCGCACTCTTTCTGTACCTGAGCTTGCGAAAAGTTTTTTGTCAGCTGTGCCCAAATTTTGAGGTCCGGCGTTGCGTCCGCCTCTAAAATCCGGGTGCGGCTGGTGGAAGATTCGCCACAAAAGCTGGTACATGGGCAGCTCCAGGAGAACAGATAATTATACAGGGAGGTAACTTGCAATGGCAGAAAAACAGCGGATACTCATTGTAGATGACGATGCAAACATCGCAGAACTGATCTCGCTTTATCTGATGAAAGAATGTTATGAAACTATGATCGTAGGTGACGGGGAAGAAGCATTAAAGCGTTTTCCGGATTTTAAGCCAAATCTGGTCCTTTTAGACCTGATGCTGCCGGGCATGGACGGATACCAGGTATGCCGGGAGCTGCGTACCAGTTCCCAGGTGCCCATTATCATGCTCTCCGCCAAAGGTGAGATCTTCGATAAGGTCCTTGGTCTGGAGCTTGGAGCTGATGACTACATGATCAAGCCATTTGATTCTAAAGAACTGGTAGCCCGGGTAAAAGCAGTCCTTCGCCGCTATCAGGCTTCTCCTGCTGCCGCAGTATCAGAGCCAAAGCAGCAGGGCGAATATGTAGAATACCCGGACCTGATCGTAAACCTGACCAACTATTCTGTCATTTATAAGGGACATTCCATTGAAATGCCTCCAAAGGAACTGGAGCTTTTATACTTTTTAGCTTCCTCTCCTAATCAGGTATTTACCAGAGAACAGCTTCTGGACCATATCTGGGGTTATGAGTACATTGGTGATACCCGTACTGTAGATGTCCACATCAAACGTCTTCGTGAAAAAATCAAAGATCATGGCAACTGGGCCATTACCACTGTATGGGGCATCGGCTACAAGTTTGAAGTGAAGAGGTGATCAGATGGCCCGCTCTCTTTACTCTAAATTTATACTGGGTTATCTGATCTTCGGCCTTTTAAGCGTACTTACCATTGCCACTTTTTCTTCCGGCATAACCCGTGATTATCTGGTCAAAGACCGTGCCAATGCCTTATACGATGAGGCAAATGATATTGCTGCCTCCTGCAGCCTTATGTACCAGGGCCAGCATCAGGATATGGATCTTTTTTCCACCCAGCTGAAAAATGTGTCAACCTACCTGCGCACAGAAATATGGGTAGTCAATAAAAGCGGCGTTGTGATCATGGACAGCAAAAATGGCGCCAGGATCCATACCATCATCCCAGATTTTGACCCCACTGCTACCGGAAACCGTTCCTATACCATTGGCACCTATTATAAGCTTTTTGACCAGAATGTACTCAGCGTATCTGCTCCTGTAACCGGCAATTATACCACTTATGGCTATGTACTCATCCACCTGCCGGTCAGTGAGATCGCCGATTCCCAGAGCCATATTTTAGATATCCTCTATATGACCTGTGCCATCATCTTTGCTTTGTCACTGGTCATCCTTGTGGTATTTACCATCACTGTATATCTGCCCCTGCGAAAAATCGCAGCAGGCGCCAATGAATACGCTGCCGGCAATCTAAACTACCGGATCAAGGTAAATGCACACGATGAAATGGGCTATCTTTCCAACACCTTAAATTATATGTCTGATGAGCTTAATAAAATGGAGGAATACCAGCGCAATTTCATTGCCAATGTCTCCCATGATTTCCGCTCACCGCTGACCTCTATCAAAGGTTACCTTGAAGCTATTTTAGATGGCACCATTCCACCGGAAATGTATGAAAAATACTTATCCAGAGTTATTTCTGAGACAGAACGCCTTCATAAACTGACAGAAAGCATGCTGACCTTAAACTCCTTAGATGCAAAAGGCTTTTTATCCAGGACCAATTTTGACATCAACCGGGTAATCAAGGACACAGCCGCTTCTTTTGAAGGCACCTGCGACTCCAGACATATCCGTTTTGACCTTACATTTTCTGATAACATCCAGATGGTCTATGCTGACATGGGAAAGATCCAGCAGGTCCTTTATAATCTCATCGACAATGCCATCAAATTCAGCCACGATGACTCTGTGATCTATATCCAGGCATCCAGCAAATACGAAAAGATCTTTATTTCTGTAAAAGATACAGGTATCGGCATTCCCAGAGACAGTATTAAAAAAATCTGGGACCGCTTCTACAAGACTGACCTTTCCAGAGGCAAAGACAAACGTGGCACCGGTCTGGGACTTTCTATTGTAAAAGAGATCATTCAGGCACATGGGGAAAACATTGATGTGATCAGCACAGAAGGTGTGGGAACCGAGTTTATCTTCTCACTGCCAGGTTCTACCTCTCTATAAAATTTTATATATATAACGTATATTTTGATACCAGGGTCAAAAGGTCATAAATCCGGTGCAAGCTTGCTTGCAGGAGGATTTGTGAACTTGGGACCCGCCAAAAACATGAGTAAGAAGCCATTTTTTGAAGAAGAATGAGCGGATTACGAATGTTTTTAGAATTGCGGGAGTGCAAAGCACGTAGCAATTCGGTATCAGAGGGGGCAAAATACCTTTTGACCCCAACATCATATTTTACGAGTATGTAAAATAAAAGGTGGTATAAGGGGGATATAATGGCACGAGTGCAATCAGAATACAACGTGGAAGCGTTGCTGATCGAACGTCTTAGAGACCTGGGATATGACTATATCAAGATGTCTAATCTCATTGACATCAAGGATAATTTCAGGAAATGCTTCTGCAAGGTCAATGAAAATGTTCTGATTGAAAAGAAAGGTTCTGCAGATTTGTCAGATGAAGAATTCATGCGTGTGATGACTCGTGTGAATAACCATACAGTATATGAGTCTGCAAAGTGGACAGCAGGTATATCTTACCAACCAGATGGGGCTGCCATTCCCTGTAAAAGTTACTGCTAAGACAGAAAAAACCATTACCTTTGATACAAATCATGAAATGGCAGGAAAAGAGCTGAATTTTAAGATCGAACTGGTTGAAGTAAAATAAGACAGACCGCCCTGCGGCAGCAGGCATATAAGCGTGTCAACGCTGGGTTTGTGAGTTTGGGATGATATAAAAACAGGCGCAGATCACTGTGCCTGTTTTTGATATTCCTCACCCCAGACCCACATGACATCCAGAATAGGCTTTAAGCTGTATCCCAGCTCTGTTAAGGTATAATCTACTCGATACGGTACTTCGGCGTAGACGGTGCAAAAGATTTAAATCCTTTTGGTGGTTTGAGATAGCCTGATGATTTTTAGCCAACGTAGCCCGAAAAGATAAAAGCAAACGCAAACGAACACAAGGCAACGCATATCCATGTGACACCGCCTAGAGCGATAGGTTTTAAGCCCTTAGAGAATACGTCTTTAAACTTGATTTTAAAACCAACACCGGCAAGTGCTGCTGAGAATAAAAACTTTCCGCACTTAGAGAGAAAACTAACGCCTGTATCAGAGAACACGCCTATAGTATTCAGACCTGCCATAAGGACAAACCACAGAATAAACATCGGAAAAGATTTTTGAATCACCGAAAAGATGTTGCTATTTTGGGACGCAGCACTGTCCTTTTTTGATTGAGCGGCTACTATAAATGTCCATGCCAGAGCAACAAATATCAGCATGGTTGTACGAACAAGTTTAACATTAAGTGCTCCTTGAAAAGAGGCATCCCCAATCATGCTCTGGTAAGTTGCCTGTGCACCTGCTACAGAGGATGTGTCATTGATTGCCGCACCTGCAACAAAGGCAAACTGATTTGGAGTGAATCCCAATGCGGTCATTAAATACGGATAAGAAAATGCTGCCAGTGTATCGAAGAGGAAAATTGCTGCCATCGCAAAAGCAATTTCCTCTTCTTTCGCTTTAATTATACGACTTAATGTTGCAATAGCGGTACCTCCACAAATAGCAGTGCCTCCACCAACTAAAATAGAAGTATTTTGGGTAACGCCTAGTTTTTTGCCAATTAAAAGTGCAACACTAAAGCTAAGAATAACATTGATAACAATCAGAGGTAACGCCTTTACACCGGTTCCGAGAATTGCCGCAAAGCTTAGTGTTCCACCAGTTGCAATAGTACCCCAATTTAAGAATTGTTTTGAGCAATAGGTGGTACCTTCTTTGAATTCTTTACTCACCGTGGGTAACAAATTGCAGAAGACCATGGTAACCAGCAAGGCAACCATCGGTCCGCCAATAACTGTGCGTCCAAGTAAGACCTTTTGTAGCGAAGTGCTCTGATTTGCTAATGCTCCAATGATAAGGCATAATATAATAGCAAACATTTTTCCATATTTTATGCTATTTTGTTTTTGACTCATGTGTACTCCTTCCGATGTTCCTATCGAGACAAATATTGTATCCTCTAAAAAACATGCTATTGAACAACATTTGAATTTATTTGCACATATTTGTATCATACCGTGTGCGCTGGTCTGTATTCCGAGTGAAGGATTGTGATTCAATCACATGCAGCAATGCATTCAATCTCCACGAGAGCTTCTTTGGGCAGACAAGATATTTATCTAACAAGCCGCCCTAGTGTACTGTATCATTCACATTTCGCATAATGACTTGCCTGAATTTCCATCTG
>UQJF01000021.1 GCA_900541315.1 uncultured Clostridium sp. | reverse complement strand
AGGAAAGACACGGACATTTCGCAGATGTGATCGTAGCAGATGCGCTGTATCTGAATGCCCCATTTATCAATACGATAAAAGAGTGCGGACTGGATGCGGTGATCCGACTAAAAGATGAACGAAGGGAACTGTTTCAGGATGCGGAAAGCCTGTTTAAGCGGGATGAGGGGAAAAAAAGGTCGTTTACCTGTGGAAAAAAGAATATAGAAGTCTGGGATCTTTCAGGATTTGAGATAGATAATAGTCCCCATAAGCTTCGTGTGATCCGATATCATGAAAGCTGGAAAGAAAACGAACGCCGGATGTGGCTGGTAACGACTCTGGATCAAGGGGAACCTCGGGTTTTATGGGAGATGATGAACCGAAGATGGGATATAGAAGAGAATGGATTCCACCAGTTGAAAACGTATTATCACGCAAAACATTGCTATTGCCATGCAGCAACAGAAGTAATATTTGATCTGATGATCATCGGCTTCAACATGAGAGAATTATACCTGTATCGCCGTATTCAAAGATTTAAAGAAAGTGGAATCAGCCGAAAAAGTGTGAACCGGAAGTTTTGTGATGAGCTATTATTGGAAAAAGTAAAAAGTATCTTGTATGAAAAGGGCGGATAGTCTGTCAGTGGGAAAATAAAAACAGGCGCTTTGAAATGAGCTAAATTTAACTAAGGGGGGACGTTGTGCGCATTCAGCTATTCAGGAAGCAAAAGAGAAAATAAGCGTGAGAGGGGCACTATTTATAAATATACAGTGCTAAAAGCGAAATCCCTGTTAATGAGGTAGAAAAGTTGACAGAAGCAAAATATACGATCCAAAAGTATAAGAGAATTTTATTTTATGTGGTGATATGTGTGTTGCTTGCGGCATTCCTTTTGGGACAATATATTTACCCAAGTGAGAGGGAACCGGTCACGGAGGAAAGCATTACTTATACCGGAACCTTTTACCGGGTGCTGGCAGACGGAACGGAAGAAGAGCTTCGGATTCCGGGTCGGTATAATGTGCCTGCCGGAGAGTCTCTGGTCATCCGGTCAGTGCTCCCACAGGATTATCATGAAAATACGATCGCCATCAGGTCCTCCATACAGAATGTGCGCA
The DNA here is from genome assembly GCA_900541315.1 of uncultured Clostridium sp. Classification (GTDB taxonomy): domain Bacteria; phylum Bacillota; class Clostridia; order Lachnospirales; family Lachnospiraceae; genus Enterocloster. Next base: position 28,718 of record UQJF01000021.1, on the reverse strand, counting down.
TTTACATCAGTGGGGAACTGAGGACGGTGTATGATACGGAGAATACCAGACCTTTTGGGAAAAATTCTGCCAGTGGGTATGTGTTCTGCGAGACATCCAGCGAGGATGCGGGACAGGAAGTGCGGATAGATCTGCAATGCTTTACGAAAAAGTATTCAGGTGTTGTCAACAAGGTATATTGCGGGGATAAATCAGATATCTGGGCATATATGTTCCACCGCTATTTTATGGTAACTCTGATCGCCTGCGCCATGCTGTTTGCCGGACTGGTCGTGCTGATCATTAGTCTGGTGCTTGATATTATATATAAGACGAGATTTGATCTGGAGTACCTGGGATGGTGCATGCTCTTGGGAGCAGTGTGGATGCTGGGAGAATCGAAGCTGCGCCAGCTGTTTGTTTCCAATGCTTCTATTCTGTCGAATATGTGCTTCTTCGTTGTGATGCTCTGCCCGGTTCCGATCATGTTCTATATTGACAGTGTGCAGCAGGGAAGGTACCGGAAGGTATATCATGTGGCAGAGTGTATCACCTGTGTGAATTTTGTGATATGCACGGCCTTACAGCTACTGAATATCGCAGATTTTATCTCGACAATGTTCTTGTCCCACCTAGTGATCGCAGGAACGTTCCTGACAATATTTATCACCATTTGCCGGGATCTCATTAAGGGAACGGCGAAACATTACAAGCTTCCGCTGATCGGACTGGTAGCTGCCATGATTGCAGTCATGCTGGAGGTGATAGCGGTGTATCGAGTGGTGTCACTGTCAGGGATCTTTATCGCAACCGGACTGGTGGTCCTGCTGGTCGTTACGCTGATCCAGACAATGGACCGCATCCGCGAGCTGGAGCTGGCTAGGCAGAGAGAGGCAAGGGAAAGCCTGGATTATCTGACTGGTCTTCCTATGCGTCATAAGGGTGAAAAGCTGATGCTTGAGAAAATGCAGAAGCATGATGGCTGTCTGGGATTTGTCGATATGGATAATCTGAAGAAGATCAACGATGTTTATGGACATAAAGCGGGGGATCGTGCTCTCAGGCTGGTAGGAGCAATGCTCACAGAGTGCATGGAGAACGCAGTGGTTTGTCGGCTGGGAGGAGATGAATTCCTGTTCTATCTGCCGGAGGCATCAGAAGAAGAGATGAACATGCGGATGAGAAAGCTGTTTGATAGCTTTGGTGCGGCAAAAAATGTCACGGCGGAGACTTCACCGGCATCCCTGTCCTGCGGTCTGTGCATGTGCAGGCAGGGAGGAAGCTTTGAAGAATATTATATAAGAGCGGACAAGGCATTGTATTATGTCAAACAGAATGGTAAGAACAGTTACCGGTTTTATGAGGAGCTGGAGGAACAGCAGACGGATGCACAGGCCAGAAAAAATGACCTGGAGGTAATCGCCGGAGCATTGCTGGAGAGCGGAAGCTATACAGGAGCACGACAAACGCATGAGTAAATAAATTGTGAACACGCCCCTTTTTTGTTAAAATTAAAAGAAAAGGGGTGTTAGTATATGCAAGAATTATTAGATTGGATGGAATATATTGAAGATGATCGCCAGCAAAGAAAAGTTCGTCATACATTAAAGGACATTCTTGTTATTGTGTTGTTTGCAACATTAGCAAATGCAGATGACTGGGTAGAAATGGCATTATTTGCAGAAAATTATCAGGATTATCTTCGCAAATATATAGAGTTAAAAAACGGAATACCATCTCATGATACAATAAGACGCGTAATGGGAATGATATCACCAGAAATCCTGCAGCAGCTCTATGGAAAATAGCAGGATCGTTTAAATCAGGACGATGGGGAACTGCTGAAGAAGATCATCTGTATCGATGGAAAAACCATGCGTTCCAATAAAAGAGGAGATGGGAAGGCGGCCCACATTGTATCAGCATGGAGTAAGGAGGATGGTTTTTGCCTTGGTCAAAAAGCAGTTGAAGAAAAAAGCAAATTGCTTATATAGTATTTTCAAATACTGTGAAGAAACACTTTGGGACTTTTTCGGTGGGTGTTCTGAAATCATTTCCAGCAGGTACTCTGAAAAAACCATTGCACCTGAGGGGGATTTGTGCTAATCTATCCTTATAGGATTCCTCTGTATCACGGAGGAAGAAAATGGGTAAAAAAGCACTGGAAGAATTGGTATTTCACGACGATTTTATGTTCGCAGCTGTTATGATGGATGCGGAGAACTGCAGGTGTTTCCTTGAGCGCGTGCTGGAAATGAAAATAGGAAGAGTAGAGATCAGCAGGGAACATGGTTTCTTCTTTAATCCGGAAAACAAAAGCATCCGCATGGATGTATTTGCAAAGGATGAGGATCAGACGCATTATGATATTGAGATGCAGCTGGTGAAAAAAGACAGCCTGGAAAGGCGCAGCCGCTATTATCACAGCCAGATGGATGTGGAAATGCTGGAAAAAGGAAGAAGTTACAGCGAACTGGCAGATGCATATGTCATTTTCATTTGCGATTTTGATCCCCTTGGTCAAAAAAAGTGCCGGTATACCATCCGCAAATACTGTGAAGAAACCGGGAATGCATTTGGAGATGGAGTCTGCACTATTTTTCTGAACACAAACGGAGAAAACCGTGGAGAAGTACCAAAAGAACTGACAGCATTGCTTGATTTTGTGAAGGCAGATCTGGCAGGAAGTGAAGCTGAATATGAAGATACACTGGTAAAACAGCTTCAGGATTCCATGCGCCGGGTCAAAAGAAGCCGGAAGATGGGGGAACGCTATATGATGTTTGAACAGTATATGAAAGAATATGTTCAGGAACATGCAGATGAGATCCGTGAAGAAGCTAGGGAAGAAGGTCTTGCAGAAGGACGTGCGAAAGGTCTTGAGGAAGGACGTGCAGAAGGGCAAGCAGAAGGGCGAGCAGAAATGGCCAGGTTGAATAAATTATATGCCAGTCTTCTGGCATCTGGCCGTTCGTCAGACCTGCAGCGGGCACTGGACGATCCGGAATATCTGAAACAGCTATTAGAAAAATCAGGATCCTGATGTTCAAGATCAGGATCCGTCGTTATGCAGTCTGTGTATAATGTTAAAAAGTCAGGTCCATATCTTGTGGACCATCTTTGTCTGAATGACAAAATCTATTTGTATTAAGTATCTGATGATCATGGTCGTTTCGGCCAAATTTCAAAATAGATACAGGGGAATTCTATAAAAAGCTGCGTACGCATTATTGGTGTGTACGCAGTTTCTCATATTCTGCCAGTGCAGATAATGCTTCACCGGAAAGCGGGATAAGAACAGCTAGGTTAAAAATGGTCATCAGCCCGATGCCTACATCTCCCAGGTTCCATACTACAGTATACGTCTGGATGCCGCCCACAAAGAGCATGACCAGAGCTAAAATTTTATAAAGAGTCTGCCAAAGCCAGCGGTTTCCGAAAAGATAGGATACATTGGACCGGGCATAAAAGAGGATGCCCAGAAAAGTTGAAAAACTGAACAGTGCCAGGATAACAGCTACAAAGACCACACCGAAGCTTCCAAGGTGGTAGTTCATGGCAGCCTGTAAAAGTTCCATTCCCATAAGTCCGCATGTAAGTTCATCCGGAACCAGGAGCAGGATAAAGGCGGTACAGCTGCAGATCACAATGGTATCAATAAATACACCTAAAGCCTGGATCAGTCCCATTTTTACAGGTTCCTTTTCATCAGCAGCAGCGGCTGCACAGGGAGCAGAACCAGAGCCAGCTTCATTGGAGAAAAGTCCGCGTTTTACACCATTCATCAACACAGCGCCAAAACCACCGCCGGCTACAGCACGAAGACCAAAAGCTTCTTTAAAAATTCTGGAAAATACCCCTGGAAGCTGTCCAATATGGGTTATGATAATAAAAACAGTAATAATAAAATAGAGAGCGGCCATTACCGGAACAATGATGTCCAGTGCCTTTACAGTTGCATTTTTCCGAAGCACGATCACAGCAGATAAGATCACCAGTATCACAGTAGTGATAATAGGTGGTATGGAAAAGGCATTTTCAAAGGCAGAAGCAACGGAGTTACTGATCACCTGGCTGATACCGCACCAGCATAACAGGCCGGAAAAGGCAAATAAAACAGCAATTACAGAATGGCGCAGTTTTTGTCCACGCATTTTTTCTGCATAATAGTGGATATAGTAAGCAGGTCCGCCGTGATAACCGCCGTATAAAGGATCTTTTTCCTTATGGATCTGGGCCAGTGTTGCTTCTATAAAAGCAGTGGCAGAACCTAAAATTGCAGTCAGCCACATCCAGAACACAGCACCTGCACCTCCGGCAGAAACTGCAGCCACTACACCTACCAGATTTCCCATACCAACCCGGGTAGCAGTAGATACAAAAAGGGTCTGCAGCGGTGACAGACTGCTGTCATTCCCTTTCTTTTCAGATAATGAGCGCACCATATCCGGGAAAAGGCGTACGGATACGAAATTGGTGCGGAAGGTAAAGTAAATACCTGTTGGGATCAGAAGAAGTACAAGCAGGGAAATCCCCATGGAAAATGCTCCGAATTTAAGAGTGAACAGATCACCCCATAGAAAACAGTAAACAGCTTCGATTATATGAACGATCATAACTTATCTCCAGTCGCTTTTCATTTCTGGCTTAAAAAGCGTAAAAACACCTGATCATACTTAAACGCTTTAAAGAGCCAGTCTATCTATTGTACAACGTTTTCATTGATTTGTAAAACTATAAAATGTAAAAGTCTATTGATGAAATGCAAATAAGTCTATTGCAATGATGTTACAGTCAGATGACATGTGTGCTTAGTCACTGATAACTTCTGGCTGTTTCATGATATACCCGTGTGATCTCCTGAAGGATATCCATATGGGTAAAATCTTTTTTATATACAATTTTGGTCTCCCGCATCATGCTTAGATTTTCAATAGGCAGAACTGCCATTTTTCCCTTTTTCTGTTCTCTGGCGCAGGCACTTTGAGGCAGAATGGAGACTCCCAGTCCCTTTCGTACCAGATCCTTGATAGTAGCAATGTTGTCAACTTCCAGAGTGATATTAAAGTTGTCAATGGAATCACCGATGCTTTTTAAGGTGGACTCAAAAAGCATACGGGTATCGGAGGTAGGCAGACGCAGGATCATCCGTTCCTGCTTTAATTCTGATAAAGTGACCATGGCACGTTTTGCCAAAGGATGCCGGATGGACATAACACACACCAGATAATCTGTAGCCAGCATCAGGGAACAGAGGGAATGCCCTGTTGGTGTTCCGTCTGCGATGGCCAGATCAATCTCATAATTATCCAGCATATCATAAAGATTATTTATGGTATCCGTAATAATCGTTATGGAAAAATTATTGTCAGCATTGCTGCAACGGGCCAGCACTTCCGTGATCAGATTACTTTCGGAGGTATGTGTGATGCCGATGCGGACCTTTGTCAGCTGTTTTCGGGAGTTGTCGATCTCTGTTTCCATTTTACCATATAAGGCTTTGATCCTTCGTGCGTATTTTAAGACGATCTCCCCTTCCGGAGTCAGCATTAAACTGCCTTTTCCACGTACAAACAGGGTAACGCCAAGTTCCTCCTCCAGCTGGTTGATGTGGTGGCTGACGGCAGGCTGGGTAAGGGAAAGAGAAGCAGCAGCTTTTGTGAAATTCTGATATTCAGCTACAGCTAAAAGTGTTTCTATTTTTGAACCAAGCATAGACGCTCCTATAAAGAAAAATTATCACACATAAAAATAAAATAATTTGATTTTATTATAAAAAAGTATATCATATAGAAACATGACATACAAGGGGAAACAAGGGGGTTACAACATGAAGTCATTTTTATTTTACCATGCAACATCCCAGGCATCAGTGGTCATCATCACCATTGCGCTGATGTTGTTTACAGGATATCTTATGACCCGTATCACCAGAAAATTTAAGCTGCCGAATGTAACGGGGTACATTCTGGCAGGAATCCTTATGGGACCTTATTGTCTGGATATGGTGCCGGTAAAGGTCATAGATGGCATGGATTTTCTATCAGATATTGCGCTGGCTTTCATTGCTTTCAGTACAGGTGAGTTTTTCCGCTTTTCGGTTCTGAAGAAAAACGGCTGGAAGGTGGTCGTGATCACGGTCATGGAAGCAGTGCTGGCATCGGTATGTGTTTTTGCAGTGGTTTATGGAGTTCTTCATCTGAATCTGCCATTTTCTATTGTGCTGGCGGCTCTGGCGTCAGCTACAGCTCCAGCATCTACTATCATGACGATTCGCCAGACCGGGGCAAAAGGTGATTTTGTGGATACTCTTTTGCAGGTAGTGGCTTTAGATGATGTAGTTGGTCTTGTGGAATATAGTGCAGCTATCTCCATTGCACTGGCGGCACTTTCAGGAGGCGGCTTCCAGGTGGGGAATATTTTAAAGCCGATCTTTGTTAACGGGGCGGTACTGGTACTTGGCGGTATTTTTGGATGGCTGCTAAAATGCATGATGCCAAAGAAAAAATATAAAGATAATCGCCTGATCATATCTGTGGCAGCGCTATTTGCTTTTTGCGGGATCTGTTCTCTGGCTGACGTATCACCACTTCTGGGATGCATGTCTATGGGAACCATTTATATTAATTTATCTGATGATGATAAGCTGTTTAAGCAGTTGAATTATTTCAGTCCGCCCATTCTGCTTTTGTTTTTCGTCAGATCAGGTCTTTCTTTCAGACTGGATGCACTTCTTAATCCGTCAGCAGGAGAAGATGGGGCTTCTCTTTTAGTGATCGGAGTAGCATATTTCCTTACACGTATCATAGGGAAATATGCAGGTGCGTATTTAGGCTGTATGGCAGTACATAAGAAAAAACAGGTACGTAATTACTTAGGTCTGGCACTGGTTCCACAGGCAGGCGTAGCGATTGGTCTGGCAGCTCTTGGGGCAAGAACCTTAGGCGGACAGATGGGCATTGACCTGCAGACTGTTATTCTGGCATCCAGTGTGCTGTATGAGCTTACTGGTCCCGCCTGTGCCAAGATATCTTTATATCTGTCCGGATCCTATGGGGATATTGAACTGCCAAAGGAGGTTAAAGAAAAGGATCCGGTGACCCGCCTGGAGCTGTTGATCAGGCGGATTCACGAGATCCAGCAGGAAATACCGGAGACAGAAGAAACTATTTCACCAGAGGAACAGGCATTTTTAGAAGCTGCCAATGAACAGTACGAAGCAGTGGGGGCATTAAGAAATCATTTAAGAGCAAGGAGGACGTATTAATATGGGATATATAGCAGCAGAACTGACAAAAGGATGGATGATGGAAGGCGTGGGAGAGCAGGTGATCTTCAGGATCATTTTGTCACTGGCACTGGCGGCTGTGATCGGCTGTGAACGGTCCAGCAAGCGTCATTCTGCAGGTATGAGGACTTTTATGCTGGTCAGTGTATCTGCCACAGCAGCAGTTTTGACAGATATGTATCTGGCTAGGGAATTTTCTTTTGTGATCCCTGTTATTTCCGGGGCAGCTGTTGTAGGCATTGCCATGATAAGCGGAAATTCCATTCTTTTCAGCTCTAAGAACCAGATCAAGGGCCTGACTACATCTGCAGCCCTTTGGGCATGCGGCTTTATGGGACTGATGCTTGGTGCAGGAATGTATATTTCAGCGTTTGCTATTTTCATGGCTCTCCTTTGCGGTATTTCACTGTTCCCATCAGCAGAGCGTTATTTAAAAGACCGCTCTAACCATTTTGAAGTACATCTGGAATTAAAGAGCAGCTTTAAGCTTCAGGATTTCGTGGCAACGATCCGGAAACTTGGTATCCGCATTGATGATATTGAGGCAAATCCGGCTTATTTAAATTCCGGACTCAGTGTGTATACAGTTTCCCTGACTGTAGACAGCCAGGAACTTAAAAAAGAAAAAAAAAACAGTGACATCATTGAAGCACTGCGTTCTCTGGATTACATCTATTATATAGAAGAAATTAAATGATTTGCCTACTACACAAAACCGGAAAAATATTGTATACTTGTATAGTTAGCAATAATAGGAGGAATACCCAAGTGGTTGAAGGGTCTGGCTTCGAACACCAGTAGGTCGGTAACACCGGCGCAAGGGTTCAAATCCCTTTTCCTCCGTAAGTATGATGCCCTTTTGGAGTCTTTCATACACTTGCTGTTACGGCCGGTTTTTCGCCGGCCGCAATGTTTACCGGCATTTATTTAAAATTTCCTGTTACTGACTGTGGAATGGTAAATTCAACAGCTCCCATGTAAGCAGGTGCCACTTCTGTTTCGTCAAAAGTGATCACAAGTTCACCTTTTTCATTAAAGTAAAAGCTTTCATCTCCATTTAACTCCTTAAAATCCCATTCAGGCATATCACTTTCAATAAAATAAGTAACAGAAGAGTCTGCCGCCATCTGTGCTTTCATCTGTTCTTTAATATTGTCGCTGATAGCAGTGAGCATTTCCGGTCTGTCTTTAAAAAGAGCAGAAAGGGGAACAATATTTCCGGTAGTTTTATCAATGGTAAATACCTTGGTATATTCTGTTCCGCTTGCCATTACAAGTGTGGTATCAATGCGCAGGCACAGATATTTATCTGTATCAGTTACTACTTTATAAGTAGAAGTGAGAGAGTAGCTGCCTTCTCCCTGGGATTCCCGAAGCTCTTTTTCGTATTGGGCGATCAGTTCATTTGCATAATCCTCAATAGAGCGGTTCACAGCCTCTGGTGCGGAGTCAATTTCCGGGATGTCTACTTTGGCTTCAAAATGATTGGTCTTATCTTCATATGTACGTAAAGTAACTACTTTTGTGATGGCACCGATCACCGGCAGGTTTGTCATGGCATTGGCAATAGTTGGGCTCACGTTGGTAATGATAGCAAGAGCGACCACAGCAGCAGCGGCAGTAGTGCCGGTTGTGCGTAAAATGCGAAGAAATGGGCTGTGTTTACGCTTCCCTTCTTTGATCCCGGCTAAGATCCGGGCTTTTGCAGCATCAGGAACCGGGATTTCATTGTATTCCTGCTTTAAAGACTCAAGTTTATCTAAATTATCTAAATTATCAAAATATCCTGAATTACGATCCTGTTTTTTCATTAATATGGTCTCCTTTCTTTTACAGAGCTGCTGTATCATCCAGCTGGATGCGAAGTTTTTTTAATGACCGGTACAATCGGGCCTTTACGGTATTTACATTTTCATCTACCACAAGGGCAATGTCCTCGATCTTCATATCCTCAAAATATCTCAGGATGATGACGGTGCGGTTCTCAGGCTCCAAACGGTTCAAAGCCTTTTTAAGATCCAATTCCTCGTATTTATCTTCTGCTGCAGCTTCAGGAAGCTCTTCGGCAGGCTGTTCTTTTATCTGGTTTCGCAGCAGATCCAGGCTTGTGTTTACTACGATCCGGCACAGCCATGGAAGAAGCTTCGTAGTATCCTTTAATTTTTTGCACTGGATAATGGCTTTGCAGGCGCTTTCCTGGACAACGTCCAAAGCATCTGCTTCATTATGTACATAACTGTAGGCCAGCCGGTAAAAACGTTCATATTGGTCAATGAGCATTTTTTCCGTTTGCAGCCGGATTTTTTCTGCTTGATCAGAATGGTTCATGACGCATTCTCCTTTCCAATTTTAATCTGCGTACTAGTACACCGTTTTCGAAATAACTATACCACTCGCTTGTCTGCGAATCTGATTGCACAGGTCTAAAAGCCTCAGCGTAGCCCGCTACGCCTGCGTTTTTAGACTTGCACACTCAAATCCGCATCCTACGCGATTAGTACAGTTATTTACGAAACGATGTACTAGTACATCGTTTTCAAAATAACTGTATCAGTACGTCTTTTTGTGTCTTACACTTATTAGACGCATGGAATGGGAAAAAAGTTGCAGAAAATAGTATACTCTTCATAAAATTTACTGCAAGTCCTTAAGAAGTTCTTCATTGAGTTTTTCGGGGAATAATGTTATATTGGAAAAAATAAGATACAGGGGATAGATAATTTGGAAAAGCGAGAACGAAAGGCGATAACTTTTCCCATGGCAGCTGTTTTTATGGCAATGATGATCGGCATTCTTTCCGGTCTTGGCAGCGGCTACTATATATGGGGAAGAGAGCCTGAAAATACAGTTGATCTGAAAGCAGTAGAAGTTCCTGACTGGGTACAGCAGGATTTTTTACGGAAAAATATTTTTTCACGTCCGGATGTGACCCGCAAGCAGGTGAAAAATATAGTGATCCATTATGTGGGAAATCCGGGAACCAGTGCAAAGGCTACCAGAAACTATTTTGACAGCCTGGCAGACCAGGATGCACAGAAAGAGGGGATTTCTTCCAGCAGCCATTTCGTAGTAGGGCTGGATGGGGAGGTAATACAGTGCATTCCTATTGATGAGACAGCTTATGCAAATGCCCCCAGAAATGATGATACCATTTCTATAGAAGTATGTCATCCAGATGATACCGGCAAATTTAACGATGCTTCCTATGAATCAGTGGTAAAGCTGACTGCCTGGCTTTGCAGGCAGCTGAAATTAAAAAGCTCCGATGTAGTACGCCATTATGATATAAATGGAAAAAAGTGTCCAAAATATTATGTAGAAGATAAAGAAGCCTGGAAACAGTTAAAAGAAGATGTAAAAGAGCAGATGAAGGCAGATTAATGGATATGCCAGCACAGTTACGAAACAGTGTACTGGAAGTCTGGCTGCATAAAAAGCAGAGATGCCCCTACAGCGGGAGCATCTCTGCTTTTCTTTCATGAAATACGGTATAGTAGCGAAAACCATAGCTTTTTAACATTTCACGGCATTGTTCAAAGCCGATGCCCAGAGTTTTTGGTGTATGGGCATCAGAGCCGATGGTGATCAGTTCTCCACCAAGTTCTCTGTAGAAACGGAAAACATCAGCACATGGATTGGTATCTCCCAGTCCGTATCGGATACCGCCTGTATTACACTCCAGACATTTTCCATTTTCAATGAGCAGCTTCAAAATCGGACGGATATAGGATTCGTAATCCTTCCAGGAATAAAATTCATTTTTATGGGGAGCATATCTTAAAGAATAATCCAGGTGTCCATAGGAGTCAAAAGTATCACACAGTTTTTTTATACGTTCCAGAGATACCTTAAAAAAGGCTTCCATACCTTCTTTTTCTCCGAAACGGTCCCAGAATGCTTTTTCATAAGGATCCATCTGGTCTACAAAATGGCTGGAACCAATAACAAAATCAAATTCTTTCCCCCAGGTTTTTGCAAAATCATGGAGATAATCACCCACATGGTTTTGCAGACCCAGTTCGATTCCAATATTTAAACGGATCCGGTCTGCGTATTCATCCTTTATTTTGCGTAAGCTTTCTATATAAGTAGGAAGATCTAAAGTAAAGTCATCAGGACAGAACTGGCTTCCGGGATCATGGTGATCTGTAATACAGATTTCCCTCATCCCAAGGGAAATGGCTTTTTCCATCTGATCCCGTACCGGGGTTTCGGAATCTGCAGAAAATTCTGTGTGGAGATGGCAGTCATAAATAGCATTCATAGTGATAAGTCTCCTTTTTTGTTATATGTACTCTCAGAATCTTTATTTTCTCACATTATAATTACAAATGGCGGTAATAACAAGTCTGTACCCGGCAATAAACACACTTTCTCATTCAAACCAGCGATGGCTGAAATGTAACGAAATAAAAATCCGCTGAAAATTACTGGAATTTATGAGAGAAAATAGTCAGAATGGTAGAAACAAAAAAAAGACTTGCTATTTTGGATAAAATTGAGTACAATGTAGGCAGTTGATTAATATTTAACAAATAATATTTTTTTAACAATCTAGGAGGAATTGAATCATGGCAGTAAAAGTTGCAATTAATGGTTTCGGACGTATTGGACGTCTGGCTTTCCGTCAGATGTTCGGAGCAGAGGGTTACGAGGTAGTAGCAATCAATGACTTAACCGATCCTAAGATGTTAGCACATCTGTTAAAGTATGATACAGCACAGGGTGGATATGCTGGACACATTGGTGAAGGCAAGCACACTGTAGAGGCTGGAGAAGATTCCATCACAGTTGACGGCAAGAAGATCACTATCTACAAAGAGCCAAAGGCTGCTGACCTTCCATGGGGCGAGCTTGGCGTAGATGTAGTATTAGAGTGCACTGGCTTCTATACTTCTAAGGAAAAAGCACAGGCTCATATTGATGCAGGTGCTAAGAAGGTTGTTATTTCCGCACCAGCTGGAAACGACTTAAAGACCATCGTTTACTCTGTAAATGAGAAGACTCTGACAGCAGAAGATACCATCATCTCCGCTGCATCCTGCACCACCAACTGCTTAGCACCTATGGCTAAGGCATTAAATGACTACGCTCCGATCCAGAGCGGTATCATGAGCACCATCCATGCTTACACCGGCGACCAGATGATCCTTGACGGACCACACAGAAAGGGCGACTTAAGAAGAGCACGCGCAGGCGCAGCTAACATCGTTCCTAACTCTACTGGTGCAGCTAAGGCAATCGGCCTGGTTATCCCAGAGCTGAACGGCAAGCTGATCGGTTCCGCACAGCGTGTACCTGTACCAACCGGTTCTACCACAATCTTAACAGCTGTTGTTAAGAAGGCAGACGTAACCAAGGAAGAAATCAATGCTGCTATGAAGGCTGCTGCATCTGAGTCCTTCGGATACAACGAGGATCCGATCGTATCTTCTGACGTTATCGGTATGAGATTTGGTTCTCTGTTTGATGCAACCCAGACTATGGTTTCCCATATCGCTGATGATCTGTATGAAGTACAGGTTGTTTCATGGTATGACAACGAGAATTCTTACACCAGCCAGATGGTAAGAACTATCAAGTACTTCGCTGAGTTAGCATAATCCAGATTTTAAAGACTCATAAGGGGTCCGGTCTTTAGGACCGGGCCCTTTTTTCGCGAAATACATTTACAAGTTTGTCAGTTTACTGAAAGGAGATATCTAAAATGTTAAACAAGAAATCTATTGATGATATCAATGTAAAGGGAAGAAGAGTTTTAGTCCGCTGCGACTTCAACGTACCGTTAAAGAATGGTGAGATCACAGATGAGACCCGTATTGTAGCAGCTCTGCCAACTATCCAGAAGCTGATCAATGATGGTGCAAAGGTTATCCTGTGCTCCCACTTAGGAAAAGTTAAAAATGGTCCTAACGAAGGTGAGTCTTTAGCTCCTGTAGCAAAGAGACTGTCTGAGAAATTAGGCAAGGAAGTTGTTTTCGTATCTGATTACAATGTAACCGGCGAAGCAGCTACCAAGGCTGTAGAGTCTATGAAGGAAGGCGATGTGGTTCTTCTGCAGAATACACGTTTCCGCGGCGCTGAAGAGACCAAGAATGGCGAAGAGTTCAGCAAGGAACTGGCTGATCTGGCTGATGACTATGTATGCGATGCATTTGGTTCTTCCCATAGAGCACATGCTTCTGTAGCAGGCGTTACCAAGTTCATCACTGCAAAGGGTGGCTCCAACGTAGTTGGTTACTTAATGCAGAAAGAGATCGATTTCTTAGGAAATGCAGTTGAAAATCCAGTAAGACCTTTCGTTGCTATTTTAGGCGGTGCTAAGGTTGCTGATAAGTTAAATGTTATCTCCAATCTCCTTGAAAAGTGCGATACACTGATCATCGGTGGCGGTATGGCATTTACCTTCTTAAAGGCTGAAGGCAAAGAAATCGGTAAATCCTTAGTAGACGATACTAAGTTAGATTACTGCAAGGAAATGATGGAAAAGGCGCAGAAGCTTGGTAAGAAGCTTTTACTTCCTGTAGATGCTGTAGTAGCAGCTTCCTTCCCGGATCCTATTGATGCTGAGATTCCTGTAGAGAATGTTTCTGTAGACGCTATCCCAAATGACAAAATGGGTCTGGATATCGGTGTAGAAAGTGCAAAGCTGTATGCTGAGGCTGTTAAGAACGCTAAGACTGTTGTTTGGAACGGACCGATGGGCGTATTTGAAAATCCTGTTCTTGCAAAGGGAACCATTGCAGTAGCTCAGGCTTTAGCTGATACGGATGCAACCACTATTATCGGCGGTGGTGACTCTGCAGCAGCAGTAAATCAGTTAGGATTTGCTGATAAGATGAGCCACATCTCTACCGGCGGCGGTGCTTCCCTGGAATTCCTGGAAGGAAAGGAACTGCCAGGCGTAGCTGCAGCAGATGATAAATAAGGACAATTGATATTGCAGGCGGCTGTTTTGAAAATAACTGGGGATAAAACAGACCGCCTGTGAATCGTGTTGTATATGCGTATTTGTGTATAAAGGAGACAGAACATTATGGCAAGAAAGAAGATCATCGCAGGCAACTGGAAGATGAACATGACACCTTCTGAGGCAGTTGCTCTTGTAAATGAATTAAAACCATTAGTAGTAAATGATGATGTAGATGTAGTATTCTGTGTACCGGCTATTGATATTATCCCGGCAATGGAAGCAGCAAAGGGAACCAACATCCAGATCGGTGCTGAGAACATGTATTTTGAGGAAAAGGGTGCTTATACAGGCGAGATTTCCCCTAATATGTTAAATGATGCAGGCGTTAAGTACGTTATCATCGGCCATTCTGAGAGAAGAGAGTACTTTGCAGAAACAGATGAGACAGTGAACAAGAAAGTATTAAAGGCTTTTGAGCATGGAATTACTCCTATTGTTTGCTGCGGTGAGTCTTTAACCCAGAGAGAGCAGGGCATTACTATTGACTGGATCCGTCAGCAGATCAAAATCGCTTTCTTAAATGTAACAGCAGATCAGGCAAAGACAGCTGTTATCGCCTATGAACCGATCTGGGCTATTGGAACCGGTAAGGTAGCTACCACAGAGCAGGCAGAAGAAGTATGCGCAGCAATCCGTGCATGCATCGGCGAGATCTATGATGAGGCAACTGCACAGGCCATCCGTATCCAGTACGGTGGTTCTGTATCCGCAGCAAGTGCACCGGAGCTGTTTGCACAGCCAGATATCGACGGCGGTCTGGTAGGCGGTGCTTCCTTAAAGCCAGATTTTGGAAAAATTGTTAATTACAACAGATAATTACTCAGGACGGCAGGAAATTTGACCCGAAAAGGAACGTCAGGCTTGCTTGCAAGTATTTTTTGGAGCAGATTTCACATTGGAGTGATATCCGATGCTTTTTGTGCGGCAAAGCCGCGCAAGAAAATGCGCTGTCCGTGTGGTTACGGAATCTAGCCCTGGGGTCGTGAAAACGGGTCTCAGGGCATTTGTATCCATTTTATAAAGTCTTTGTACAAAGGCAGATTTAAGAGGAGAAAACAAATATGAGCAAGAAACCAGTAGTATTAATGATCCTGGACGGCTATGGACTGAATGATAATTGTGAGCACAACGCAGTATGCGAAGGAAAAACTCCTGTTATGGATCAGTTAATGAGCCAGTGTCCATTTGTTAAAGGCCAGGCAAGCGGCCTTGCAGTAGGACTTCCGGAAGGACAGATGGGTAACTCCGAGGTAGGACATTTAAACATGGGCGCAGGCCGTGTTGTATACCAGGAGCTGACCAGAATTACCAAGTCTATTAACGATGGTGATTTCTTTAACGTACCAGAATTTTTAACAGCAGTAGAAAATTGCAAGAAAAACAATTCTGCCCTGCACCTGTTTGGCCTGGTATCTACAGGTGGTGTACACAGCCATTTAAATCATATTTACGGCCTGTTAGAGCTGGCAAAGAGAAATGGCCTGGAAAAGGTATATGTACACTGCTTCTTAGACGGCCGTGATACACCACCGGAATCCGGCAAGGAATTTGTTACTGAGCTGGAAGCAAAGATGGCGGAGCTTGGCACAGGTAAAGTGGCATCTGTTATGGGCCGTTATTATGCAATGGATCGTGATAAGAGATGGGACCGTGTAGAGTTAGCTTACAAAGCGCTTACAAAGGGTGAAGGAAATACAGCAGTAAGTGCAACAGAAGGCATCCAGGCTTCCTATGATGCAGGAAAGTCTGATGAGTTCGTTGTACCATTTACAGTGACTGAAAACGGAAAGCCACTGGCAACGATCAATGATGGCGATTCTGTTATTTTCTTCAACTTCCGTCCGGACCGTGCAAGAGAGATCACCCATGCATTCTGCGATGATGATTTTGACGGTTTTCCAAGAGAGAAGAAGTCAGATCTGGTATATGTATGCTTTACTGATTACGATGAGACCATTACCAATAAGCTGGTTGCATTTAAGAAGGAATCCATTACCAATACCTTTGGTGAATTCCTGGCAGCAAACGGCAAGAAGCAGGTAAGGATCGCTGAGACTGAGAAATATGCTCACGTTACCTTCTTCTTTAACGGTGGCGTAGAGGAGCCAAACGAAGGGGAAGACCGCATTCTGGTTCCTTCTCCAAAGGAAGTTGCTACTTACGACTTAAAGCCGGAAATGAGTGCTTACGGTGTATGCGACAAGCTGACTGAAGCCATCAAGTCTGGTAAATATGATGTGATCATCATTAATTTTGCTAATCCGGATATGGTTGGCCATACCGGAGTAGAAGCAGCTGCCATTAAGGCAATTGAAGTAGTAGATGAGTGTGTAGGCCGCGCTGTAGAGGCTTTAAAGGAAGTAAACGGCGTTATGTTCATCTGTGCTGACCACGGTAATGCAGAGCAGTTGGTAGATTATGAAACAGGTGAACCATACACCGCTCATACTACTAATCCGGTTCCATTTATCCTGGTAAATGCAGATGCTGACATGAAGCTTCGTGAAGGCGGCGCATTGTGTGATATTGCCCCGACCCTGATCGAATTAATGGGTATGGAGCAGCCTAAAGAAATGACTGGTAAGTCACTGATCCTTAGAAAGTAATTGAATTTAAAATAAGCAGGCGCGCCTTTTGGCACCTTCGCTGTAAATAAAAATCCGGAAACAGTCCAGGCAGGAGTGTTTCCGGATTTTTTTAGAATTGCGGGAGTGCAAAGCATGTAACAATTCAGCATCAGGGAGTGCAAAGCATATAGCAACTCGGTATCAGAGGGGGCAAAATATCTTTTGTCTCCAATATCATAACGTCTTTAAAATATCCTGGGAGTCAGAAACCAGACTGGTGTCTTCACTGTGCTCTGTTACATACTGGAAATCCTCTTTTGCCAGGGCAGTCTGTCCGGTATTCAGATAGCAGATACCCCGGTTGTAGGTAGAGAAATCTGTGAAACACTGGCCTTCTATAGCGGTGGTAAAGTAAGGAATCGCTTTTTCGTAGTCCTCTTTATCCATAGAAATAGCACCTAGATAGAAGTTGGTTTCCGGCAGGTAGCTGGTTCCATTTAAGGCGGTTAAAAGATAACTTTCTGCCTCATTTTCCTGCTTCAGGTTCATATAGCAGGAACCAATGAGAAAGTTTAACTCTCCATCTTCCGGGGTAACAGGCAGATATTGCACAGACCTGGATGTAAACGGAGATGTGACCACAGCTGACGGAGCAGTTTTAGAAGCAGATAACCTTCATATTACAGCAGATAATGCAGACCTGACCATAAATGTGAAAGATCTTTCCGGAAATGTAACAGGAAGCATTTCTGTAACAGATAAGGGAAGCATCGCTGTAACAGGCACACTGACAGCAGGTGAGGATGTAAGCATCCAGGCAGCAGAAAATGGAAACATTACTGTAAGTGGAACTATCCATGCAGCCAATACATTTTTAAGAGGTGCGGCAAAGATCCTTGTAACTGTAAAGAACACCATGGGAAATCTGGATGTGGAAACATCTGACCGTGAAGATTCTTCTGCAGATATTAAGCTGGAAAGCTGTGACAGAAGCCAGGATCTTAACATTACTACACCAGGTGAGGTCAGACTTACTACCTCAGAAGCAGATGAGATCATCGACTTCTTTGCAGACCGTATCCAGGTAACTGGTGGAGCAAACAATGCTGTTTTAAACTTCACAAAGGCGCCTGCAGGACTGAAAGTAAGAGTTCCAAGTGGAAATAACCTGATAAATGTTACCACTACCATGGCTCCTACAGACATCCAGACAGGAAATGGAGATGATACATTTATCCTGGGCGGACCGGTGGAAGATGAAAAAGATTCAGAGTACACCTATAAGTATAAAGATGAAAATGGCTTTATGGGTGCAGGAAATCTTCACAGACTGGATATTGCCACAGAGGGCGGAACCAATACCTGGCATCTTTGGATGAGTGGTGAAAAATTCTATCTCACAGGCGGTATGGGAAATGATACCTTCATAAGATATACCTTTGAAGTAACAGATAAAGAAGGACAGACTTATACCTTTGCAACAAGGGATTACAATATCAGCAGCCTGAGTGGAAATATCACCTGCATCGGCTTCCCAACATACCGTGGAACAAGCAGCAATGCAATTAAAAAAGCCAGAAAATGGATCCAGATGACAGACGGAAGCTGGAAATACAGAACCCTTCAGGGATATGTAGAGAGCAGATGGCTGAAACTTGGACGTAACTGGTGGTACTTTAATGAAGATGGCCGGATGCATACTGGCTGGTTCCTTTACGGAAACCGCTGGTATTATCTGACACCTGGTGAAGGCTCTATGGCAGCAGGCTGGAACCTGATCAACGGTTTCTGGTATTACCTTAATCTGGCAGGACAGGCAGAACGTCCGGAAGGTGCAATGTACAGCAATGAATATACACCTGATGGATATTTCGTAGGAACAGATGGCAGATGGATGCCGGAAGTGCCGAAAAAAACAGCATAAGACACAAAAATCCGGAGGCAGCCCATTTGGGCCGCCCCCGGATTTTTTAGGAGTAACTGCTATAAATAAGAGGTGGTTACGTGCATTTTCATTAGAATCCCTTAATAAGTTCGCCGTTCTTTGGCTCGAAGCGTCCGGTGAAGAAGCGGAGAACTTCTGGTTCGTAAACCCATTTCAGACCGCTGATGTCATGTCTTCTTTCATACAGACCGATGATAGCGTCAGCAACGTAATCCAGATGAGCATATGTATAAACACGGCGTGGAATGGTAAGACGAACAGTTTCCAGTTTCGGAACATGGTTTTCACGGGTATGTGGGTCACGTCCTGCAGAGATGATGCCGCGCTCCATTGTACGAACGCCGGAGAACTCGTAGATAGCTGCGGAGAGTGCCTGAGCCGGGAAGTCTTCTTCCTGATTTAAGTGATCTAAGAATGCCCTTGCATCTACGAAGATCGCATGTCCGCCGTAAGGTTTAACCATTGGAACACCTGCAGCGTCTAATTTTTCTCCAAGGTAACGGATCTGGTTTACACGGTGGCTGATGTAATCAAAGTTCATGGATTCACGAAGGCCAATAGCCATTGCTTCCATATCTCTTCCTGCCATACCACCGTAAGAAGGCATTCCCTCAAACTGTACAACCATTCCGGTTGCGCGAACGTACAGGTCATGATCGTTCATACACAGGAATCCGCCGATGTTGGTTAAGCAGTCTTTCTTGCCGGACATTGTACAGCCATCGCCATAGGAGAACATTTCATGAACGATCTCTTTGATGGTCTTGTTCTCGTAGCCAGGTTCACGGGTCTTGATGAAGTATGCATTTTCAACGCAGCGGGTAGCATCGTACATAACCTTGATCCCGTATTTATGAGCCAGTTCAGAAACAGCTTTAATGTTAGCCATGGAAACAGGCTGTCCGCCTGCCAGGTTTACAGTAACAGCCAGGCAGATATAAGGAATATGCTCTGCGCCAACTTCATCGATCAGTGCCTGGAATTTATTTAAGTCAATGTTACCCTTAAAGTCAAGGATCGCACTTGGATCATGAGCCTCGTCAATGATAACATCACGGAATGTAGCACCATTGCGTTCCTGATGGAAGCGGGTAGTAGTAAAATACATGTTGCCTGGAACATAGTCGCCTGGCTTAATAGTCAGAGAGGAAAGAATGTTCTCTGCACCGCGTCCCTGATGAGTAGGAACTACATATTTAAAGCCAAACAGTTCACGAACGGTCTCTTCCAGGTGATAGAAGTTGCGGGATCCGCCGTAAGCTTCGTCACCTAACATAAGACCAGCCCACTGATGATCACTCATTGCATTGGTTCCGGAATCAGTTAAAAGGTCGATAAAGCATTCTTCAGACTTTAACAAGAATGTATTGTAGCCAGCAGTTTTGATCGCCTGTTTACGCTCTTCTTTGTCTAAACGTGCCATGTTTTCTACCATTTTGATCTTGAAAGGCTCCGGTGCAAATTTCATCATATCCATGTTCTTCTCCATTAAAAAATCCTCCTATTATATAGTTTTTTGTTTTAAAGCGCAACATTACGCTTTTATTATATTTTATATTTTTTTCTTCTTATAATTGGTTTCGTAATCCTTTAAGGCATTGATGGCCTGGCCGGAGAGTGGGACAATCGCGATCATATTAAATACTGTCATAAGGCCTACGCCAAGGTCGCCGAGTTCCCAGACAAATTCATAGGCTGCCACACCGCCGATAAAGAGCATGATAAGTAAAAAAATCTTATATCCTGTCTGAGCTGTCCATGTATCACCGAAAACGTAAGATACGTTGCAGCGGGCATAATAAAGAATGCCAAGGAAAGTGGAAAAGCTGAACAGGAAAAGTACAACTGCGATAAATACAACACCTGCATATCCAAGGTGATGGTTCATAGCTGCCTGTAAAAGATCCATTCCCATAAGACCTTCGATTTTTTCAGCCGGGGCTAAAAGCATCAGGAATGCGGAACAGCTGCAGATCACTAACGTATCTATAAATACGCCAAGTGCCTGTATGAGACCCTGCTTTACCGGATGGCTGACTTCTGCTGCAGCTGCAGCACATGGAGCAGAACCGCTTCCTGCTTCATTTGAGAAAAGTCCGCGCTTTACTCCGTTCATAACGATCACACCAAGTCCGCCGCCGGCAAACTGTCTGATACCAAATGCTTGGGAGAAAATGTTTCCTATAACAGATGGAAGCAGTGTAATGTTTTTGAAGATAACGAACAGAGTTACTAAGAAGTAAGCACCTGCCATAACAGGAACTACCATGTCTAAAACCTTAACAGTAGCATTTTTGCGAAGAACGATGACTGCGGACATAGCTACCAGTACGAGAGCGGTTGCAACCTGCGGGATACCGAATGCATTCTGGAAGGAAGTGGTAACGGAGTTTCCAATCACCTGACTGATACCAGCCCAGCAAAGCAGTCCGGAGAGTGCGAATGCGGTCCCTAAGAGACCGTATTTACAGCCACGGGTGTAATAAGTCTGTTCATCATCTGCCACATATTCGGCTTCTTCTTTTACGTTCTTTACGAAAGCATCTTCTCGTTTGATTTTTGTCACCAGTCGGATACGGTCCATTACGTAAGCCGGACCGCCGCGATAACCGCCGTAGAGAGGATCCTTTTCTTTGTAGATCTGTGCCAGCGTGGATTCGATAAAACTGCTGGAAGAGCCAATGAGTGCGGTCAGCCACATCCAGAAAACAGCTCCAGCGCCGCCAAATGAGATAGCAGCAACAACACCGGCTAAGTTTCCCATACCTACGCGGGTAGCAGTAGCAACGATAAGTGCCTGAACACCAGATATAGAGTTTTCGTCTTTTTTTGTTTCATCTTTTTCCAATGTGACCCGGATCATTTCCGGGAACAGGCGGAATGGAAGAAATCTGGTTTTAAAGGTGAAGTATAATCCTGCTGGAATAAGGATCAGTACCAGAAGTGAAAGTCCGAACTGGATATCTCCCCCTGAGAATTCCAGAATAATCAAATCTCCCCATAACAGATCGTTGACAGCTCCCACAAGTTTGATGATCATGTGGAGTATTCGGTTGATGAGACACACCTCCTTTTGTGATGTATAAGTTTACGTTTGCGTCAAACTGTCAGGGCCCTCTGACATGTCTTTCACGATCATACATCTGCAGGAACCGCTGGCGGCTGATTCTGTAGATGATGCTTATTGCGTGATGCGTGATGCATCACATATCTTGTGATTCATATAATACACTATTTTGTATAAAAGTCAATACCTATTTTGAAAATATTTATGCAAAATAAAAGAGAGACCGTGCAGGGCCGGGAGTTAGGTAAATATATTTTGACCGTTTGTAAAAAGTGTAGTATCATGAAAATATGAATGTGTCCATTTGTGATGCACTGATAACAATACAACAGAATAAGGAAAACAGGAAAAACAAAACCAAGAAAAAAGGAGGCGAGGCTATGCCCGAAAAAATTGTCAAGCAGACACTTAGTGAACAGATCTATAATATTTTGAAGGAAGATATTCTGTGTGGCAGGATTTTAATGGGCGATAAGCTTACTAATAGGGAACTTCAGGAGCGGTTTCAGGTTTCATCCACACCAGTGCGTGATGCCATCAACCGACTTTCAAAAGATGGACTGACTCAGGAAGTATCAAAAAGCGGAGCACAGCTTATCACCTTCGATTATTCCTATGCCAACGAACTTAATGACTTTATCACTTTTTTAGCCAGTAAAGCGGTGATGCTTTCCGGAACAGAGTCGGATCAGAAAACTCTGGTGGAAAAGCTTTTGATGTATGAAGAAGAAATGGCAAGAGCTAAAACATCAATAGAATATTTTGAGGCAGATTTCCGCTATCACAAAGTTTTTTTTGATTATTGCGGTAATCGTTTTATGAAAGAAACTTATAAACAATACAATTTTATCCGGACTCTTCTGATCCGTTTTGCCATCCGTACAGAAGAAGAGAGGGAACTAGGGATCGCACAGCACAGGAGCATCACTAAGGTGTACCAGTCCGGGGATTATAAAAAAGCAAGAATACTCATGGAACAGCATTACCAGTCCGGCATGCAGTTAGCCAGAGAGCATTACCAGGAAGGAAATGCTTTTAAAGAAGATAAGAAATGATAAATAGCAAGGAGACAGATATGAGAACAGCGATCGCTACGGACAGCAACAGCGGTATTACACAGGAGCAGGCAGAAAAACTAGGGATTTATGTGCTGCCTATGCCTTTTATGATCAATGGGGAAATGTTTTATGAAGGTGTAAATCTGACCCATGAAGAATTTTTCAGACAGATGGAAGAAGGAGCAGATATCACCACTTCCCAGCCATCACCGGGAGAAGTAACTGACTTCTGGGATAAGCTGTTAAAGGAATATGATGAGATCCTTTATATTCCTATGTCCAGTGGTTTAAGCGGTTCCTGCCAGACTGCTATTATGTTATCAGATGATTATGACGGCAAGGTACAGGTTGTAAACAACCAGCGTATTTCCGTTACTCAGGAGCAGTCTGCATTAGATGCCAGAGACCTGGCTGCAAAGGGCTATGAGGCAGCACAGATCAAAGAAATCTTAGAGCGGGTTAAGTATGAGAGTAGTATTTATATTACCCTTACCACTTTAAAATATCTAAAAAAGGGTGGACGTATCACTCCGGCTGCAGCTGCACTGGGAACTTTGCTGCGTATTAAGCCTGTTTTGACCATTCAGGGGGAAAAGTTAGATGCTTTTTCAAAGGCACGTACTGCAAAGCAGGCAAGATCCATTATGCTCACAGCCCTTGCTAAGGATCTGGATGAGCGTTTCCATGACAAGAATGCAGAACATACTTACCTGGAGATTGCCCATACCTGCAATGAAGAAGATGCAAAAGAGTTGGAAGCAGCTTTAAAAGAGCAGTATCCGGGAGCAGACATCACCATGGCACCTCTTTCTTTAAGCATTGCCTGTCATATTGGACCAGGAAGCCTTGCAGTAGCCTGCTCCGGTAAGTTAAAGGAGCTGGAATAGGAGCAAACAGTTGAATAAAGAAAAATGGTATGAAAAGCTGAAAACAAGGGGACAGAGCATTACTGTCCCCATGACGCTTTTAATGATCGCAGTGGCGGTCATCCCGCTGTTGCTGCAGACCTGGATACTCATAGGCTCTTTTAAACAGAACCAGATAGAGGCCAGAGGCATTGAGATACAGAATCAGTGTGTGATCTTAAGCAACCGAATGACCCGTTCAGGGTATCTGACAGCAGATAAGACCAATAATGTCAGTCTGGATGCTCAGATGCAGACGATCGCAGATCTGTATAACGGACGTATTGTTATCGTCAACAGCAGTTATAAGATCATGACAGATACCTTTAATCTGTCAACAGGAAAATATTATATATCTGAAGAAGTCATACGCTGTTTTAAGGGAGAGATAAGCAACAGGTTTAATAAAGATGCCGGTTATTTTTATCAGACCATTCCTGTTTATGATCCGGCTGATGATAAAAAAATCCAGGGAGTGATAGCAGTGACAGCTTCCATGGAAAATGTGGCTTCCGTGACCAAGCGTGTAAAAAGCAGCGCACAGCTGTTTTTCATGTGTATGGCTTTAATGGCAGTTCTTTTCTCTATAGTGTCAGCTTACTTCCTGGTAAAGCCCTTTAAGCGGCTTTTGCGTTCCTTTGACCGGGTGGCACAGGGGGATCTGGATGCAGATATCAGGGAAGATGCTTACAGCGAAACAAGACAGATGTCCCATGCTGTGCAGAAGTCCCTTCGCAAACTGAAGGCTGTGGACCAGTCCCGTCAGGAGTTTGTTTCCAATGTGTCCCATGAGTTAAAAACACCGATCACGTCCATTCGTGTGCTGGCAGATTCCCTTATGGGAATGGAAGAGGTGCCGGTGGAACTGTACCGGGAGTTTATGTCTGATATTTCTGATGAGATCGACAGGGAAAGCCAGATCATAGAAGATCTGCTTACTTTAGTCCGCATGGATAAATCAGCAGAAAGCCAGATGAAAATTTCACAGGTGCATATTAATCACGAACTGGAAATGATCTTAAAGAGACTGCGGCCTATTGCCAAGCGCAGCAATGTGGAACTGATCTTAGAGAGCATCAGGGAAGTTACAGCAGATGTAGACAAGGTGAAGCTGAACCTGGCAGTGACCAATCTGGTGGAAAATGCAATTAAATATAATGTGGATTCCGGATGGGTGCGGGTGACACTGGATGCTGACCATAAATACTTTTACGTGAAGGTTGCAGATTCCGGTATTGGTATACCGGAGGACAGTGTAGATCACATTTTTGAGCGTTTCTTCCGTGTGGATAAAGCACGTTCCAGAGAGGTTGGCGGTACCGGACTGGGGCTTTCTATTACTAAAAATGTAATACAGATGCATCATGGTGTGATCGATGTGGAAAGTACGCAGGGAGAAGGGACTACCTTCAGCATGCGTATTCCTTTAAATTATGTATCAAGACAGGAGGAACGTTCATGAAACATAGAAAAGATAAGTTTCTTCTGGGTGTATTTCTGGGGATCCTTATGGTCACCATGGCAGTTCTTTCCGGGTGCGGTGCAAAGGCAGAGCCAAAACCTGACCCAGGTTCAGGAAAATATCTCATATATTACCTGAATTCCTCTTTGACCAAGCTGGTGGCACAGGAATATGAAACAGAAACAAAGGATCAGGCAGATCTGGCAGAAGAACTGATGGACCAGCTGCTCCATGTACCAAGAGATCTGGATTGTCAGCCTGCTGTAAATGAAAAGGTATCTTTTAAAACCTGCAGGATTGATGAACAGGTATTGTATCTGTATTTTGACGGCAGCTATATATCTATGAAGCCGGAACAGGAGATCCTGTGCCGTGCAGCTCTGGCAAGGACAATGACCCAGATACCGGGGATCGATTATATCAGTATTTACCGTGGAGACCAGCCTCTTATGGACCGTCAGGGAAATCCTGTGGGCTTTATCTCAGCAGGAGATTTCATTATCAATACAAGTAATGTAAATGCCTACGAGAAAACAGAACTGACCTTGTATTTTGCTAACAGTACAGGAGATAAACTGGTAGAGGAAAAGCGGGACGTGGCCCATAATATAAATACTTCCATGGAACAGCTAATCGTGGAACAGCTGATCGCAGGACCGTCAGGCAATGGCCATCAGGCGGTACTTCCTTCTGACTGTAAGATACTCAGCGTATCAGTGACAGATAATGTGTGCTATATCAATTTTGATTCTGCCTTTTTAAACAGCAGCCAGAGTGTAAATGAATACATCCCTATTTACGCAATTGTTAATTCGCTGGTGGATAAGACTTCTGTTTCCAAGGTACAGATTATGGTAAATGGTTCACAGGATGTAATGTTCCGCGAAGTGGTATCTTTAAATACTGCTTTTGAGCGGAATACAGATTATATTGAGCAGAAATAAAAAATAAGATAAACCGGAGAAAAAAGAATATGAAACGGCCCCTTGTGGTGATAACCGCAGGTTTTGTACTTGGAGAGGTGCTTGCCCTGTGTTTACAGGAGGCTGTATACAGAAAATGTTTCTGGTTTGCAGGAGCGCTGTTTTTAGCAGCGCTTATTGCCAGGCATTTTCTGGGAAGAGACCAGAACCGGTATCTGGGAAGAGACCAGAACCGGGATCTGGCTGGAAATTCAGGCAGGAGTGTCACATACAGGATACTTCTGCTTATTTTTATGTTTATTTTTAGTGGAATGTCAGCAGGAAGTTTTTTAGGAGTACAGTCCAGAAACCAGATGGACCGGGAGAAAGACCGGATCGCACAGGCAGAATTTGGGGATGTGGTGCAGCTGACCGGACAGGTAATGGATGTACGGGAAAAAAGCGAAAAACTGGAAATAATTGTAAATAAAGTAAAGATACAGTGGCTGACCCTTCAATTTCCGGTACAGCTATATGGAGTGCCGGGAGAGCTGGAAAACTGGGAAGAGAGTCTTCTTCCTGGAAAAAAAGTGAAAATAGCCTGTTCATTAAATCTGGCGGAATCTGAAAAAAATCCGGGAGAATTTAATGCAAAACTGTATTACCGGTCAAAGGGAGTGGTGTGTACCGGATATATAAAAGCTTTAAAGGAAAGCTGGGGGGCGGACCGGCCCTTTATGCGTGTTATCCTCAGGTTCAGAAAATATTGCAGCCGCATTCTGGAACAATACTGTGAAAAGGAAGACAGCAGTATTTATAAGGCGGTCTTGCTGGGAGATACTTCTTTTATGGAAGCAGATACCTTGGATCTGTACCGCAGCAGCGGGATCGCTCATTTGCTGGCAGTGAGCGGACAGCATTTGTCGTTGATCGGCGGAGGGATATATCTGCTCCTTAGAAAGACGATAGGCGGATTTAAAGCTGCGGGAATATTAGGCGGCAGCTTTGTGATCAGTTATGGCATATTTACAGGTTCTGGAGGGTCTGCTGTCCGGGCAGTCCTTATGATCTGCTGCCTGTGGCTGGCAGCAGAACGGGGGCGTACCTATGACAGTCTTTCAGCCCTGGGGTTTGCAGCTTTAAGTCTTCTTGGAAAAAATCCCTATCTGATCTTTCACAGTGGTTTTCAGCTTTCCTTTTCAGCAGTTCTGGCAATTTCCGGACCGGGACAATGGATGATCCGGGAGTTTAATATTGGGAAAAACTGGAAAAAAATAGTAGTGATCAGCTTATGGGTGCAGATCATTCTTCTGCCTGTTATGGCTTGGCATTATTACCAGTATCCTTTGTATGGGATGTTTTTAAATTTTCTGGTATTGCCCTTTGTAGCTTTTTTAATGCTGTCAGGTATCATGATATTGCTTACCGGGGGATTCTGGCCTTTTGCAGCAGAAACCGCTGCCAATGTGGGACATGTGATCCTTGTCTATTACAAGTGGATATGTGGATGTTCCATGAAATTGCCGGGAGCAGTGAGGATAACGGGACGTCCTGGTCCGGGACAGATCATGGGTTATATTGTGGTATGGGGAATAGGGATAGCTGCATTGAAATGGCTTATGGGAAGAAAGCTAAAAGGACAAAGAAGAGCAGTATTTGCAGCTGTTGTTCTGATCATATCAGTTCTCATTGGTTTTACTATTCTTTCTCCCCGTCCGGTTAAGGGGTTTGAACTTCTCTGTCTGGATGTAGGTCAGGGAGATGGCTTTCTTCTCAGGTCTGGCCGGACCAGTATCCTTATAGATGGCGGAAGTTCTGATAAAAAGAAGCTGGGAAGCAGAACCCTTGAGCCATGCCTTAAATCTAAAGGTATTTCACGATTAGACATGGCCATTGTAAGTCATGGGGATAATGACCACATAAGCGGGCTTTTATATCTTTTAGAACAGAAAATGCCTATAGACATATTAATATTGCCTGCCGGGGGAAAGGGAGGAGATATTTACGGTAAGCTGGAACAGATGCAGGCAGAAGCCGGGGGAAGGACGTATTACATGCATCAGGGAGATAGGATAAAAGCCGGAGAAATGGAATTTACCTGTATTTTTGAAAAAGAAACAGAAAAAGAGCGCAATGCTCATTCACTGGTGCTTTGTACCCACTATAAAGATCTGCATATGCTGTTTACCGGTGATATGGGAATATCAGAAGAAACAGAACTTTTAAAAATGGCAGAAATAAAAGGCAGTATCCAGCAGGAACATTTAAAACATGTACAGATCCTGAAAACTGCCCATCATGGTTCTAAAGGCTCTTCCAGTCCCGGTTTTTTAGGGAAAATGCCTTTAAAGGCTGCATTTATTTCCTATGGAAAAGATAATTCCTACGGTCATCCATCTCCCGCAGTTACAGAACAGATGAAGAAACAAAATATTTCTTTTTATGAGACCGGTGGAAATGGCGCCTGGATATTAGAAAATAAAGACAGGAAGGTTATTATCAAAAGAGCAGTAAAAACTAGTACATCGTTTCGTAAATAACTGTACTAATCACGTAGGATGCGGATTTGAGT
>UQJF01000020.1 GCA_900541315.1 uncultured Clostridium sp. | reverse complement strand
TATGTGCCTGTCCGCGTTCAACGTTTTTCTTTACACGCTTTTTTGTCACTTTTTTTGCTGTAGTGGACACTTTTTTAGCCATTTTAAACTAACCTACTTTCTCATTTACTTGAATTCGCTCTCCTGTTTTTAAAACATACAAATCGAATTCGGTTACCATGTTACTAAATTACTTCTTCTTATTTGCTACCGTTTTTCTTGGACCCTTGCAGGTTCTTGCGTTGGTCTTTGTTTTCTGTCCGCGAACCGGCAGGCTCTTTCTATGACGGATTCCTCTGTAGCATCCAATTTCCTGAAGTCTCTTGATGTTCATTGCGATCTCTCTACGAAGATCACCTTCTACAGTCTGAGTGTCAGCGATGATGCTAGCCAGCTTTTTAACCTCATCGTCGGTTAAATCCTTAACACGAGTGTCTGGGTTTACGCCAGCTTCTGCTAAGATGCGGTTGGAGCTTGCTCTACCAATTCCGTAGATGTAAGTAAGACCGATCTCAACACGTTTTTCTCTTGGTAAGTCAACACCTGAAATACGAGCCATGTGTGTAGTACACCTCCTAAAAATAATTAACCTTGTCTCTGTTTATGCTTTGGATTTTCGCAAATTACTCTGATACTGCCTTTTCTTTTAATGATCTTGCACTTTTCGCAGATCGGCTTAACGGATGATCTAACCTTCACAGTAATTCTCCTTTCTATAGACCAACAAAGTTGCTAAAACATTGTATCAAATATTTTTTGGTAATGCAAGTCTTTTTTTGATCTATTTTAAATTTATTTTTATTTATCTCTCCAGATGATTCTGCCCTTGGAAAGGTCATATGGGGACATTTCCAGAGTTACTTTATCGCCTGGAAGAATGCGAATGTAATTCATACGGAGTTTTCCGCTGATATGTGCCAGAACCTGGTGGCCATTTTCAAGTTCAACCTGGAACATTGCATTTGGCAGCTTCTCTACTACGGTTCCTTCAATTTCAATTACGTCTGCTTTGGACATATTCTTTTCCCTCCTAATGCTTATGGGGTGCTATAAAGATAAGATCTCAGGATCTCCATCTGTGATCAGGATGGTGTTCTCATAATGAGAGGCAAGGGAACCATCTTCTGTTACAACGGTCCAGCCATCATCCATCCATGCTACATCATAACGGCCTGCAGTGATCATTGGCTCAATTGCCAGAGTCATACCGGCTGCCAGCTTGATACCTTTTCTCTTCTGTGCGAAGTTGGGAATCTCCGGCTCTTCATGCATATTTGTTCCGATGCCATGTCCAACCAGGTCTCTTACAACTCCAAAACCGAAGCTTTCCACATATTTCTGGATCGCTGCTGAGATATCATTGAGATGATTGCCTGCTTTTGCAAACTTTATTCCTTCAAAGAAGCTTTGCTGTGTTACTTCAACCAGTTTTCTGGCCTGAGGAGTTACCTCACCGATCATATGGGTTCTGGCTGCATCTGACTGATATCCTTTCCAAATGACTCCGGTATCAAGGCTTACAATGTCACCTTCATTTAAATAGCGGTGCTTACTTGGGATTCCATGGACCACTTCATCATTAACAGAGATACATACAGAAGCCGGATATCCTTCGTAACCAAGGAAAGATGGGATGCAGCCATAGCTGCGGATCATCTCTTCACAGATGCGGTCGATCTCTTTGGTGGAGATTCCCGGTTTTACTGCCTTGCCCAGTTCTTCATGAACCTTAGCAAGGATCTTACCAGCTTCCCGCATTAATTCAATTTCCCGTTCTGATTTGATCGTAACCATTTTTATGCTCCTAAAATCTTAACAATATCCTGGAATACTTCTTCCATGTCTTTTGTTCCGTCTACTTCTGCAAGAATGCCTTCGTTCTTATAATAATCGATCAGAGGCTGTGTCTGGTCATGATACACAGATAATCTCTTCTTCACAGTTTCAGGCTTATCATCATCTCTTAATACCAGCTGCTGTCCACAGGTATCACAGATTCCTTCTTTTTTGGAAGGATTATAAACAATATGATAAGTAGCGCCACAGTTTAAGCATGCACGGCGTCCAGACATACGATTGATGATATTCTCATCTGGTACATCTACGTTTACTGCATAATCAACTGCTTCGCCTCTTTCGCTTAAAGCTTTTGTAAGACTTTCAGCCTGAGGAATCGTTCTTGGGAAACCATCAAGCACATATCCGTTTACGCAGTCTGCCTCATGAATACGGTCTAACAGCATTCCAATAGTGATCTCATCCGGTACAAGACCGCCTGCATCCATAAAGGATTTGGCTTTCATGCCCAGTTCTGTTCCATTTTTGATATTTGCTCTGAAAATATCTCCGGTGGAAACATGTGGAATACTATACTTAGCTGCAATTTTCTTTGCCTGGGTGCCTTTTCCTGCGCCCGGAGCTCCTAACATGATGATCTTCATGAAAAGTTTTTCTCCTCTCAAAAAAGTCCTATAACGCAATAAATCCGCCCTTGTGGAATACCACAAAGGCAGATTGACTGATCCAACTGTTGTGTTAATCGTTCAAAAATCCCTTATAATAACGCACAAGCATCTGAGATTCTACTGCTTTGATTGTCTCCAGTACTACGCCTACAATGATGATCAGTGAGGTACCTGAAAATGAGATACGGCTCACATCTAAAAGTCCGGATGCAAGGATCGGGACGATTGCTACGATCGTAAGGCCAACTGCACCAATGAAAACAATATAATTCAAAATCTTATTTAAATAATCGCTGGTGGGCTTGCCGGGACGAATGCCGGGAATGAAGCCTCCCTGCTTCTTCATATTGTTAGCAACTTCCAACGGATTAAAGGTAATCGATGTATAGAAGTAAGCAAACACGAACAACAGTACGATATAAATTATCAAACCGACAGAATAGATCGGCTGGGATGGTTTGCACCATGAACCGGAATTCAGCATTGTTAAGATCTTTCCACCGATAGAGCTGTAATCAACTGTAAAGAACTGGGCAATTACAACAGGGAAAGACATAATGGAAGATGCAAAGATAACCGGCATAACACCTGCGGTGTTGACCTTTAACGGAATGTTTGAGGCCTGGCCGCCTACCATCTTACGTCCTACCATCTTCTTTGAATACTGAACTGGTATCCTTCTCTCTGCATCATTTAAAACGACTACAAAAACTACCATAGCAATGAGTACTACTGCGATCAGCAGGACTGCTACTGCCATTGTAGCGAAGGATTGACCAAAAATAAAACGATAGTAAAGGCTTCTCATATCATCGGGAACGCTTGACAGGATGTTAAACAGAAGCACGATAGAAATACCATTTCCTACACCCTTGTCAGTGATCTGCTCACCGATCCACATCAACAGTGCACTTCCTGTTGTCATAGTGACGATCGCTATGATCACGTTCCATGCATTATAATCCAGAAGAAGTCCCTGACGTCCGAAACCAATTGCCATGGCACTTGATTCCAGAAGTGCAAGTCCTACTGTGGTATATCGGGTGTATTCCTGAATTTTCTTTCTGCCTTCTTCACCATCCTTCTGCATCTCTTCCAGTTTTGGAATAGCAATTGTAAGCAGCTGGATGATAATGGAAGAAGTGATGTACGGTGTAATGCTTAATGCAAAAATGGACATGGATGAAAATGATCCACCAGTCATTGCATTAAAGAAACCGAACACATCGGTTGTCTGTTTTGCAAACCAATTCGCAAAGAATGATGTCTCAATTCCCGGAATAGGCAGCTGGCAGCCAAATCGAATGACTACCAGCATCATAAAGGTATACAGAATCTTACCACGAAGTTCTTTTACCTTAAAAGCGTTTCTGATCGTTTTGAACATTAGATCACCTCGCAGGTTCCACCTAAAGCCTCAATCTTAGATTTTGCACCTTCACTGAATGCATTAACTTTAACGGTCAGCTTTTTGGTTAATTCTCCGTTACCAAGGATCTTAACACCATCTCTTGGGTTCTTAACGATACCGGACTCAAGCAGAGTCTCTACAGTTACAACTGTATCGTTATCGAATCTTTCCAGTGCGCTTACGTTAATGCCAACAATTTCCTTAGAATTAATATTGGTGAATCCACGCTTTGGCAGACGTCTGTATAATGGCATCTGTCCACCTTCAAAGCCTGGTCTTGGTGCTCCAGAACGAGCCTTCTGACCCTTATGGCCCTTACCAGCGGTCTTACCATTGCCTGAACCATGGCCGCGGCCTCTTCTAAAATTATCGCTATGCTTTGAACCTGCAGCAGGCTGTAAATTAGATAACTCCATGACTGCACCTCCTTACTTTATCTGAATTAGATTTCTTCAACCTTAACTAAATGTCTTACTCTCTGAATCATGCCTCTAACAGCGCCATTATCTGGCATTTCAACTGTTTTGTGCATTTTTCCAAGTCCAAGTGCCTCAACAGTTGCTCTCTGCTTTGGAATAGCACCGATAGGGGACTTGACTAATGTGATTCTTAACTTCTCTGCCATGTCTATTTCCTCCTATTAGCCTACGATTTCTTCAACAGATTTACCGCGAAGTCTTGCGAACTCTTCTGGTGTCTTTAATGCAGTTAAACCTGCAACAGTTGCAAGAACTACATTGGTCTTGTTATTGGAACCTAAGGACTTTGTACGGATGTTCTTAATTCCAGCTAACTCAACAACGGCACGAGCAGGGCCACCAGCGATGATACCGGTACCTTCTGGAGCTCTCTTTAACAGAACGCTTGCACTGCCGAATTTTCCGATAAAGTCATGAGGAATACTCTTGTTCTCATCGATCGGGATCTCTACAAGGCTCTTTACAGCAGCCTCTTTACCTTTGCGGATTGCTTCCGGAACTTCTCCGGCCTTGCCTAAGCCTACGCCCACATGGCCGTTTCCGTCACCAACTACTACCAGAGCGGAAAATCTCATGGTACGTCCACCTTTAACAGTCTTGGATACTCTCTTGATTGCCACTACTCTATCATTCAGCTCCAACTGACTGGCATCAATAATTGTACGCTTCATGTTTGTTCTCCTCTCTATTAGAAATCCAGACCAGCTTCACGAGCTGCATCTGCTAATGCCTGAATCTTACCCTGATAAATAAAGCCGCCTCTATCGAAAACAACTTCCTTGATACCTTTTTCAAGGGCTCTCTTTGCAATTACTGTACCAACGTATGCTGCAGCTGCCTTGTCATTTGTCTTCTCCAGTTCAGCCTTGATCTCTTTCTCAACTGTGGAAGCAGCAACCAGTGTGTTACCAACCGTATCGTCGATAATTTGAGCATACATATGATTATTACTTCTAAACACTGCCAGACGCGGTCTCTCTGCTGTGCCAGCAAAACGGTTACGCATTCTGTTGTGCTTCTTTACGCGAATTTCGCTTCTTGACTGTTTGTTAACCATTTTTACACTCTCCTTAAATTATTTCTTACCAGTCTTACCAACTTTACGTCTGATAACTTCGTCAGCATACTTGATACCTTTGCCCTTGTAAGGCTCAGGTCTTCTCTTGTCTCTGATTTCAGCAGCGTACTGGCCAACTTTTTCTTTACTGATACCTTTAACGATGATCTTGTTCTGTCCGTCGCAAACAGTTTCAATACCTTCTGGATCTTCCATCTCTACTGGATGAGAATATCCAAGGTTTAAAGTCAGTTTCTTTCCCTGCTTAGCAGCTCTGTAACCAACACCGTTTACTTCAAGAACCTTCTCATAACCCTCAGTAACACCATGGATCATGTTGTTGATCAGGGTTCTGGTCAGACCATGTAAAGATTTCATTCTCTTTAAATCGTTTGGTCTGCTTACGATAACGTGACCGTCCTTCTCTTCGATGGTCAGCTCAACCGGGAGCTCTCTCTCTAATGTTCCCTTTGGACCTTTTACAGTCACCTTATTTCCTTCTGCGATTGTAACAGTTACACCTGCTGGGATCGCAACTGGCATTCTACCGATACGTGACATGCCTTTTTACCTCCTACTTAAATTCTCGGAGAGGACATATGCGTCCTCTCTGTTTTCAGTTACATGCTTTTCATACTTAGCATTTGTATTTCAAAATGCTTACGTATGAAAGCACTTCGTTGCACTTAGTGAGGTCTCTCACGAACTTAGTGCAATCGAAGTTACTATCGTCCATTCGACTAAGCTCGAAAAAACCTCGCTAAGTCTCAGGACGGGCTTTCATACTAGGCTCGAAAAGACCTCGCCAAGTATTCAAAGCCTACCAAACGAAAGCCAGAACTTCGCCGCCTACGCCAAGCTTGCGTGCTTCCTTATCGGTGATCACACCCTGATTGGTGGAGAGGATTGCAGTACCAAGACCGCCAAGAACCTTCGGCAGGTTCTCCTTGTCAGCGTATACACGCAGACCTGGTTTGGAGATTCTCTTGATACCGGAAATAATCTTTTCGTTCTTATCTTTACCGTACTTTAAGGTAATGTGGATGTTCTGGAAAGCGCCATCCTCTACCAGATCGTACTTTGCAATATAACCTTCATTTACCAGGATATCAGCGATAGCTAATTTCATCTTGGAAGAAGGTACATCTACTGTATCATGCTTTGCAGTGTTTGCATTACGGATTCTTGTAAGCATATCTGCAATTGGATCGCTCATTGTCATTTTGAAAATGCCTCCTTTTCTAAATTCTATCTATCTTCACCCGCCAGACCTGACAAACTTATGCTGTCAGGTGCTGTAACGGGCCTTCAGCCTACCAGCTTGCTTTCTTAACGCCAGGAATCTGACCCTTATATGCTAACTCACGGAAACAAATACGGCAGATACCATATTTTCTCAGGTAAGCATGTGGACGGCCACAGATTCTGCAGCGATTGTACTCTCTGGTAGAGAATTTAGCAGGACGCTGCTGTTTGATCTTCATTGAAGTCTTAGCCATGAATGTTTCCTCCTAACTATTTTGCAAAAGGCATATTGAATAATGTCAAAAGTTCACGCGCTTCTTCGTCAGTATTAGCGGTGGTAACGAAGATGATATCCATACCTCTTACCTTGTCAACTTTATCGTACTCAATTTCAGGGAAAATCAGCTGCTCCTTGATACCAAGAGCATAGTTTCCTCTGCCATCAAATGCGTTAGGGTTAACACCTCTAAAGTCACGTACACGTGGCAGTGCCAGGTTGATCAGACGATCAAGGAATTCGTACATTCTCTCACCACGAAGGGTTACCTTGCAGCCGATTGCCATGCCTTCACGGATCTTGAAGTTTGCAACAGACTTTTTAGCCTTGGTTGTTACAGCTTTCTGACCGGAGATGATCTCCAGATCTCTAACTGCGGAATCCAGAACCTTGGCATTTTCCTTAGCTTCGCCTACGCCCATGTTGATAACGATCTTATCAAGCTTCGGCACCTGCATAACGTTCTTATATCCAAATTTCTTCATCAGAGCGTCTACGAATTCGTTCTGATACTGTTCTTTTAATCTAGCCAACGTTTTTTTCCTCCTCTCCTGAATTATTCAACAACCTTACCGGTCTTCTTAGCAACGCGGACTTTCTTTCCGTCTCTTACTTCAAAGCCAACTCTGGTTGCTTTGCCGTCTACTACCAGCATTACATTGGAGATATCAATTGGAGCCTCCTGATTCACGATGCCGCCCTGTGGGTTAGCCGGAGACTGCTTGGTGTGCTTTGTAACCATGTTGCAGCCCTGAACCAGAACTTTGTTCTTCTTTACGTCAACAGAGAGTACCTTTCCCTGTTTGTCTTTATCTTTTCCTGCGATTACTACTACTAAATCGTCTTTCTTGATTTTCTGCACAGTGGACACCCTCCTTATAATACTTCTGGAGCTAAGGAGACAATCTTCATGAACTGCTTGTCTCTTAATTCTCTAGCTACAGGCCCAAAGATACGAGTTCCTCTTGGAGTCTTGTCATCCTTAATAATAACTGCTGCGTTCTCATCGAACTTGATGTAAGAACCGTCTTTACGGCGAGCGCCTCTAACGGTACGAACTACTACAGCCTTTACAACATCGCCCTTCTTTACAACACCGCCTGGTGTTGCATCTTTAACAGAAGCAACGATGACATCGCCGATATTTGCATATCTTCTGGTTGAACCACCTAATACACGGATGCAGAGAAGTTCTTTTGCACCGGTATTGTCGGCAACCTTAAGTCTTGTTTCCTGCTGAACCATACCTGTTAACTCCTTCCCTAATTATCTTGCTTTCTCGATAATCTCAACAAGTCTCCATCTCTTATCCTTGGACAGTGGTCTTGTTTCCATTACTTTTACAGTATCACCGATGCCGCACTCATTGTTCTCATCATGAGCTTTCAGCTTAACGGTTTTCTTAACGATCTTACCGATCATTGGGTGCTTTACGTGGTCCTCGATTGCTACAACGATGGTCTTATCCATCTTGTTGCTTACCACTTTACCGATACGGGTTTTTCTTAAATTTCTTTCCACGGTAAGTTCTCCTTTCATTAAGCATTAGCCTTCTCAGTGATAACAGTCTGGATACGAGCGATGTTCTTACGAACTTCTTTGATCCGGGATGTGTTGTCTAACTGATTGGTTGCATTCTGGAATCTTAAATTAAACAGTTCCTTCTTCGCAGCTACTAACTCTTCATTCAGCTCATTTGCTGACTTATTCTTTAACTCTTCTACAAACTTATTAGTTTTCACTGTTATCACCGCCTTCTAAATCTGCTTTAGAAACAATTTTGCACTTGCATGGCAGTTTGTGCATAGCAAGACGAAGTGCTTCCTTAGCTGTTTCCTCTGGTACACCAGCGATCTCAAATAATACGCGGCCTGGCTTTACAACTGCTACCCAGTACTCCAGAGCGCCTTTACCGGAACCCATACGGGTTTCTGCTGGCTTTGCTGTTACAGGTTTATCCGGGAAAATCTTGATCCAGACTTTACCACCACGCTTAATATAACGGGTCATAGCAACACGGGCTGCTTCAATCTGGTTTGATTTGATCCAACATGGTTCAGTAGCGACTAAACCGTACTCACCGTTAGAGATCGTATTGCCTCTTAATGCCTTGCCGGCCATAGATCCACGGAACTGTTTACGACGCTTAACTCTCTTAGGCATTAACATTATTTATCGCTCCCTTCCTTATTTCCTTTAGTAGGAAGTACCTCGCCTTTGTAGATCCATACCTTAACGCCAATCTTGCCGTAGGTTGTATCTGCTTCTGCGAAACCATAGTCAATATCTGCTCTTAATGTCTGAAGCGGAATAGTACCTTCGCTGTAGAACTCTGTACGAGCCATATCAGCACCGCCTAAACGACCTGCGACTGCAGTCTTGATACCCTTAACGCCAGCCTTCATGGTTCTGCCCATGGTAGACTTCATAGCACGACGGAAGGATACACGGTTCTCAAGCTGCTGTGCGATAGATTCAGCAACCAGCTGAGCATCTCTGTCTGGTCTCTTGATCTCTTTGATGTCTACGAACAGCTTCTTAGCAGTCATCTTCTGAACTTCTGCTTTCAGCTTTTCAATCTCTGCGCCGCCCTTACCGATAACAACGCCTGGCTTAGCAGTGTAGATGATAACTTTCACTCTGTCAGATGCGCGCTCGATCTCGATCTTGGAAACGCTGGAGCTCTTTAATTTGTTCTTAAGGAACTTTCTAATATTATAGTCTTCAACCAGGTTGTCTGCAAAATCAGCTTCTGCATACCATCTGGAATCCCAGTCTTTAATAACACCGACTCTAATGCCGTGTGGATTAACTTTCTGTCCCATATTTGCCTCCTATTTATTTCTCATTCAGAACTACAGTGATGTGGCTCATTCTCTTCTCGATTCTGTAAGCACGGCCCTGAGCTCTCGGTCTAACCCTCTTCATGATCGGTCCCTGGTTTGCATAGCACTCTTCTACGTACAGTTTTGCAGGGTCCATGTTGTTATTGTTCTCAGCGTTTGCTGCTGCTGATTCCAGTAACTTCTTTACTAAGCTGGAAGCATATCTAGGATTGTAAGTTACAATACCAAGTGCGGTCTGTAAATCTTTGCCTCTGATGGCATCTAATACAAAGCAAGCCTTCTGGACAGACACTCTAGCGTAAGACAGTGTTGCGCTTGGTCTGGTGTCCTTCTGGGCATTTCTTTCTCTCTTAATTTGGGATCTATGTCCTCTTGCCATTTGTAAAACCTCCTTTCAATTTACCTGTGGATTACTTTCTAACAGCGGACTTCTTCTCGTCTTTACCGTGGCCTCTGTAGGTTCTGGTTGCTACGAACTCACCCAGTTTGTGTCCTACCATATCCTCAGTAACGTATACCGGAACGTGTTTTCTTCCGTCATGTACAGCGATTGTGTGACCAACCATCTGAGGGAAGATTGTTGAACGACGGGACCAGGTCTTGATTACCTGCTTCTGTCCTGCTGCATTCATAGCGTCTACTTTCTTTAACAGATGTGCATCTGCAAATGGTCCTTTTTTCAGTGAACGAGCCATGTGTTCTTAACCTCCTTAATTATTTGATGGTTTTGCCATCACGTCTTCTTACGATCAACTTATTAGACTGCTTGTTTTTCTTTCTGGTCTTCAGACCCAGAGCAGGCTTGCCCCAAGGTGTGCATGGACCTGGACGGCCGATACCGGTCTTTCCTTCACCACCACCGTGTGGATGATCATTCGGGTTCATAACGGAACCGCGAACTGTAGGTCTGATGCCCATGTGACGGGTTCTACCAGCTTTACCAATGTTGATCAGGGAGTGTTCGCCATTGCCAACAACACCGATTGTTGCGCGGCAGATGATCGGAACCATTCTCATTTCACCTGAAGGTAAACGTAAGGTTGCATACTTGCCTTCCTTAGCCATAAGCTGAGCAGAGTTACCAGCGGAACGAACCAGCTGACCACCCTTACCAGGATACAGCTCAATGTTGTGTACCTGAGTACCTACTGGAACATGGAACAGTGGCATGCAGTTACCAACTTTTGCTTCTGCAGTTTCACCGCTCATAACCTTCATTCCATCAGTTAATCCCTGAGGAGCTAAGATATAAGACTTGGTTCCATCTGCATAGCAGATCAGTGCGATATTTGCACTTCTGTTTGGATCGTACTCGATACCGATAACGGTTGCCGGGATACCATCCTTGCTGTTTCTCTTGAAATCGATAATTCTATATTTTCTTCTGCTGCCGCCGCCTCTGTGACGAACAGTGATCTTACCCTGATTGTTACGACCAGCATTCTTAGCCAGAGATACTACCAGAGACTTCTCTGGAGTTTTCTTGGTGATTTCCTTGAAATCAGAACCGGTCATATGTCTTCTGGAAGGTGTATAAGCACCATACTTCTTAATTCCCATGACATTTACTCCTTTTCTTTTCTTTTCACGGCTGTTATAGAAGCCGTATAAGTTCTCCGGCCGGGCACATACCCGGCGGGGTGATGGGTCTTAAATTATAAGCCCTGGAAGATTTCGATCTCCTTGCTATCCTCGGTCAGCTTAACAATAGCTTTCTTGGAAGCAGCGGTCTTTCCGAAAGTCATTCCTCTTCTCTTTGTCTTGCCATCGCAGTTCATGGTGTTTACGGAAGCAACCTTGGTTCCTGGGAACATCTTCTCAACTGCTTCTTTGATCATAGACTTGTTAGCGTCTACATGTACCATGAAAGTATACTTCTTATCACCCATAGCGTTCATGCTCTTCTCAGTGATAACTGGTTTTAAGATGACGTCATAGTATTTGATATCTGCCATTATGCGTATACCTCCTCGATGGATGCAACAGCTGCCTTACTAGCAACAACTGTGTTGTACTTCAGAATGTCGTATACATTGATGGTTCCAGCCTGAGCAGTCTTAACATCAGCAATGTTTCTTGCAGATAATACTGCATTCTCATCGCTTTCGCTTAAAACAACCAGAGCCTTGTTAACCTTCAGATTGTTCAGAACATTCTTAAAGTTCTTTGTTTTGATCTCATTAAACTTAAGTTCTTCAACAACGATGAACTTGTTCTCCTGAACACGGCTTGTCAGAGCGGACTTAAGAGCTGCTCTCTTTTCCTTCTTGTTCAGTCTGATTGTGTAGTCTCTAGGAGTTGGTGCAAATACAACACCGCCGCCTTTCCACTGTGGAGCTCTTGTTGAACCCTGTCTTGCATGACCGGTTCCTTTCTGTCTCCATGGCTTTCTGCCACCGCCAGAAACCTCAGAACGTGTTTTAGCTTTCTGTGTTCCCTGACGCTTATTAGCAAGCTGTGCAACAACTGCAAGATGTACCAGGTGCTCGTTTACTTCTACACCGAACACGGCATCGTTCAGTTCTAATGTGCCAACTTCATTACCTTCCATATTGTAAACAGATACGTTTGCCATCTGTGTATTCCTCCTTTCCTATAAAAGCTTACCTTTCAACCTTAACGGTTTCTCTTACAGTAACCAGGCATTTCTTAGGTCCTGGAACTGCACCCTTAACCAGAATCAGGTTGTTCTCGGCGTCAACCCTAACTACTTCAAGATTCTGAACAGTGATCTGCTTGTGACCCATCTGTCCAGGCATTCCCTTGCCCTTGAATACGCGGCCTGGGGTAGTAGCGGAACCATTGGAACCCTGATGACGATGGAATTTAGAACCATGAGCCATAGGTCCTCTGTGCTGTCCGTGTCTCTTGATCGCGCCCTGGAAGCCTTTACCTTTGGAAATAGCGGTTGCATCGATCTTATCGCCTGCTGCGAAGATCTCAGCCTTGATCTCATCCTTTACAGAATACTCTTCCGCATTCTCAAATCTGAATTCTCTCACATATCTCTTGTAAGATACGCCAGCCTTATCAAAGTGGCCTTTCTGTGGCTTGTTAACAAGTTTTTCTCTCTTATCAACGAAACCAACCTGTACTGCTTTGTAACCGTCATTCTCTTCGGTCTTAACCTGGGTTACTACGCAAGGTCCTGCCTGAAGCACGGTTACCGGAACTAACACACCATTCTCATTGAAGATCTGGG
This sequence comes from uncultured Clostridium sp., assembly GCA_900541315.1. GTDB lineage: Bacteria > Bacillota > Clostridia > Lachnospirales > Lachnospiraceae > Enterocloster. Next base: position 16,863 of record UQJF01000020.1, on the reverse strand, counting down.
TCATTCCGACTTTTGTTGCTAAAATCGCTTTCTTCATTGTCTTACCTCCTGTTTCATGATCTACAGCGGAATGCTTTCGCATTCATCCTAGAACAGCCTAATATACGTGGAACACTATGAACCGTTACCGGTATGTTGATTCCTACAGGAATGTAGTGTTGCTTCTATATCTAAACCCTTCAGGATATAAACTTATTCATTAATGCTTACTGGGATTATTTTGTTTTCATCTTGATGTCGATGAATACACCAGCTGGCATTTCCAGTCTGGACAGTGCATCTACTGTCTTCTGGCTTGGTGCAGTGATATCGATCAGTCTCTTATGAGTTCTCTGCTCGAACTGCTCTCTGGAATCTTTGTACTTATGAACCGCACGCAGAATTGTTACAACCTCTTTCTTGGTTGGTAACGGCACTGGTCCGCTCACCTGAGATCCTGTCTTTTTTACTGTCTCGATGATCTTTCCAGCGGACTGATCTACTAACTGATGATCATAAGCTTTTAATGTGATTCTCATTACTTGACTTGCCATAAAAAAAGTCGCCTCCTTTTCGCACTTTATAAACCAAGTACGACAAGCGGTGACTGTACACGTTTCCGTGTGTGTCCTCATAGAACTCCACACTGATCCTGCTCTTGTTTGCAGATTCTTTAATTGGTACAGTGACTTGTCGCCAGTTTCCTAACTTGACATTCGCTCCACGGAAAACCTGCCCTTTGCAAGGCAGCAACCTCACGTTTCTTTGCTATCATGTCACAGCTGTTCTAAGATAACATATATCATCAGGAAATGCAAGTATTTTTTTGTTTTTTTTTAAATAATTTGTTACAGCTCAGCTATGTGCTGATTTAAATGAGAAAGTGTGTTGCAAGCTTGCTTACATAAGCACTTTTTCATCCAAATCAGCACATGATGGACCCACCATGCTTCTTGTTTTCATGAATATGGAAACAGGCTTTTCCCACCTGTTTCCCCTTATTTTTTCTCATATTCACCCTGAATCCTTTTAATCAATAACGCATCTGCCTGTATCTGCGCACACTATCACGCCTATTTAGTCCTATTAATATTAATATAGAAGAAACCGGTACAGACTTATCAGTCTTCCGTACAGATCGGCTCTTCCGGCTCTGTGAAATAAGAGCTTACATCACTGTCATCATCTGCCGAACTTAAAGAACCGTTGGAGCTTGTTTTAAACTTTACTCCATCACTGGTCTTAACTGTGGTATTTTTCATTACCTTTCCTGAAGAGTTTACTACATAATTGCTGCTGTCGATCTTAAAACATACATATTTCTGTCCGTCAGCAGCTTTCTGAAGCTTACCCTTATAATAAAGGTAATTGTCCTTAACCCCCGTATAGCCACGACCGTTTTCGCTGAAGTAGAACTCTGTCTTATTTCCATCGTCTTCTTCTACTCTTATTTTGCCCCGCTGTACACAGCTCTGGGACTTTGTGCCGAAGTAGAAAGCAGTCCAGTTGCTGTCACCGGAACCAATATAGACTTTTTTCAAGCCATAAACCGGATTGCCCTGCTTATTAAATAAGTAAGTCTTTCCGCTGATCTTTGTTAATCCCTGTGTATTCAGATGATCGGTATCAGAAGCCTTGGGCTTTCCGTTATTTGCAAAATAGAACCACTCCACATCCCCGTCATAGCCTTCCAGCTCTTCCGGCGGTTCTATGGAATACCAGCCAATCTTTGCTTTTCCGTCCGGGCCAAAATACATATAATCTTTAATGGAATCGGAATTTCCTCTTACATTTTTCCATCCCATCTGTAAAATACCCTCATCATTAAAGCAATAATAAATACCATCTATCTTTCTGGTGCCGTAATCTCCGTTGTCATTGCCGTCACTTGGCACATACTTTTTACCGCTGGTGCCAAAATAGAACCAATACTGGCCATCCTCACCATAATCTACGCTGCCGCCTTCTGCGCCTGGGATCACCTTGTTTGAGTCTTCTTCATAGTTATCCGGTGGATACAGCTTCTGCCATCCGGTACGCATAACACCGTCATCACCTGTATAATACATATCATCTAAGATCCAGCCCTTTTCCATACGGCCATTTCCATCAAAATGATACCACTTATCACTGATCTTCTTCCAGGTGTCATCAAGAGTCTTTCCCGTACTTCCAAAATAGTACCACTCTTCTTCCCCGCCGTCAGAGGTGGTCTTTAACCATTTATCCGTGATCATAATACCATTGCTGTCTACATAATAATTAGAATCAGCCCAGGCATTGGTTGTCATACATCCTTCTCCGTTCAGATAACGCCACTGACCGTCTGCACCCTTTTTCCATTCATTATATACTTTGTTTCCATTGCTGTCATAATAAACCCAGGTATTATTTTCCTGCGCCCATCCCTGTGCTGCCATAGCCGGAAATGCTGCCAGCCCTGCTGATAAGAAAGCTGCCAGAAACCAGGCTGCTTTTACGCTCTTTCTCATATGCCCTGTTCCTCTCTTCTTCTGCGTTCACCCCGAAAACTGCTGCAGATCCTTTTTTGCATACAGTTTGTGCTTTATAACTATTGTATCAAGAGTTTTGCCATTGTTCAACCAGATTAATCTTTCAATTCTATTACAAGAATCTGTCGCGTTACTGTACATGGTAGGCACTTTGGGAACCGAAAGTGCCGTACGATAACGTAGTGGCAGCGGGAATTTGCCGTATTTAAATGCGAAACCACGGCAAATTCCGTCGCTGGTCATGCAACGCATGAACAGTAACTCCGTCGCAGGACATTTTAAAAGAGCAGTTCCGGACGAATACCAGAACTGCCCCATTTACTTTACTTATTCTGTTCTTCCAGCAATTGTTTCCACACCCCTTCTACAATCCTGGCATTTTTTTCTGCCCCATATTCCAGATACTGTTTTCCAAGCTCTGCAGTTGCATCTCTCGGATCAGGATCCATGATCATATCTTTTGGGAAATGGGAACCAAAAAGATTTAAAATACCATAGTCAGGCATACGCAGCGGCTCTTTTCTAGGTGGAAATTTACTTAGATCCACACTGTCTCCATTCAGATACATCTGAACAGCTGTCTCCTTAACAGATCCGTGTCCTCCATTCAGATCTCCCTCTTTTAATGCATAAGTAGCGCGTACTCCGATCACTGTGCAGTCTGTCTCTGCAGTGGTTTCCTTTGCTATCCTATGGATTGCCTCTTCCTGAGCTACTGCACCATGACCGTTTACGATCACGACCAATTTAAATCCCAGATTAACTAACAGCCGTACCTGTTCCCGCAGCATAACTGCAAACAATTCTGCCCGCAGATACATACTTGGAATACTATTTTTAGGAAAATCCATCCCTACTACATAGGTGTCTGGCTGTAGTCCGGCAGTCTGCAGAAACTCATTATCACGAGGCGTCTCCGTACCCATAAACATTGTAGGCACTACCGCTCCGCCTGTAATCATTGCCGTCCGCCGTGCAGATTCTCCGGCTGCCATTGCATCTGTTCCATAGGGCATGGCAGGTCCGTGCCATTCCAATGGACCTACCGGCAAATACGCAATAGATTTTTCACTTAATACCTGGCAGATCTCATCAGGACGCATCAGTTCCAGTCTCACTGTCCTCATTTTTTCCTCCTTATCCTTTTACGGCACCTCCTGTCAATCCTCCGATAAACTGCTTCTGCATAAAGATATAAAGCAGCAGCATCGGAAGCATTGTCAGTAAAATAGCCGCAAATACCAATGTATAATCAATATAATATTCTGTCTTAAACCGATCCAGGAACAATGTAAGAGTGTGAAAATCCCGATCTGTCAGAATCAGACTTGGCAGAAGGTAATCATTCCAGAACCAAAGTCCGTTTTTGATCACGATCGTAGAGATCATCGGTTTAAGGAGCGGATAGATTACACGGAAGAATACATCCGGTGTTCTGGCTCCATCAATATAAGCTGCTTCTTCCAGTTCTTTTGGAATGGAAGCCAGATAACCTACAAACAGATAAACACCATCACATGTGGCAGACCCCAGATAAAGCAGAACCATTCCAAGGGGATTCATAAGCTTTGCGCGGCTCATCAGAGAAACCAAAGGCATCATTTTTACCGGAAGCGGAATAAATATACCTGCCACCATTACAATATAAAGGATCTTAAAAAGACGGCTGCTCCCCATTTTCCTGGAAATAGGATATGCACACATAGGCAGAAATACAATACAGCCAAGAAGAGCACACCCTGTGATCACTACCGTATTAAATAATGCCCGGAAATAATTTTTTTCTGTCAAAACTGTACTATAGTTTTTCAGACTTGGATGTACTGGTAATGCAAAGAAATTTCTGGATACCTGCTGCATATCCTTAAGAGAAGTTATTACAACCAGATAAAAGGGAATAAGGACACATACCAGACCCAGGATCAAAAACACCAATGACAATTGTACACGTCTCGTTTTTTCTCTCATCTAGTACACCTTCTTTCTTTCAGCCAAAGCCGTCTGCAGAATCGAGATTCCGATCATCACAGCAGCAATAGCAACTGCCTCTGCCAATGCATAACTGAACTTCATTTCCTGGAATCCCTGCTTATAAACCAGCATAGTGATACTTTCTGTTGCTCCCCCTGGTCCACCAGAAGTAAGGGCATATACATAATCGTAAAGCATCAGCCCATCTTTTAGCACCAGTACCAACACAACACTTAAGATCGGCAGTAGAAACGGGATAGTGATCGTCCGAAATGCCTGCCATCTGGTTGCCCCGTCAATATATGCAGCTTCCGTTAATTCCTGAGGCACTGTCTGCAATCCTGCTGTCAGCAGCACAGTAGGAAGAACCACCCCCTGCCATACATGAGTAATCAAGATCCCATAGCGTGCTGTTGCTGCTGAAGCAAGGATATTTTTTTTAAGGAAGTCAATTCCCAGATATGGACCCATTGTCGGCAGTACAGTTCCATAGATTTTCTCAAAGATGATACCCACTGTCAGAAGACTTAAAACAGCCGGAATAAAATAAACAGCACGAAAAAAGGTTTTTCCCCCTTTCATTTTGTCCATCATTACAGCCAGTATCATTGCAAGAGCAATCACGATTATCACCAGAAGGATCGTATATGTAATATTGAATCTCATGGCCCTGAGAAAACGACTGTCATGCAGCATTTTGATATAATTTCCCAAACCGACCATTTTCCAGCTTTTAGCAATTCCATTCCAGTCTGTAAAGCTGTAGAAGATTCCCAGAACGATGGGAAATATGCCAAATATTCCATATAAAAGCAGGTTCGGCAACATAAAAAGGAAATACCAGAACGACTGCTCTCCTATTTTTTTCCGTTTCATAGCCGCCTCCATTACTGCTGGCTGTAGTAATTACGGGTGATCTGATCAAAGGTATCCAGGAAAGTAGCTGAATCTTTTGATGTAAACATCTGCTGAAGTGCCTGTGCTACCTCATCTGCCATTCCTGCCGGCCAGAATGTTAATGCTGAAACAATATAATGATCATCAGCTACTGCATCATTGATGGTTGCCAGCGCCTCAACCTGTGAAGCAACACCTGTAATCACACATGGAGCTTTATCCTGTTCTGCATACTTCTGAGCCTCTTCCACAGTTCCCAAGAACTCTACTGTCTGTTTTGCATCTTCTGGATATGCTGTATTAGCAGCCACTGCCCATGCAGTATCTACTTCACCAGAAGCCCATGGTTCCACGCCATTCATTTCCGGGAAAAGAGCGGATGCATATTTAAGATCCGGATTTGTTGCTTTAATAGATGTTGCATTCCATGTACCTCCCAGATACATTGCTGCTTCTCCATTTGTAAAATATTCACGGGCATCTGAACCTGCCAGTCCAAGGCTGTCAGTTGGAGTATAATCACGCAGTTTTAAGAAGCTTTCTACAAAATGAACGATCTCCGGATAATCAGAATAAGATTTTTCGCCTGAAGCTACAGCCTCTGTAATCTCTTTGGCATCATGGGAAGCCGTTCCTGTAAGCATACGTGCAAAGTATCCCTGGAGCAGGCCGATATCCTTATCTCCAACAGTAATCGCCGGGATACCTCTGCTTTTAAGTATATCGCACAACGTCCAGAACTCATCTTCTGTCTTTGGATAAGTAAGTCCTTCTTTTTCAAATAACTCTGTATTATAAAACATAGAATAGGAATTAACACTAATAGGCACGGAATAATCTTTTCCATCACACCTGCATGCTTCAAGGATATTCTCCGGCACATTTGCCAGTACCTCGCTACCGCTCAGATCCATGAATACACCTTCCTTCATCATCTCACGGAAAAGGCTATTCATAGGCCATACATTCATTATGTCAGGTACTTCATTGGTTGAAATCAGTGTTAGCAGATTTTCCTGCTTACCGCTGGTCTGTTTAAAAGTTACACCTGGATGGTCCTTGCTGTAATCAGCCAGCATGTCATCAAAAAGATCCACATTTTCTTTTTTTAATGTGAGAACTTTTAGCTCTTTCTCCTGTTCTCCTCCCTGTTCTTTTTCCTGTTTGGTCTCCTGAGCCTGTTCTCCTGACGTTTTGCTGCTGCACCCCACCATGGAAACTGCCATGAAAACCGCCGCTGCCGCTGCTGCAACTCTCTTATAACTCTTCCTCATTTTACTACCTCCTGTTGTATTTCATTCATTGGATCTGTAATTTATTGTAAATATCTCCCGATGATAAATGAATATCCGGTTTTCGGAATTCTTGCCCTATTTTAAGAACCTTAAATTTCTGTCTGAAGACCATATAAAAAGGGGTCTGTATTCTATACAGCCCCCTTTATTATCATAAAATCATATTCTGTTTTCTATAAAGTGAAGGCGAAAGTCCCGTTACTTCTTTAAATGCCCTATTGAAATGCGGTGCATCCTGATATCCCACCATCAGGGCAATATCCTGGATCTTTAAAAATCCTTCCCGCAGCAGTTCTTTTGCCTTTTCCACACGTATAGCCCGCAAATAATCACGAAAGGTGATTCCCGCCTCTCTTCCAAACACAGTGCTGAAATAGTTTGGATGAAGTCCTACAAGATGTGCCATCTCCTCCATTGTCACATTTTCGTGTAAATGGCGTTTTAAATAATCCTGCACCTGTCTCACCATAGCATGTTCATTCTGTTTCATCTGATGTCCCGCATCTTCAATGTAACAGTCAATGATCTCCATAAAACGTTCCTGCAGCTGCAAAAACGTAGGAAGACTTTTAATGCAAGCCATAATATCCCGGTCTGTCAGTTTATAAGAAGCAACAATGCGGATAAACAGCTGGCTTTGCTGCATAAGTGCATAAACAAAATCCGTCAGCATCGTCCTTAACCGATCTCGTTTTACAGATGTATTTAAAACCTCCGAAAAAAACTGTTTCAGACATGTCTGTGCCCGTTCCCTGCAAACAGATACAACTGCCAGAGCTGCTGCATCCAGTTTATCTTTTAATTCCTGTTCCGACACTTCTTTGCAAGCATTTCTGCCGCTTCCATCCCAAAAGGATGCATCACTGTTTTCAGACAGATTCATTTTGGGCTCATACTCTGCCGGGAAACCAATTACTCTATTGAAATCCATTTTCTGGCTCACTTCTTCCAGTAACGCCGTCAGATCAGGGATGCTGACTGGTTTTAGCAGATAATCCCAGGCACCTGATTTCATTGCATTCCGTATCAGATTATAATCATCATAACCGCTGAGCATAATAATCTCACAGCCATAAGCATATTCTCGCAAAGTAGTTAAAAGCTGTATCCCATCGCAGCCAGGCATGCGGATATCCGAAATAACAATGTGGATTTTTGTCTCTTTCAGCCGTTTTAACGCCATTAATCCGTCTGATGCTGTAAAAATGGAAAACTGACCTGCCAGTTCTCGTTCAATGATTTCCTGTAAATGGTTCACTGTGGTTATATCATCATCTGCTAACAGCAAATTAAGCTTCATCTACTTGTCCTCCTTCCACGACCGGTATGGCATACAGATCAATATACTTGTCCCTTCTCCCTGTTTGCTTTCAACTGACAATCCATATGCTTCTCCAAATACCAGTTTCAGACGTCTGTTTACATTCTGCAGGCCAATGGAATTGGTCTGCTCACGCCCTTTCAGAGTTTCCCGTATAATATACAGCTTGGATGAACTCATTCCAGCACCATCGTCGGAAACGGTAATATAAACGCAGTCTTCCCGACGATATCCCAGCATTTCAATTCGCAGTTTCGTCTGTGAATCTCGAAAACCATATTTAAGTGCATTCTCCACTAATGGCTGCAGTAATAGCTTGATCACTTCCTGATCCATGATCCCATCTTCAAAAAAGACAGCTAACTGTGCTCTTTCCTGGTAATGATAAGAAACCAGATCAAAATATTCACGGAATTTTTCAAGCTCCGTTGAAAGAGAAACTGTCCTGTTGGTATCACGCAGTCCATACTGCAGATTTTTTCCCAAAAGTTCTGCCATTCTGGAAACATCATAATCTTTCTTATTATAAGCAGCCACATGAATGTATTCCAGTGTATTATAAAGATAATGGGGATTGATCTGAGAACGCAGCAGCTGCAGTTCCGTATTTTTAGCCTCAAGTTTAATACTGTAATTTTCATCAATCAGATGGCGTACACGGACCAGCATACGGTTAATAGCCTCTGTCAGTGTCCACAACTCCTGAGGCATGCCAAAATCATCGATCTCTACCAAGGCATTTGCCTTCATTCCTTCACAAATCTCCACCAGTTTTTGCATAGGACCATTGATCTGGTGCACAATGTGGATGATCGCAACTGTCAGGCATAGTAATAGTAATAATACAATAGTAAACATTAAAAGGCTGAATGAAACACCACCAAGAAGAATCTGGGATAAGGGCGTGTAGATCATGCATGAAAATTCTCCAGCCCGAACATGCTGAAAATCATAAAGTTTTCCTTCCCACAGCAGGATCCTGCTTTCTTTTCCCTGTGTATTCTCCATTTCGCTGTCTTTTATCTTTTCTCCGGCTATCTGCTTATTTCCATAAAAAATGCTAAATTTCTGCCCCGGCTGTGCAAACTGCTCCGAAAATACCCGCTCCAGATCCCCCAGATCTACTGTCACAGCCATAATTCCTATAGCTTTCATCTGTTCCGCCCGAACAATATTTCTTGCCACCAACAATTGAGGATCTGCTATAGCATTTCCCATATAATCAGTTGAAGTATAAAGTCCTATTACTGCGCTCCCTTTCCCATCAAGAGCCTGCTGATACCAATCTGACTGCAACTCTGCTGTTTCCTCAACATAATAATTATTGGCCGGCATAAGGACCAGCCCCCGTCCTTCCATATCATATACAGCAATTTTTGAGAAAAAACGTCCTGATGTAAACCATGACTTCAGATCACTATAGATTTTCATCTTAAACGCCTGACTGTATTCCTGAGGCTGACGTGAAAATTCATTGTAAATACTGTCTGTCTGAACACGTACAGTTGGCTGTACTGGATAGGCAGTTACAGCTGCCGCCTGTTTTAAGTCAGACTGGTATTCATTCAATAAAGACTGACAGGTCCGTGCATTGGCACTGCGCCATATAAGTAGTGTCTGATCCGTTTCTTTTACAGTAAATAACACCAGAAATGCAAGAAGAATCGCCACCTGAATTACAACGATCTTGGCCAACTGCGTTTTTATCAGAGGACGATCTTTATTTTTCTTCATCATCAAATGCCCCCAAGCGTACATTATTTGTACCCAATTATAAACAGTTTCTCTGTTTCCGTCAAACGCAAGTCCCCAAATTGCTTGACGTACTATATAAAAATAGACTATACTCAATTGGAATCCTGTGATTTCAACAGATTACATCATCATGTCCGCCCAGAAGGCGGAAAGTGAAATATTATAGAATTATTATAGAAGAAATGAGGTTAAACAATTTATGTGGCTTGCCGACGGCTGGAAAGATTATGAAGTAATTGACTGTTCCAAGGGTGAAAAATTAGAGCGTTGGGGAGAATATCTTCTGGTGCGCCCGGATCCTCAGGTGATCTGGGATACCCCCAAAAAACATAAAGGCTGGAAAAAGATGAACGGACATTATCACCGCAGCAGCAAAGGCGGCGGTGAATGGGAGTTTTTCGACCTGCCGGAGCAGTGGACTATTAACTACAAAGAACTTACCTTTAATTTAAAGCCTTTTAGCTTCAAGCATACCGGTCTTTTCCCGGAACAGGCTGCAAACTGGGACTGGTTCGGGGACAAGATCCGCAGATCAGGACGTCCTGTTAAGGTATTAAATCTGTTCGCCTACACCGGCGGCGCTACACTGGCAGCTGCCAAAGCAGGAGCCAGTGTGACCCACGTAGACGCTTCTAAGGGTATGGTTACCTGGGCAAAGGAAAATGCACATTCTTCCGGTCTGTCTGATGCTCCCATCCGCTGGATCGTAGATGATTGTGTAAAATTCGTAGAACGTGAGATCCGCCGTGGAAATCATTACGATGCCATTATCATGGATCCACCATCTTATGGCCGCGGGCCAAAAGGGGAGATCTGGAAGATCGAAGATGCGATCCATCCATTAGTAAAGCTTTGCGTTCAGCTGCTTTCTGACGATCCGCTGTTTTTCCTGATCAACTCCTATACGACCGGTCTTGCTCCATCTGTTCTTTCTTATATGATGGGCGTAGAGATCGTTCCAAAATTCGGCGGAACTGTTAAGGCTGAAGAAGTAGGACTTCCTGTTTCACAAAGCGGCCTGGTACTGCCATGCGGTGCTTCAGGACGCTGGGAAAAATAAGACTTTTTTATTATGGCTGCTGACAGATGATATTATCATATCTCATCTGCCAGCAGCCTTTTTACATCCAGTTTTCCCCACCCCTGCTGATTGTGAGGCAGTCCCAGATCCACCGCCCGTTCCCTGATACGCAGTTTTACATCTTTATTACTCATGGATGGGTATTTTTCCAGCAGCAATGCAATGGCGCCTGATACAAGTGGAGTAGACATGCTTGTACCTGATTTTATAAAATAATGTCCCGGCTCATTGCAGCAGCTGATAATACCGCAGCCCGGAGCCACGATATCTGGTTTACATACACAGGCTTTTGTAGGACCTCTGCCGGAATAATCCACCATTTTGCTTCCCATGACCTCCACTTCCTTGTGGTCATCAGAGCAGCCTACTGTGATCACTTTTCTGCTGATCCCCGGTGTAGTAACAGTTCCCGGTGCTGGGCCATGATTTCCAGCCGCTACCACTACTACCAGACCATCATCCCAGGCTGCATTTACCCCTTTTACCAGCACAGAATTCTCCGTCATCTCCTGGCGTGCGAGAGAACCTACGGAAATGTTTACGATACGTATTCCATATTCGTTTCTGTGTTCTCTGATCCAGCGAAGCCCCATTATCACATCTGCTGCATATCCATTTCCTTTCCTGTCCAGCACTTTTATCCCAAGGATCCGGCTTCCCGGGGCAATCCCTTTAAATATCCCCCCTGAAGCAGCTCCGCTTCCTGCGATCATGGCTGAAACATGAGTTCCATGACCATTATCATCATAAGGAAGCTTTTTTCCATGGACAAAGTCCTTAAATCCCAGTATCTTTCCCTTCAGATCTTCATGAATGTAAATGCCTGTATCTAAAACTGCAACGCCAACGCCTTTTCCGGTGATCCCGTCCAAAGCTGTCTCATCACAGTGAATTTCCAGTCTGGCCCGATTCACATTAAAAAATCCCTTTTCTTATACTGTATGATACCTGGGGCAAAAGGTTAAAAATCTGATGCAGGCTGCCTGTACGAAGATTTTTGAAAAAAAATGTGCGGATCACGAATGTTTTTTAAATTATGAGAGCACAAAATGCAAAACCATATACTGGTGTGCAGAAAAAAGCTCCGTACCTGTCAGTACGGAGCTTCTTTCTAAGGATTTCGGATTTTCAAAAAGGGTTGAAGGATAGTTCTTAAACTTTCGTGCATTTCTTATGTAACTAAAGTATATCATGCAATCGCTGGAAATGTTTGAATGTTCTTTGAATAGATTATTAAGAAATTCTTAATGTTACAGACTTCACTTTGTAAGCGAAAGGACAGAACCATACAATGTCTCTTTCAGCTTCCCCACATCTCCATCTGCAAAGCAATACCCGTCCATGCCACAGGCTTTTGCCCCTTCAATGTTGTTTTGCAGGTCATCAATAAAATAACATTCTTCCGGTTTTAAACCAAAGCGGTCAAAGAAATGACCATACATTTCTTTCTGTGGTTTCATGCACAGCACTTCTGCTGAAAACAGGATCCCGTCAAAGCAGTCTATTGCCGGCAATACCTTTTTATAACAGGTCAGCAGACGTACCGATGCGTTGGAACACAGATAAATACCATAGCCTTTTGCCTTTAAATCCCAGATCAGGTCTCCCATTTCCGGTCTGGCAGTCATGTTATACTCATGCCAGTGGTCAAAGCATTTAACAGCCAGTTCTTTTTCTTCCTCTGTATCCAGACGGCTGATCATTTTCTCAATTCCGTCCTTCTCTTTAATCACACCCATATCTAAAAGAACCCATTCCGGGGAATCAAACACAGCCGTGCAGATTCTCTTTGCCAGTGCCTCATTATCTGTAAAGTGGCGGCACACCGGCATGCCGGAATAGTCCACCAGAACCTTTCCCATATCAAATACAATATTCCTGATCAAAATACCCCGCCTTTCTGCTCCGGAATATGCCGGAGCCATCTGTTGATCATTATATAAAAATGCCGGATGTTCTTGCCTTTGCAGACAAACTGCCAGGCTTCAAACCTCCGACATTTTTAATGTTCATTCTCTTCGTATACCAGATTATTTGTTACAGTTCAGCCATGCGCTGGTTTGAATGAGGGAATGTGTTGCAAGCTTGCTTGCATAAGCACTTTCTCATCCAAATCAGCATATGGCGGAACCACCAAGCTTCTTGTTTTCATGAATATGGAAACAAGAAGATATCATGGCCAAACTGTAACGATTATTTTGTCTCTGGCTTCTCTACCTGAACGATCGCAGCCTTCTGCATCGGAATACGGCAGTTTTTGTTGCTGCCGAACTCAACGATCACAGTATCATCAGTCATATCAATGATCACACCGTAAAAACCGCTGGTAGTAAGAATGGTATCGCCTACAGCAATGCTGCTTAACATCTCCTGCTGTTTCTGTCTTTCCTTCTTCTGTGGACGGATTGACGTAAAATAGATCAGAGCTGCAAAAAATACAATATAGATAACTATAAAGCCCATTCCCTGCATAGTTTTTTCCTCCTTCACACCTGCTGCCGCCTCGCCGCAGCAGTTATAGTTTTTTGTTTACCCGCTTCTGCGTGCTATCTGCCTTCCATACCGGCAAGCTTGGCCGCCTTGTATTCTGCGAAACGGTGTTCTTCGATGGCGTCGCGGATCTCCTCCATCATTTTATTATAAAAATACAAATTATGCAAGGTACATAACCGCATTCCCAGCATTTCTTTCGCCTTTAACAAATGGCGTATATAGCCTCTGCTGTAAGAGCGGCAGGCCGGACACTGGCAGCCTTCTTCAATAGGACTGTGATCCAGCTCATATTTCTGGTTAAACAGATTCAGCTTGCCATGGTTGGTATATACATGTCCATGGCGGCCATTTCTGGATGGGTAGACACAGTCAAAAAAGTCTACTCCCCGGTCTACTGCCTCTAAGATATTGGCAGGTGTTCCTACGCCCATAAGATAAACCGGCTTATCCTCCGGCAGATGAGGTACAGTCACATCCAGGATATGATACATTTCCTCATGGGTCTCACCTACAGCCAGACCACCAATTGCATAGCCATCCAGATCCAGCTCCCTGATGGTCTCTGCATGCCGGATCCGGATCTCGTCTATAACACCACCCTGATTAATGCCAAATAACAGCTGTTCTTTATTAATAGTATCCGGAAGGGAATTTAAACGTGCCATTTCTGCCTTACAGCGCTTTAACCACCGGGTAGTGCGGTCTACAGAATTGCTGATATAGTCATAGTCTGCATGGCTTGGGGGGCACTCGTCAAAAGCCATGGCAATGGTAGAACCAAGATTTGACTGGATCTGCATGCTTTCTTCCGGACCCATAAAAATCTTATGGCCGTCAATATGGGAGCGGAAATATACGCCTTCTTCCTTGATCTTGCGCAGATCTGTAAGGGAGAACACCTGGAAGCCGCCGGAATCTGTAAGGATAGGCTTGTCCCAGTTCATAAACTGATGCAGTCCGCCGTATTCTTTGATCAGCTTATCTCCTGTACGCACATGAAGATGGTAGGTATTAGAAAGCTCTACCTGGGTACCGATCTGACGCAGATCATCAGTAGAAACAGCACCTTTAATAGCACCTACAGTTCCAACATTCATAAAAACCGGTGTCTGTATGGTTCCGTGTACTGTTTCCATCTGGGCGCGTTTTGCCCGTCCGTCTTTTGTGATCACCTGATACTTCATACCTTTATGCCTCTTCGTCTGCTAAAGCAGCCTTGATCATGATGGCACATTCGATCCTCTTTTTCTGCATCTCACAGCCGATCTCATATGCACCGTTAATAGAACCACTGAAATTATAAGCATTTGCGCTGCATCCGCCGCTGCAGTAAAATCTTGCAAAGCAGTCCTTGCATGTCTCCTTCGCATATACATTGCAAAGCTTGAACTCATCGCGGATATCCGTATTTACAATACCGGTATCAACATTTCCAAGCAGGAATTTTTCATTTCCCACAAACTGATGACATGGGTAAAGATCACCCCACGGGGTAACAGCCAGATACTCTGTACCGGAACCGCAGCCAGCCAGACGCTTTGCAACACAAGGTCCTGCTGTTAAATCCAGCATAAAGTGGAAGAAGTTAAAACCTCTGCCATCTTTTTTACGCTTAATATATTCTAACGCCAGCTTATCATATTCCTTTAAGATCTGCGGAATATCCTCTTCGCGGATAGCATAATCCTCTGCCGGATCAGCTACTACCGGTTCCATGGACATCTGCTGGAAGCCCAGATCTGCATAATGGATCACATCATCTGCAAAATCCAGGTTATTTCTGGTAAATGTACCTCTTACATAATAGTTCTTCTGTCCTCTGCTTTCAGCAAACTTCTGGAACTTTGGAACGATCATGTCATAGCTGCCGCTGCCATTACGGAATGGACGCATCTTATCGTTGATCTCTTTGCGTCCATCAAGGCTTAATACTACGTTGCTCATTTCACGGTTGCAGAATTCCATGATCTCATCATTTAAAAGAACACCATTTGTAGTTAATGTAAACCGGAATTTCTTGTGGTTTGCTTCCTCTAAAGAACGTCCGTATTCAACCAGCTGCTTTACTACCTTCCAGTTTAACAGCGGCTCTCCGCCAAAGAAATCCACTTCCAGATGTTCTCTGCTCCCAGAATTTGCAACCAGAAAATCCAGGGCTTTCTTTCCTACTTCAAAACTCATTAAAGCGCGGCGGCCATGGTACTCCCCTTCTTCTGCAAAGCAGTAACGACAGGCCAGATTACAGTCATGGGCAATATGCAGGCAAAGTGCCTTTACTACAGTCTTACGCTTCTTAAAGTCTAATACGAAATCACGGTAGATGTCACGGGTAAGCAGCTGCTCTGCATCGATCAGCTCCTGGATATCCTCCAATGCCTCACAGACCATCTCACTTCCATAGGTTTCATCTAATTTTTTATGGACATTTGCAGTTACTTCTTCAGAAAGCTTCTCAGGCTTATCCATTTCCGGGATCTGTTTGGAAACAGCTGCGATGGCATCATAAACCACCGGATCTACTACATGGACGGAACCGCTATTTACGTCCAGAACAATATGATAACCATTATTAATATACTGATGAATCAAAGCTAAAATCTCTCTTTCTAAACTTAATTGGCCTTCCGGCCGGTCCAGACTACATGGGAAAGCCCCTATAATCGCTTTGACCATAGGGGCTTTGCACATTTAATGCTTTACCGATCTATACCATTAGCGAGCAGAATTTTCACAGCTCTGGTTACCAACGGTACAGGAAGTCTTACATGCAGACTGGCAGGAAGTCTGGCACTCGCCGCATCCGCCCTTCTTCATGGTATCCTTTAAGGTATTGGCATTTAAAGTCTTTACATGCTTCATTGTACAGTACCTCCTTTTTTCTAATATGTTTTTCCAGTATCTTTCTGTGCCCGATCTTGCAAAAAGATCTCCTGTCCGTGAAGGATCAGCCGCAAAGACAGGTATATGAAAGTCTTCGAAAAAACATTACTATCGATAGAATTATAACATAGGTTATCGGGGCTTGCAACGGTGAATATACTGGACTGTAAACATATTTTAGGAGAATATCTTATGGAAACTAAAGTTATAAAACCTTTGCTGCGCTCTCTTTTTCTCTCCTATGTGCTTTCTGCCCTATTTTTAGGAGTCCTTGCCTTTGCCCTTTATAAGCTGCGCCTTAGGGAAAGCCTGGTAAACCTGCTGATCTTTGCCGTGTATTTTGCCGCCTGCTTCGCAGGAGGATTTTTTACCGGCAGACGTGTAAAAAACCGCCGTTTTTTCTGGGGACTGCTTTCCGGAATGTTTTATTTTCTGGTGCTTTTTGCAGCCTCCTTCGCCATGGATCCCAAGGCAGCCATTAACGCCGGGCGTTCTCTTCTGGTCCTTGGTGTATGCAGCCTGGGAGGTACCTTAGGCGGGATGTTCAGCTTCTGACAAGACCATGTGCTACAGTTTTGCCATAACATCATATGATACCAGGGTCAAAAGGTCATAAATCCGATCAAGCTTGCTTGCAGGAGGATTTTTGAACTTGGGACCCGCCAAAAACATGAGTAA
>UQJF01000019.1 GCA_900541315.1 uncultured Clostridium sp. | reverse complement strand
ATTGAAAATTCATTCTGCGTCATTTTGCTGAAAGTGAATGATACAGTACACTAGTTATCCTACCGGGAAGAAAGAAACCGGATAAGAAGCGATCACAGTATCCTTCTCTACATCTACCACTTCTACTGTACCGTTTTCCACGCCGTATGCTCCCTTGATCCTTGGGAATACCACCGGAATATCCTGGGAACCTACCACCAGCCTTGGGCTGATCAGCGGAGTATATACTTCTGCCCCACTTGCATCCTTCTGCTTTAACCGGATAGATATTTTTACACTGCTTGTCTGGGAAGCCGGTCCAATATAATTGCTCAAAGAACAGGTAGTATCTATGGAGCCCATATAATAGGACTCATCTGCTGCCTGTGCCTGGGTACTTCCTTCTTCTTCCATCTGATTGACCACATAATCAACTGTGGCAGACGGCTCTAAAACAGTTCCCGGAAGTGCAGACTGGCTCAGAACTGTACCTTCTGGCTTTCCTGCATCATAATCGTAGGTCACAGTACCCGTTTTCAACCCCGCTGCCTTTAAAAGGGCATCTGCTGTAACTTCGTCTCTTCCGATCAGCTTTGGCACCTGCCCCTGGGCTGTCTTTGGTCCTGTGCTGACAACCAGTTCAATGGTATCCCCTGCTTTTGCCTGCTGTGGACTGTAGCGGATAACTTTTCCTGTTTCAATATTATCGTTTGCCTCTTCTTTTAAGGTAACTTGCAGTTCTTTATCTTTTAAAAGTTTCTGGGCATCTTCTCCTGAAAGCTGCTCCAGTCCCAATGAAGAAAGATCTACTTTATCACTTCCCTTACTGATGGTCACGCCAACTGTACTCCATTTTTCCACTACTTCGCCTTCTGCCACATCCTGGCGCATGACCTGGTCTGCTTTATAATTATCAGAGTAATCTTCTGTTTCTATACTCATTACCAGGTTGTATTCTTTCAGCTTAGCCTCTGCCATATCCTTTGGAAGTCCTAGTACATTTGGCATATAAGTCTGGTTATCTGCCAAGGAAACATTAATACCTTCTGTGGCCGTTTCACTGGTAACTACTTCCGTTTCCTTATCCTGTCCGCTTTTTGGCCAGAAAAGCCCTGTCAGCCTTGAAAATACAAAAATAACTACCACCGCTACTAAAACAGCGGCAAAAATACCCATCACCATAATAATACGTTCAAACTGGGTACTTACATCTTTTTCTTTCTTTCTGTCGCTGCGTTTTTTATGGACTGGTATCTGAGGCTGTGTTTCCTCTTTATCATATCCATCCCCGTCATTCTCTTCTGTTTCCTGCGTCTGGATACTTACAGCCGGGTCATATTCCGGCTCTTTTACCACAATATCCTCTGTGTGGGGCCGTCTGCGCTCCTGGATCTGGGACAGTTCTTCCCTGGAAATAGGTCTTGTTACATAAGGATCATTTTCCTCATCTGTCTGAGATACTGCCCCGTAAATATCATAATCCGGATCTACCATTACATGGCGCAGATCTGTGATCACATCTCCAATAGAAGAATATCGTCTGTCCGGCTTTTTCTGGGTACATTTTAAAATGATCTGTTCTAAACCACTGCTTACCACCGGATTTAACTGGGAAGGCGGTGTAATAGGCGTCTCTAAATGGGCAAGGGCAACAGCAACTGTATTGTCCCCTTCAAAAGGGACTCTGCCTGTGACCATTTCATACATGGTAATACCAAAGGAATATATATCACTTCTCTCGTCACAATACCCCCCTCTGGCCTGTTCTGGTGAAATATAATGGACAGAACCTACTGCTGTAGCATTCATGGTCTGGCTGGATACAGCTCTTGCAATGCCAAAATCAGCTACTTTCACATTTCCATCTCTGGAAATGATCATATTCTGAGGCTTGATATCCCGGTGGATGATGTGCTGCTCATGAGCAGCTGCGATTCCCTGTGCCACCTGGATAGCAATGCCGATTGCCTCTTTATTTTCAAGAAAGCCCTTCTTTTCGATGTAGCTTTTTAAGGTGATACCCTCAATCAGCTCCATAACGATATAATGAAGATTGCCTTCATCTACTACATCATAAACATTGACAATATTAGGATGGGAAAGTCTGGCTGCCGCCTGAGCTTCCATTTTAAATTTGCTGACAAAATTCTCATCAGAAGCAAATTCTTCTTTTAAGACTTTAATGGCTACTAAACGGTCTAAGGTATGACATTTTGCCTTGTATACCACAGACATGCCGCCAGAGCCGATCCGTCCTAATATCTCATAACGGTCCTGAAGATATGTTCCCTGATTTAACATGATCCCATCCCTCCTTCCTGAGGCTTCACAAGTACAACAGCAATGTTGTCTGTTCCTCCTCTCTTATTTGCCTCTGCGATCAGACGTACTGCCTTTTCTTTTAAGGTGCCTTCGGAGAGAACAATGGAACACATCGTATCATTGTCCACCATATTGCTCAGTCCATCTGAACAAAGTAAAATGTAATCTCCCTGTTCTAATTCTTCCTCAAAGAAATCCGGCTCTATATCCGGTTTGATGCCTACCGCCCGGGTAATAATATTCTTTTTCCTGTTATAATCAGCACTTCCCCTCTGCATCATCCCCATAGCCACCATTTCCTCTACATAGGAATGATCCCTGGTGATCTGACGGATAGCCCCATCATGGATCAGATACAGGCGGCTGTCTCCTACATTAGCTGCATAAAGAATGCCCTCTTCGATCACAGCTGCTACCAGTGTACAGCCCATTCCCTGAAATTCTTCTCTTTCCAGAGACATTTCATAAAGAGCTTTATTCACTGTTTTAATTCCCTCTTTTAACTGGGTAACACAGGGACCGTTCTGACGGTGATTTAAATACACCACCAGATTTTCCACCATAAAGCGGGAAGCATAATCTCCCGCCTTGTGGCCTCCCATTCCATCTGCTACCAGAAAAAGATCCGGCAGAAAACCTACTTTTTCAGGAGAAGCATAAATATAATCCTGATTCATGGAACGGACTCTTCCCGTGTCTGTCAGTGCATATGCTTCCATATCAGATTTCTCCTTCCTCCAGATAGCTCTTTCTTAACTGACCGCAGGCACCGCCAATATCACGTCCCATTTCCCTGCGCACCGTTGCGTTGATCCCATGCCGTTCCAGATAATTTTTAAACTGTTCTATGGCCTTTTTGTCTGACTGGACATAATCCCGTTCTTTAATAGGATTGACCGGGATCAGGTTCACATGTCCATGCTGGTCTTTGATCAGCTCTGTCAAGGCTTTTGCCTCCTCTAAGTTATCATTAACTCCTTTTACAAGGCTATATTCAAAGGTAAGTCTTCTTCCTGTTTTTTCAAAATAATAATGACAGGCTTCCAGCACATCTTTAAGCTTAAAGCTGTTAGCTATAGGCATCAGGGTCTTTCGCACCTCATCATTAGGTGCATGTAATGACAGTGCCAGTGTGACCTGGAGTCCTTCTTCTGCAAATTTCCGGATCCCCGGCACAATTCCACAGGTGGAAATAGTCAGGTTTCTCTGGCTGATATTTAAGCCCTTGTCACTGGAGATCAGACGGATAAAGCGGACCACATTATCATAATTATCCATGGGTTCTCCGGAACCCATTACTACAATATTGGACACCCGCTCTCCGGTAATAGTCTGGATGCGGTAAATCTGGTCAAGCATCTCAGAAGGACGTAAATTCCGCTCCATACCATCCAGAGTAGACGCACAGAAACGACAGCCCATGCGGCAGCCCACCTGGGAAGAAATACATACAGAATTTCCATGGTGATACTGCATCCATACGCTTTCTATCACATTTCCGTCCTCCAAGCGGAACAGATATTTTCTGGTGCCGTCAATGGCAGAAATACGCTCTCCTGCTGTCTGCAGTGCTGTAAGACTGTAATTGTCCTTTAACTTCTGGCGCAGATCCTTTGACAATGTGCTCATATCATCAAAGCTTTCTGCCAGCTTTACATGAAGCCAGTCATAAAGCTGCTTTGCCCTGAAAGATTTCTCTCCCAGGGCTGTCATCTCTACTGTCACTTCTTCCAGTGTCATAGACTTTATATCTTTTTTACCTTTTGTATCGATCAGGTCTAACATATATGCAAATACTCCTATGCTTCTCTTTTAAAAACACTGATGAAAAAGCCATCAAAATCTTCAAATGGATGGATACCAGCAAGGATCTGGATCTGACCATTTTTAAGGTCTGCTCCCGGATACATATTCTCTTTTAAACATGCGTATCTCTCTCCCTTTGAAGAAAAAGCTTCTGTCAGGTCTTCCGGCTTAAATGGCAGATTTTCTGTGATCCAGCGGGCATTTTCTGCATTTTCCTCTTTATTGATGGTGCATGTGCTGTAGATCAGGCGGCCGCCTGGTTTTACATACTTCCACACAACAGAAAGGATCTCTTTTTGCAGCTTTGAAAGATCCCGTAAGTTTTCTTTTGTGGTGTGGTACTTTATATCCGGCTTTCTTCCAATGATTCCCAGTCCGGAGCAAGGCAGATCGGCAATGACCAGATCTGCTTTATTTTCACTTTCAGGATCAAATTCAGTGGCATCCCACTGGACTGCTTTTATGTTTAATGCACCCATACGGCTGGCATTTTCTTCGATCAGTGCCACCTTCTGGTATGTAAGATCCCTGGCTTCCACGCAGCCGGTGCCTTCCATTTTATCTGCCAGATGCAGGCTTTTTCCGCCGGGTGCTGCGCATACATCTATGATATAGCTGCCTTTTTCCGGTGCAGCCAGCTCACCAACTAAAGCTGAGCTGATGTCCTGTACCTGGATCCAGCCTTTCTGAAAGGCATCAAGGCTTTCCATATGATCATACTCAGATAAAGCCAGCATAGAATCAAAGCCTTCTACCTGCTCTGCACTAACCTGCTGTTTTTTTAAAGCTGCCAGGATCTCTTCTTTTGATGCCAGGTTCAAATTGCAGCGCACCCATACTGGCCGTTCCTTTAAAAAAGAAGCGGCGATCTTTTCTGCGCTTTCCTTTCCCCAGTCTTTTTCCCACATGGAATACATCCACTGCGGAAGACTATAGCGCAGATAAGGCTCCTTAAGGTCCAGTTCTTCTTTATTTCTTGCAATGGTACGTAAAACTCCGTTTACAAAGCCTTTCAGCCCCTGAAAATGGTGGTGTACAGCCAGTTTCACTGCTTCATTGCATACAGCGCTGTCTGGCACACGGTCCATGTAAAGGAGCTGGTAAACGCTCATCCGGAGTATATTACGGATGAGCGGTTTCATTTTTTCTGTTTTGGTTTTTGAATAGCTGTTTATAATAAAATCAATCTGAAGCAGATATTCCAGGGTTCCTTCTGTTACTCTGGTGATAAATGCCCGGTCCGGTTTTTCCAGATACTGGTATTTACTTAAAGCCTGATTTAATACCAGATGGACAAAATTACCCTTATCCAGTACCTCTGTCAGTATACCAAGTACGATCTCCCGGTTCTCCAGACCTCTGTCTATGGCTTTTGCCATATCATGTTCCCCTTTCTAGTCATCTCTGCGTCTGTTTCCAAACAGGAGCAGAAGTCTTAAAAGCTGCAGCAGGGATGCTGCGGCTGCGGCCACATAAGTCAGTGCCGCTGCATTTAATACCTGTCTGGTCTGTCCTACTTCCCGCCCCTCTAAAATACCGATAGAATCCAGAAGCGCTACTGCTCTATGAGAAGCATTGTACTCTACAGGCAATGTAACGAGCTGGAACAGAACAGCCAGTGAAAACATAAGGATTCCCAGATTAATAAGTCCGGTCCCTCCTAATACGATACCAAGAATGATCAGAAGCCATGAAATCTGGGATCCGAAATTAGCCACTGGCACCAACGCTGCACGCAGCCTTAAAGGTGCATAATCTCTTGCGTCCTGAATGGCATGACCACACTCATGGGCTGCTACACCAATGGCTGCAATAGATGTAGAACCGTAAACTGCATCAGACAGGTTTACAGTCTTACTCCTTGGATCATAGTGGTCAGTCAATCTGCCTGATACATGGCGTACAGTCACATCATAGATCCCCTGTGACTGCAGAATACGCTGTGCTGCCTGGGCGCCGGTCATACCGCAGCGGCTGGCCACAGAAGAATAACGGCCATAGGTAGCATTTAACTTTGCAGATGCTCCCATGGAAAGGAGCACACCGATCAGGATCAGTATATAAGTTGGGTCAAAATAATACATTGGCATGTAACCGTACATAAGATCACTCTCTTTCTCCCAGGATCTCTCCTGGTGTAATAGTAAAGCCACGCAGCAGTGCATCTGCTGCCATACGTTTCTTTCCTTCTAACTGAAGTTCATTGATCTTTAAAATGCCTTCTCCGGTTGCAACAGTAAATCCATGTTTGTCAGCCTGAAGGACCTGTCCCGGAACTGCATCTGCCGGAATTGCTTCATCTACTACATCTGCATCCCAGATTTTTAAAGTCTTCCCATTATAAAAAGTATAGGCACTTGGCCATGGATTCAAGCCACGGACCAGACGTTCAATAGCGGCAGCTGACATAGTCCAGTTAATATTGCCTAAGGTCTTTGTAAGCATCTTTGCGTAGCAGGTGCCTTCTTCTCCCTGAGGAGTTCCTGTAATAGTCCCTTTTTCCAGTTTTTCAAGAGTTGACAAGATCAGCGGACCGCCTGCTTCGCTTAACTTTTCAAATAAACTTCCGCTTGTTTCTTTTGGATCCAAAGGGATCACCTTTGTTTCTAAGATATCTCCTGTATCCAGGCCAACATCCATCATCATAGTAGTAACGCCGGTCTCTTTTTCGCCGTCAATAACTGCCCACTGGATAGGTGCTGCACCGCGGTACTTCGGAAGCAGTGATGCATGGATGTTCACACATCCATATTTGGGCAGATCAAGTATCTCTTTGGATAAGAGCTGGCCAAAAGCAATAACAACAATGGCATCCGGAGCTTCTTTCTTTAATATTTCTACAAATTCCGGTGTTTTTACCTTTACAGGCTGATATACCGGAATACCATATTCCAGGGCCTGTATCTTCACCGGAGTCATCTGGACATCTTTACCTCTGCCCTTTGGCTTATCCGGCTGGGTCACAACAGCTGTTACCTGATGACCAGCTTCTACAATGGCTTTCAATGCCGGTACGGAAAAGTCCGGCGTTCCCATAAATACAATACGCATGTGTATTTCTCATTCCTTTCAAAATTGTCTCAGACAACTTTCCCTAGCGCAAAATACGCCAAGGTTCATTTTTTACTCTTCTGTGATCTCTTCTTCATCGTTTTCTGTATCCATCAGCTCGCCCTCTACCAGTTCGGTATAAAGCTGACCGTCTAAATGGGCACATTCATGGCAGATAGCTCTTGCAAGTAAACCTTCGCCTTCTACCTCAATCTCATCCATGTTCTCATCTAAAGCCCTTACTACCACATGGTTTGGTCTTGTAACAACACCTGTTTTTCCAGGAACACTTAAGCATCCCTCATAGCCGGTCTGCTCCCCATCCTGTTCGATGATCTCCGGGTTGATCAGAACATACTGATAACCGTCTTCTACATCGATAACAACGATCCTCTTTAAAATGCCTACCTGTGGAGCTGCAAGGCCCACACCGTTTGCCTCATACATAGTCTCGAACATGTCTTCGATCAGCTCTTTTGTACGGTCGGTCATCTCTTTCACCGGTTTACATTTCTTATTTAAAATTTCATCCCCAATAACGCGGATCTGACGAACTGCCATTTTTATCTCTCCTTTATCTGTTTACTTTCGGCGCCGCTTGTTTTTCCCTTCACTCATTAAGGTCTGACTGGAAAATAACACTTTCAAGACCCTGGGCCTCTTTTAAGCACTGCTCCGCCATTTTCCTGATGTGTATCAGTATATCATAGTTTTCCTGCTTTATATATAAAATTTTTCTATAAATATCATTAACTTTGTACACCGGGGCATTTACAGGACCAATAAACTGGATCGTTTCATCCTTTGACAGATCCTCATTTTGCCCGGTCCACTGTTTCAGGCATTTTTCTAATAATACTGCTGCCTGTTCTAGTAGTTTCTCATTTTTATCTGCGATCTGGATCGTTAAAAGTCCCACCGCAGGCGGATAACCAAGAAGTCTCCTGAAATTCATTTCCTGGGTATAAAAAGCTTCATAGTCCTGCGCTGCAGCTGTCTGAATGCTGTAATGATCCGGCTGATAGGTCTGGATCACAACATTTCCGGCTGTATTTGCGCGGCCCGCTCTCCCTGCTGCCTGGGTCAGAAGATCAAATGTCTCCTCACTGCAGCGGTAATCACTGGCATAAAGAGAAAGATCCGCTGCCAAAGCACCTACTAAAGTGACTTTTGGAAAATCATGGCCTTTTACGATCATCTGGGTACCAATGAGAATATCTGCCTCTCCTCTCGCAAAAGCAGACAAAATCTGCTGGTGTCCGCCCTTTTTAGATGTAGTATCCAGATCCATACGCAGGATCCTGGCTTTAGGGAACATTTTCGCAGCCATTTCTTCTATTTTCTGGGTTCCTGTGCCAAAAGGGGCAATGTAAGGAGAGCCGCAGGACGGACAGGTCTTAGGCTGACGGATGGTATAACCACAGTAATGGCACATCATCCGGCCGTCTTTATGGTAAGTCAGCGTTACATCACAATGAGGACATTTCACTGCTTCCCCGCAGGAGCGGCAGGACACAAAGGTTGCATAGCCCCGTCTGTTAATAAACAGCATAGCCTGCTCCCCTTTTTCCAGACGGTCCTCCAGTAATTCTTTTAACCGGGCACTGAAAATGGATCTGTTGCCTGCTTTTAATTCTTCCCGCAGATCAGCAATCTCTACTGTAGGCAAAACAGCATTTGCCTTAGCACGTCTGTCCAGCTTATAAAGGTTATATTCTCCTCTTACTGCCCTGGTATAAGTTTCCAAAGACGGAGTCGCAGAGCCAAGAACAAGCATTGCCCCTTCCATTTCTCCCCTTTTTTTCGCCACTTCCCTGGCATCATATCTGGGAGAAAGCTCACTTTTATAGGAATTTTCATGTTCCTCATCAATGATCACCATTCCCAATCGTTCAAAGGGTACAAAAAGAGCCGATCTCGGACCTATGATAATATCAATATCCCCCGTCCTTGCCCGCTCATACTGGTCAAAGCGTTCTCCTGCTGACATCCGGGAATTCAATACGGATACCCGGTCTCCAAAGCGGAGATAAAAACGCATGACCGTCTGCCAGGTAAGGGAGATCTCCGGGATCAGAAGAATGACCTGTTTTCCAGCACTGATCACATGACTGATCAGTTCCATGTACACTTCTGTTTTTCCGCTTCCTGTGATACCGTGAATAAGACATGGCTTCCTACTTCCACTATCATAATTTTCACAGATATTATCTGCGATTTTTCGCTGATCCTCATTTAAAACAGGCGTTTCCCATTGGGCTTTAGACGTATCTGTTAAAAGGCGGCGCATCTGCTCTAAAGGATTGCGGTACTGATCTACTATCTGGATTGCAAGAAGTCCTGCCTGTTCTAACGGCCGGACGGCTGCTGCTGTCAGGTTTAATTTATGAAGAGTATTCTCATAAGGAATATCCGGATTTTCTTTTAAAGCATATAAAAGACGCAGACGCGCCTTGTGATTTTTCCGTTCTGCAGTCTGGATTGCTTCTTCCAGGGCCGGTGCATCCGCCAGCAGGTGAATCTTCCGCTTTGGTGCTTCCCGTACCTTCTGTTTTACAGGCAGCACCGTTTTTAAAGCCTGGTTCATGGTAGAGCCATACCGCTCTTTCATCCACCACGCCAGATGGAGCAGCTGGGACTGGGCGGTAACACTTCCCTCCACCAGGGAATCGATCTCTTTTATTTTCGATATGTCGTATTCCGCCTGATCAGTCAGCTCCACTACATAACCTTTTCGTTTATGGCTGCCTGCACCAAAGGGGATATACACCTGTTGTCCCGCTTCAACCTGTCCTAAAAGATAATCTGGAATACGGTACTGGAAGGTCTTATCTACGCTTTCATGGGATATGTCAATAATGATATTTGCATATTGATAGATAGTTGGTTGATATATTGTATCTGTATTATGATTCAAATCCTGTCACCTGTTTTAAGGCTTTCTGCCTGTCTGGTTGTTTTCACGTTTTTATTGTAACAGAAAATAACGTTTGTGACAACGCAAACAGCCTGAAGTTCATCGTTTCCACAACTTTCTTCAGGCTGTCTGCCGAGAAATGGTGAAAAATGGCATTGGTTGGTTTATTCCGCCGGAAATCTGTCTGAGAAATTATAAAGGGAGCATCACGCCCCTTTTCTTTCAGGACGGATCTCCCTTTATACGAACTTCTCATATTTTATATAAAAGCCATTACTTTGAACTTCCCCAGGTACGGGCTTTTATACAGACTGTGCTTGCAAAGGAATACTTTAATGCTTAAATACAGCACTATTTTCCTAGTGTCTCTTTTCCCAGAGCATCAGCAGCAAGGATTGCATCGTAAAGCTGATCTGCAGTTACATCTGCTACCATATTATGTATGGATTCGCCTTCTACACAGGCATGCTCTGCAATGACCTTTACCTGTTCCTTGGTTGTTACACCAATTTCTTCCAGAGTAACAGGAAGACCTACTTCCCGGCAGAAATCCTGAACTTCTTTAAACTCTGCCTTTGGAGCGCCCTCTAATACCAGCTGTACCAGAGTACCATAAGCAACGCAGTTTCCATGTGGTGCACTGTGTCCGCCTAAAGCTGTCAGACCATTATAGAAAGAATGGGCAACAGCCAGACCGCCATTATCAGCGCCTACACCAGACAGGTATACATTGGCTTCGATGATAGCATCCAACGCTGGAGTAACTACCTGATTTTCACAGGCATGTTTTGCAGCTGCGCCATACTCTTTTAAAGTCTCATAGCAAAGTTTGCACAGTGCCATTGCAGATCTTGTAATACCACCAAATTCCAGGCTTGGCGCATCGGTACGCTGACATGCTCTTGCTTCAAAATAAGTTCCAAGGGCATCACCCATACCTGCTACCAAAAATTTTACAGGTGATTTTGCGATCACATCACTGTCCACAATAACAGCTTCCGGGTTCTTTGGATAAAATAAATAGCTGTTAAATGTCTCATCATCATTGTAAATAACAGAAAGTCCTGTACATGGAGCATCTGTTGCAACGACTGTTGGGATAATTACCACCGGAAGTTTTTCATAATAAGCAGTAGCCTTTGCTGTATCAATGGCTGAACCACCGCCAACACCTACTACTACATTCAGTCTATTTTCGCGGACAATTTTCCTCATCCGTTCAATCTCACCAACACTGGATACACCACCAAAAATCTCATACTGGCGGATATCTTCTGTTCCTTCAAAACTCTTCTCAATCTTATCATGGCACATTTTGTATCCACTTCTTGAACAGACAAACAAGAATTTGTTTCCAAGATCTTTCATTTCCTCATGGAATTTAAACAGAGAATCCTTTCCCTGTACATATTTCTGCGGTGCACGCATCATTCTCAGTCTTGCCATAATAATTACCTCCTGTTTTTCACATTATTTTGAGATCATTGGTTTGTTAATTTATTATCACATGCATATATTATACTACCCGTTACCTTAAAATGCCAAGAAATAATTTATATAGAACATGTACAAAATTTTAAACAGAAATCCTGGTATAATCCACGATAATTACCGATTCCTTACACGCAGGATAAATTTTCATGCGCAAGGAAACTGAATGAGGCGATGCCGGTAGCATCGTCGATTGAAGCTGACGCGGCAGATGGAAATTTAGCTTTGCGCCTCTGCATAATAAAAAAGACAGCTGCACCAACAGGTATGTCCTGTATAGCTACCTCTGTCTTTTTCATATTACTTATATTTGCTTACTTCTAGGATCTCCTCTGCCTTCTTTACTTCTTCCGCAGTCGGTGTCCTTACACCGTCTAGTGTATAAGGAATTCCCAGTTTCTGCCATTTAAACAGTCCCAGTGTATGATACGGAAGTACCTCTACACGTTTTACTGTCTTCAATTCCCGGATCAGGTCGCGGGTCCTTACCAGTCCTTCTTCGTCATCGGTCAGATCCGGCACAAGTACATGGCGGATCCACATATCTTTTCCGTGGTCTGAAAGCCATTTTGCCATCTGCACGATGTTGTCATTTGGACATCCCGTTAATTTTTTGTGTTTTTCGTTGTCTATCTCTTTAAAATCAAGGATCACCAGATCCGTTACTTTCATCAGTTCTTCAAATTTACTGATAAAAGGCTCTTCCAGCGTAAAAGGATTGCCTGCTGTATCCAGAGCTGTGTGAACGCCTTTTTCCCTGGCTTTCTTAAAAAACTCTGTTACAAAGTCGATCTGGAGAAGCGGCTCTCCCCCGCTGACGGTAATACCGCCATTTGGCTGTCCTTTTTTATTCCAGTAGCTCTTATACCTGTATACATGGGAAAACAGCTTATCTGCTGTCCAGGGAGTTCCTCCCTCTAATTTCCATGTCTCCGGATTGTGGCAGTAACGGCACCGCATGCGGCAGCCCTGAAGAAATACAACGAAGCGGACACCCGGACCGTCGACCAGTCCAAAAGTCTCCATAGAATGAACAAATCCTTCCACGTTTTTCTCCTTATTTTCTGAAAATGCATTCCATAAATATTTATAACGGTCCAGAACACAATGTCCTGAACCGTTACATAGATCAGATCAATAGCGGAATGCTATTTTATTTCTCAGTTACATTAAATGCAGCCTGTATTAAATTACATGGTTGCATGGCAGGTTCTGGAGATAACGTCCATCTGCTGCTCTCTTGTTAAGTCAATGAACTTAACAGCGTATCCAGATACGCGGATAGTGAAGTTAGCATACTCTTCCTTCTCCGGATGCTCCATAGCATCGATCAGCTTCTCCTTACCAAATACGTTTACATTCAGGTGATGAGCGCCCTGATCAAAGTAGCCGTCTAACACCTGTACCAGGTTATCTACTCTTTCTTCTTCGCTGTGGCCTAACGCATCTGGGTTGATAGTCTGGGTATTGGAGATACCATCCAGAGCCCACTCGTAAGGCAGCTTAGCTACAGAGTTTAAGGAAGCCAGTAAGCCGTTCTGCTCTGCACCGTAGCTTGGGTTTGCACCTGGGGACAGTGGCTCGCCTGCTCTTCTGCCATCTGGCATGCTTCCGGTAGCCTTACCATATACTACGTTAGAAGTAATGGTCAGGATAGAAGTTGTAGGCTCAGAATTTCTGTAGGTATGACGTCTCTTTAACTTCTCAAGGAAGGTCTTTAACAGCCATACAGCGATCTCATCTGCTCTGTCATCATCATTTCCGTATCTTGGGAAATCTCCCTCGGTTACGAAGTCTACGATCAGGCCAGTTTCATCACGAACAGTCTTAACCTTTGCATACTTAATAGCACTTAAGGAGTCAACTACATGAGAGAAACCAGCAATACCGGTAGCGAATGTACGTCTGACATCGGTATCGATCAGAGCCATTTCAGCAGCCTCATAGAAGTACTTGTCATGCATATACTGGATCAGGTTTAAGGTATTTACATATACGCCTACCAGCCAGTCCATCATTACCTCGTACTTACGGATCACTTCATCATAATCAAGGTATTCAGAAGTAATAGGCATATATTCCGGGCCAACCTGCTCCTTGGACTTCATATCACGTCCACCGTTCATAGCATACAGTAAGCACTTAGCCAGGTTTGCACGGGCGCCAAAGAACTGCATTTCCTTACCAGTCTGGGTAGCAGATACGCAGCAGCAGATGGAGTAATCATCGCCCCACTCTGGCTTCATTACGTCATCGTTCTCATACTGTACAGAACTTGTATCAATAGAGATCTTAGCTGCATACTTCTTGAAATTCTCTGGCAGTGAAGAAGAATAAAGAACAGTCATGTTTGGCTCTGGGGATGGTCCCATGTTCTCTAAGGTGTGCAGGAAACGATAATCAGTCTTAGTTACCATAGAACGTCCATCTACACCGATACCGCCAACTTCCAGAGTAGCCCAAACCGGGTCACCGGAGAACAGCTGGTTGTAAGATGGGATTCTTGCAAACTTAACCATACGGAACTTCATTACCATGTGGTCGATCAGCTCCTGAGCCTGGGACTCGTTTAAGATGCCCTTATCCATATCTCTCTTAATGTAGATATCAAGGAAAGTAGAGATACGGCCAACGCTCATTGCAGCACCGTTCTGTGTCTTAACTGCAGCCAGGTATCCGAAGTATAACCACTGAACAGCTTCCTTAGCAGTCTTAGCAGGCTGGGAGATATCATATCCGTAAGATGCTGCCATCTTCTTCATATCCTTTAATGCCTGATACTGTCTGGAGATCTCTTCTCTTAAACGGATCACATCATCAGTCATGGTTCCGTCACCGCAGTTAGCAAAGTCATTTGCCTTCTCTTCCATCAGGCGGTCGATACCATACAGAGCTACACGGCGGTAGTCACCTACGATACGTCCACGTCCATAAGTATCTGGAAGTCCGGTAATAATCTTGTTATGACGAACTTTCTTCATCTCTGGAGTGTAAGCATCAAATACACCCTGGTTATGGGTTCTGCAGTATTCGGTGAAGATCTTATGAAGCTCCGGGCTTGGCTCATAGCCATAATTCTTGCAAGCTTCCTCTGCCATACGGATACCACCATAAGGCATGAATGCTCTCTTTAATGGCTTATCTGTCTGAAGACCAACGATCTGCTCTAAATCCTTGTTTTCTTCGCTGATATATCCAGGTCCATGAGAAGTAATACCGGATACGATATCAGTATCCATATCTAAAACGCCGCCCTTAGCGCGCTCTTCCTTCTGAAGTCCCTGCAGGATTCCCCAAAGCTTATCCGTAGCTTCGGTAGGTCCTGCTAAGAATGATGAATCACCGTCATATGGTGTATAGTTCTTCTGAATAAAATCTCTTGTATTGATCTCTTCTTTCCAGAGACGGCCTTCAAATCCGTCCCACTGTTCGTAGTTAAACATTTACTTCCTCCTGTTTTGTATTCCGCGATTGTTAGCTACTCTTAACTCAACACGAATAATATCATATTTTCAGAGAAAGGCAAGTGATTATTTGATAAATTTTTTCTTGTGTTAAAGAAAAAACAATGTTTGTTTTTTGGTGCATACAATCAGTGTTTATGCGGGGTTTTAAGTGGTGTTTTGTTTGGAAAAATGTGCAATTTTATCCCTCATATCCCATTTGCCTCGCAATCCATTCCATGATCACATTTGCCACATATTTTTGCTCCACTTCTGTCAGTTCTCTCCCCTTGGGGATATGATGCCATTTTTCCAGGCAGCTACGACAGCAGGTACCTGTGGCATGCTGGGCAATAAATACAGGATGACCTCGCATAGGTGTCTGTTTTCCATCATTTTTTGGCTCTGCCGGGGCAAGTCTGTCCCGTATAAAATCTGTGGCATGGCTTCGTACAGTATCCATCCCTTTTTCTAAAACATAATGCCTGTCGTTGGCTTTTAATGTGAAGCTGCTGCGGAATTTTGACTGGGAAAGGCGTTTCCAGAGATCACCCTGGTAAACAGCCGGTGTTTCACACAGCATAGACGGCTGGATGCTGTTTTTATATACGATCATTTTTTCTTTTGGTGCTGGTGCAGAACTTTGTGTAAATGATCCGGCATTTCCAGTATCTTCTTCTCCCTGGATCAGCTTTTTTGCCAGTGCCGCCGCCACTGCTTTTGACTCTTCGCTTTCCGGCATCAGACGTTTCGCCAGCTTTGTATTTCTCCCTGCTGTTGTTTCATTGCGGATCGCATAAAAAACAGCTTTTTTCTCTCCGATCAGCACCAGTATCTTCTTTGCCCTTGTCACTCCTGTATACAGAAGATTTCTTTGAAGCATCACAAAATGGCTCATGGTAAATGGCATGACTACAATGGGATATTCGCTTCCCTGGGCCTTGTGAATGGTTACTGCATAGGCTAATGACAGCTCATCCAGCTCTGTCACGTCATAGATCACCTTCCGCCCGTCAAAATCTACCGTCAGCTCCCGTTCTTGCATATCCACTTTGCAGATAGTCCCAATATCCCCATTAAATACTTCTTTATCGTAATCGTTGCGGATCTGCATTACCTTATCGTTCAGGCGATACTGGGTGCCGCCACGGCGCAGGCAGATATCAGTTGGGTTCATGGCTTCCTGAAGCACCTGGTTTAAGTTGACAGCACCACACTCCCCTCTTTGCATAGGAGTTAGCACCTGTATATCCTGAACAGGATCCACATGGTAATACCGGGGCAGATTTTCTTTACAATACTGTACCAGCGTTGACACCACTTCTTCCTTTGTCTGTTTTTCTGCAAAGAAAAAGTCGGCATTTTTACCACCCCTCATATCAATGGCTTCTCCCTTATTGATCCTGTGGGCATTCATGATAATACGGCTTCCCTGGGCCTGACGGAAGATCCTGGTCAGACGCACCACCGGGATCCGCCCGGAATCGATCATATCCCGGAGTACATTTCCGGCGCCTACACTTGGAAGCTGGTCAATATCACCTACCAGAACCAGTGACATTTGTTCCGGGACTGCTTTTAGCAGGTTGTACATAAGCATAATGTCCACCATGGAACATTCATCCAGTATTAATACATCCCCTTCCAGCGGCTTATCCTCATTTTTCTGGTATCCTTCCGGTGGTTTGTACTCTAACAAACGATGAATGGTCTTGGCTTCCATGCCGGTTGCCTCTGCCATACGCTTTGCTGCCCGTCCTGTAGGAGCTGCCAGAAGGATCTTATAACCAGCCAGCTTATATGCAGATATAATCCCCAATGTTGTAGTAGTTTTTCCTGTTCCCGGACCACCGGTGAGTATCATGACTTTGGATGAGATGGCTGTTTTTACTGCTTCTAACTGGATCCCATCGTAGGTGATATCAGACTGGGATACCACTTTTTCCACGATCCTTTCATCATCGGACACAGATTTTCGCCCGGTAAGCAAAAGTTCCAGCAGCCGCTTGGCACAACCGCTCTCTGAGAAATAATAAGGCGGCAGATAAATAGCCTCTTCATCCTGGATCACATCTTTGGTGCGAAGCATCTCATCTAAAGTAACTTCAATCTCCCCTTCT
The DNA here is from genome assembly GCA_900541315.1 of uncultured Clostridium sp. Lineage (GTDB taxonomy): Bacteria > Bacillota > Clostridia > Lachnospirales > Lachnospiraceae > Enterocloster. Next base: position 12,941 of record UQJF01000019.1, on the reverse strand, counting down.
TCCACTTCCAGCAGTTCTTTCGCCTTTTTTACCAGCTGTTCCCGTTCTCCATAACAGTGTCCCTCTTCCCCCAGTTTATTTAAAGTATAAAAAATACCACTGCGCAGACGTACAAATTTCGTCTTATCAATGCCCATTTTCTCCGCAATGGAATCTGCTGTTTTAAATCCAATACCCCAGATATCATCTGCCAGACGGTACGGATTTTCTTTTACAATGGAAATACTTTCTTTTCCATAGGTTTTATAAATCTTAGTGGCATGAGAAGTGCTGACTTCGTTGCTCTGAAGGAACAGCATAATGTTTTTGATCTCTTTCTGGTCCTTCCAGCTGGTTTTGATCCGTTCTGCCCGCACTTTTCCGATGCCAGGGACCTTGATCAGTTCTTCTGGTGTTTCATCAATAATATCCAGCGTATTTTCGCCGAATTTTTCCACGATCTTTTTTGCAAAAACAGGCCCGATCCCTTTTACAAGACCGGACCCAAGATATTTTTCAATGCCATATACAGTGGCAGGAAGTGTTTCCTCAAACCGCTCTGTGCAAAACTGCCTGCCGTATTTTGCATCCATTTTCCAGAAACCTTCTAAAGACAGGACAGAACCCACATGGGTATCCGGCATAGTACCAACCACTGTTACCAGGTCACTATAGTTTTTTACTGCGCATTTTAAAACTGTATAGCCATTTTCCTCATTTTGATATGTAATCCGCTCCACTACGCAGCGCAGATGCTCCATGTGTTTGTCTCCTTGTTCTTTATTTAACAGCCGAATAATTTTGCTGTTTTCTCCATACGCTCTGCGATCGGTACTCCAAATGGGCACCGTGACTCACAAGCATGACAGCCAATACATTCAGAAGCTTTATGCTCCAGCAGTTCATAATGGGACTGCACAGTTGCCGGAACCTTTGGCTGCATGGTAGCCAGATCATAAAATTTGTTGATCATGGCAATATCCAGATTGGCTACGCATGGTTTGCAGTGACCGCAATAGGTACACTCTCCTTTGTAGAAATGGAATGGCGCATTGGCGATCACAGATGCGTAGTCTTTTTCTTCTTCAGAAGCACTTTCATATGCCACTGCCTGGTCTACTTGCTCTTTTGTATCATAGCCGCACATAATGGAACAAACTGCCGGACGGGTCAATGCATAGTGGATACACTGTACCGGTGTTAAGCTTACACCAAAAGGAGAACGTTTTTCATCAAATAATCTTCCCCCTGCAAAACCCTTCATAACGGTAATGCCCACATCATTCTGCTCACAGACTTTGTATAAACGGGCCCGGTCCGGGTCAGTTCCTTTTAAACTTGCATCAAACTCATCTGCAAACATGGTGTCAATGTTTTCGCTGGCAGGAAGCATATCAAAAGCCGGATTGATGCTGAAAAGGATCATTTCCACAAAGCCGGACGCTGCTGCTTTTACTGCCACCTTCGGGTTATGAGAACTCATTCCGATGTGGCGGATCACACCATTGTTTTTTAATTCCATTACATAATCCATATAGTCTGAGCGAAGAATATTTTCCCATTCTTCCTCAGAATCTACATAATGGATCATTCCCAGATCAATATAATCTGTCTGTAGCCTCTTTAACAAATCCTCAAAGGCTGGACGCACATATTTCATATCCCTGGTGCGGAAATACTGGCCGTTCTTCCAGGTAGATCCGATATGCCCCTGGATATACCACTTGCTGCGGTTTTCTTTGATCCCTTTTCCGATCACATCCCTGGATTTCGGGTCAGCCATCCAGCAGTCTAAAATATTAATTCCCTTAGAAGAAGCATAACGGATCAGTTCCACTCCTTTCTCCTCTGGGTGTCGTTCCAACCATTCCCCGCCGAAACCCACCTCACTTACCTGAAGTCCAGTTTTTCCTAATCTGCGTGTATTCATGTTTAACTTTTTTCTCCCAAAATACATTGCTATATCACTTTAGTTTTATTGTTCTCTATTTATTTTCTCCATAATAACCATGCACAGAATTTTGTGACCAAACTTCAAACATAGTCTCATGATTAAGTTTGATATACTTACGTATTTTTTTCATATCTGACTCTGATACTACACCTTGTCTCTGTACGATCGTTTCTCCATCCGGTTTTACAAAGAGTTTTGCAGAACCTTTTTCCGTTAATCTTTTATCGCTGGCATGGACATGCATACATTCGATCACACACTCCATTGTATAATACAGATAATATCCGGCAACTTTAAATGGAAAATACTTAGGCATCCTCTTCCTCCATAAATTCCCTGTTTTTCAAGTAATAAGCCTGCACTTTTAAAACAGTAATCGTATCCATTGTTGTTTCTACCATCGTACCATCTTTCTGAAGAACGCAAGCTTCTTCCGGATTACTTAAATTTAATACCTGTATCAGCCCCTCTGCATTTTTAGTAAATGCGTATCCGGCAACGATCATATCTGCTTCATCTGCAATTTTTTTCAATTGTTCAACTGGCATATCGAACCTCCACTTTTTTAATTGGCTTTAAAAATTCAGGCGCATTAATATAAAGTCTTTCAAGGATAGGAACCAGATCTATATAGTCTTCTGTAAGTTCTTTTTTATTTGCATATTTTACATCTACCACAATATATCCTTCATCCCATTCTTTTACTTTTACAATTTTTTGCAAACTATATGGTCCTTTAAATCGTACTGTCTTTCCCTTATAATTAAATATAATATAATCATTCTGGCTTGATAAATATGCTATATGATCCATGGCATTTTCCTCCACCTAATTAATTGCATATATTCACAGCTTCTAAAAAAACTGTATATTATTCCTTTTATTATAACATACTCTGCCAACATAAAAAAAGAGCCATGCAGCTCTTTTTATTACAACTTATTTTTATGCTTACCAAAAGCTCACATTTTCTGTAAAACCCAGTATCCCACTCCTAAGATCCAGCTTGCTCCCACGCCATACAGGATCACCGGTCCTGCAATGGTAAATATCTTTACGCCAATACCGAAAACCTGGCCTTCGGAGCGGAATTCTATTGCAGGAGCGGCTACGGAATTAGCAAAGCCTGTAATCGGCACTAAAGCTCCGGCTCCGCCAAATTTTACCAGTTTCTGGTAAATATTAAGTCCCGTACATAAAGCACTTAAAAATACCAGTATAATAGAAGTCCAGGTACCTGCAGCCTCTGCCTCCAATCCACACCTGTCAGTGGCCCAGTTCATGATAAACTGCCCCAGAGTACAGATCAGACCTCCTGTTATAAAAGCTTTTCCCATAGAGATCCACAGGTTGTGGACCGGGGTGATCGCTTTGATGTAGTCTGCGTATTTTTTCTTATCGATCTCCATATCCATTTCCTTCCTAACGATCCTGGTTTAATATCCTATTTTAATACCCAGTTTTAAAGATCCTATTCTTAATATCCTCATCCGGCTGCCATCCTTTTCCAGAAATATAATATAGACCCGCCACACTTTCCTGCTGCAATGGCGGCGATCAGCCACGGAAGTCCCACTGACAGCCGTATCCTCCTGGAAAATGTAGGAAGAGCCTTTAAAGTTTCTGCCAGAGACATAACAAGACAGCCTGTAAATATCCCTACACTGACACCCCCTGTAAGAAGAAAGATCTGCCCAAATACCTCTCCCAAGGGCAGCCGCACCTTATAAAGCTCCATGATGTTTCCAAGCACTCCTCCAAGGATGATCATATTTTCATAAAGCATAATATGCTTTTTCGTCTTCGTTTTTCCGATCATCCGCACAAATACGCCGATGATCGCCAGAAACGCATACACCCCTGCTGCAATGATCCCCCCGGCACAGAGACCGAAAAAAAGAAGAAAGACATTTTTAATCCACATCAATCTCTTTCTCCTTTCTATCAGCCTGATCAATAAGTGTTTTACAGATATTTTCCTCATACAGACGCATTTCTACCTCTAAAGGCGTAGGATCTGTATTCAGCTTTTTTACTGCAAAATGATTGAAAAATACTAAAATGCCAACAGCCAGCCCCACACTGTAGCCTGCTTCCATAAGCCCGAATCCATCTGGCTGCCGCCCCATCACCTGAAAATAGACCTGTCCCAGCACATCCCCTACATTTACATCATTATTAAAGGTCATAATGGCAAATGCCGCCCCAAAAAAGCTGACCAGACACACAAAAAAGGTTTTTAGCCACTGCCAGCACATTTCTGGAGCCTTTGGCGGCTTATAGGCAATGATAAAATCCGATTCTCCCAGATTGTTTACCTCAATAGACGGATCTATGGATTCTAACTTCTGCACTACTTCCAAAGCGCTCATTACATACCGTCTGGCTTCTTTTTCAGGGATGCTTTTTACCTTTAAAGCCCGGCATTTGCTTAAGATCACCTTGTCCCGGCAGGTTACTTCCCCTATATCTTTTAAAAACACATCCCTGCGGCAGATCTCCGTGATCTGGTTTAACTGTATATAGACCGTCTGGCTCTGGCTGCTGCTTCCCTGGCTCATAAAGCTTCACTCTGCCCTTCTTCCTCTTCTATCAGTACACTGGCCGGTGCTGACGCATAGGCTGCAACTCCGGTTTCTGTCATGTTATAATAAGCCACTACACCGTTATCTACAAATAAGCCTTCTTTCTCATATTCCGGTTCTTTCATTTTCCACAACAGATACCCTGTAACCATTCCTGCTATGAGCAGCAGGAGAATAAGAACTGCTTTCACACTTTTCATTTTCATCAGGTTCACATCCTTTCAAAGCTAGAATGTGCCTTTTTTTGATTTTTATTCGTTATTTTATCTCTTCTCCTTTATCCACCTGTCCTCATCCTTCAAAACGCTTTCGCAGCTCTTTTAAACACTTCTTCTCAAGACGCGAGATCTGTACCTGGGAAACCTTCAGTGCTTTTGCCGTTTCTGTCTGTGTCTGGCCATAAAAATAGCGGCGCAGTATCAGTTCTTTTTCCTGCTCGCCCAGATCTTTCATCAGCTTTTCCAATGTAAGCCTGTTTAATAACTGTTCCTGAGCTTCGCTCTTTTCTTCTAATTTGTCCATTAAGACTCCTTTTTCTCCTTCTGTGGCACTTAATGGCCTGTAAATAGACTCTATCTGGGCGCCTGCCTCTAAAGATGCAGCCACCTCTTCACTGCTTACCCCTAATTCTTTTGCGATCTCTTCCACTGTAGGTTCTCTTCCGTAATTATCCGTCAGCTGTTCTTTTAAAGAAAATACCTTTACCGCCAGTTCCTTTAAAGAACGGCTTACCTTAATCATTCCGTCATCCCGCAAAAACCTTCGGATCTCGCCTGCGATCATTGGCACTGCATAAGTAGAAAACCGCACCTGATACTGCAGGTCAAATTTATCAATCGCTTTTAAAAGCCCGATGCTTCCGATCTGAAACAGATCTTCCTGTTCATATCCACGGCCTGCAAAGCGTTTTACAATGCTCCATACAAGCCCCAGATTATCTGTTACCAGCCTGTCTCTGGCTGCTTTATCTCCCTGGTGAGCCAATTCGATCATTTTCAGGGTTTCATCCATAAGGCTCACCTTCCAATATGTTTTTTCATGGTCACGGCCGTTCCTTTTTCCGGTTCTGACTCTACAATAACTTCATCCATGAAGGCTTCCATAAAGGAAAAGCCCATACCAGAGCGTTCCCCTGTTGTATCTGTTGTATACAAAGGCTCCATGGCTTTTTTTACATCCGCAATTCCTGCTCCTGTATCTGTTATGCAGACAGTCAGCGTTTTTTCTGCCGGATCTGCCGTCATGTCCATAAATATCTCTCCGGCCTCTTTTCCATAGCCATGGATAATGGCATTGGTGACTGCCTCTGACACTGCTGTTTTTACATCCTGTGTCTCCTCTAATGTTGGATCTAAGCGGCTCATAAATACAGCTGCCACAACTCTGGCAAACTCTTCATTTTTAGAACAGCTTTCAAATTCCAGCCTTACATGCTCCTTTTGCCCGGTTCTGCCATTTTGTTCCTTCTGTCCTTCCACTTTTTCCATCCTCCTGCTTTTATAAATTTCCCAATGCGCTTTCACGGTCCTTAAACCCCCGGATCAGACGCCCCAGACCGCCCATCTCAAGGATCCTGAGTATTCTTGGGCCTGCACCGTAATAAGTTACAGTACCTCTGCTGGCCGCCATCTGCTTATAACGGTTTAAAAGGATCCCGATCCCAGAAGAATCCATAAATTCTGTTTTTCCAAAATCGAAGATAATACGATTGATGTAGTTTTCATCTAACATCAGGTCCGTGTCCCGTTTTAAGTCACGGCAGTTGTGGTGATCCAGTTCTTTTGGCATATGTATAAGCAATGTATCGCCAAAAGCTTCATAGGTTATTTTTGTCTGTTTCATGGTTCTTGGTTCCTCCTTAATAACTCCACCCGCCAGTAGCGGGTGGGCAATAAAAAGCAGAGAAAAGGTAGTTATTCTTTTCTCTGCTGTATGATCTGATATTCACTTTTCCTATTCACATTTCCGCCCTGGGCGGATCACTCTTACTCATGTTTTTGGCGGGTCCCAAGTTCAAAAATCCTCCTGCAGGCAAGCTTGCATGGGATTTCCGACCTTTTGACCCTGGTATCTTCACATTTAATATCCTCTTGCCGTTGATGCCTTCTGGGCATATTCAGAGTCTCCATGTTCTCCAACGATCTTGTCAAACATGGCGTTTGCATTTTCCGTATCTCCGGATTCCTGATACAGACGGCCTACATAGAACATAGCTTCCGGGTTATCCGGCTGGATCTTTAAACTGGCCTGAAAATAATCCATAGCCTGGGTCTTGTCACCGCCGTTCCACAGCTGCAGTCCCTGCTGTACCAGGCTCTGGTAGATATTTCCTGCCATATCCTGACGGATGCTGCTTATGATCGTCTGGATATTTTCATCCTCGATCATATCAAAGCCGGCATCTGCAAAGGTCTTTGCTGCTGTTACCAGATCTCCTGTACGATAATACTGGAGCACCCAGATCAAACTCTGATACTGGGCCAGCACACTGGTGTTTCCTGTAGTCAGCTCGTCCAGTTTTTTCTGTACCTCTTCCTTCTGGGCAGTAAGTTCATCATTTTTCTGCTGCAGCGTATCATTTTGCTGGTTTGCATTATTCAGCTGCTGCATATAGCCGATCAGCTCATCATCCCTGGTACGGTTTAAACTGCTCTCTCTTGCAGGAAGCACCAGCACGTAGAAAGCAAACAGACCTAAAATAAGACCGATGATAATGTGAAATACCGTAGAAAGACCTGTATTTTCCTTGTAAGTATTGGGAATGATCACATCATCATCCTGCATCTGCCTGTGGGAAAATGCCTTGATCATCTTCCTCTTTTCCGCATCTGCCCGGCCGGTATTCTGCTTTACAAGGGACATATAATACAAGGCTTTTGGATTGCTCTTATCAATCTGTAATATCTTATAAAGAGACCGCCCCGCCTTATTATAATCTTCCCTCCGCATATATAAAAGGGCCAGAAGCAGATGTGCCTTCACAAAGTGGGGCTTTGCACCAACCACACGGGCCAGCTGAAGGATCGCCAGATCATCACTGCCGTTCTGGGCATGCCACAAAGCCTGGTTAAAGGTTTTCACATTCTGGCTTTCTGCCTCTAACTGTCCGGGTTTTCGCTGGATCTCATCTAAATAATGATCTGCAAGATTATTTTCCGGCTGTAAATTTAAGCTGATGACCCACTGTACCAGTGCATCTGCTACTTCCCCATTTTCATAATAGATCAGACCCAGGAGGTTTCTGGCATCTGTCTGGTATTTGGAAAAATGCAGGCTTTTTTTCAGGCACTGGGCTGCACCGGAAAGATCCCGTATTTTCGCCTTTTCCAGCCCCAGATTATAGTAGCTGTTGGCTACCTGTCTGTTTTTTGCTGCAATATCCATCATCTTTTACTTCCGTCTCTTTCCTTGATCAGTTCCATCATAATGTCTGTCATATCTGTCAGGTCGCTTTTTACAATGGCATCCTCTACCGCTTCTACGTCCAGACTTGGCTTAAAACGTTCTATTTCTTCTTCAAAATCGATCAATGTATCTTGCTCCTTTCCTCCTCCAGATGAACCTTCAGCTCTCCGATCAAGTACAGGGAGCCTGCACAGAATAAAATTCCCCCTCCTGCTGTCTGCTTCATCTGGCTGATAGCAGTTTTTGTATCCTCAAAAGAAACTACATCACAGGAGGCATATTTCTTAAAAACCTGTGAAAGCCGTTCTGCTGACAGCCCCCTGTCACTGTTCATATGTACCACACCAATGCCGCACCAGTCAAGACCTTCACAAAGTTCTTTTGCCATGGTCTCATACTCTTTATCTGACACAGCTGCAAAAAGAAGCCATGGTTTTTTACCGGTTCTTTCCTGGATCTTTCCTGCTGCCTGGATAAAAGCTGCGATCCCCCCCGGATTGTGTGCTCCGTCCAGATAAATATTTTCAGCTGCTCTTTCCATTCTTCCAGGCCAGCGTGCTTCCCTGATCCCATCCTGGATCACCTCATCCGCCAACCTTTCAAAAATACCGCCGTATGTTCGTAAAACCCGGAGAGCTGTCACAGCAAGAAATGCATTCTGAGCCTGATAAGGTGCTTCAAAAGGAACAATAAAAACAAGTTCTGAACAGTCAAGACCAGAAGCCTGTCCATAATCTTCTTTTTCTTTAAGACAAAGGTAGTCACTTCCCTCTTTGGCACCATTCACAGCCTCATAAAGAAGATCCGACACCGGAAAACACTGTGCATTCATCTTCTTTGCCCTGTTGCGTATCACTGCCCCAGCCTCTGCATCTGAATCATCAAATACCACAGGCACACCGGCTTTAATGATACCAGCCTTCTCCCCTGCAATCTCAGAAATGGTGGTACCCAGATACTGCATATGATCTTTGCTGATTGAAGTGATCACACAGACTGCCGGTTTTTCCAGCACATTAGTAGCATCCAGACGGCCTCCAAGACCAGTCTCTATGACCATCACATCTACCTTTTCTTTTGCAAAGATCACCATTGCCATATAAAAAAGGAACTCAAAAAAAGTAGGATGACAAAAACCTTCTTTCATCATAGCCTCTGCCGCTTTTTTTACTTCCCTGAAAGCCTCTTCAAAAATCCCGTTTTCCACCAGCTCCCCATTTATGAGAAAACGTTCCCGGATTTCCACCAGATGAGGAGAAATAAAGGTTCCTGTACGAAAACCGGCTTTTTTTAATACAGAGGTCATAAAAGCACATACAGAACCTTTTCCATTGGTTCCCGCTACATGGACTGCCGGGATCTTTCTGTCCGGTGCCCCCATGCGGTCTAAAAATACCCTGATATCTTTTAAAGAGTTTTTCTTATTGGCCCACATAGGAAGCTGGTCCAGATAATCTTTCGCACCTGTCTCTTCCATATTTTTCCAAGTCCTTTCCAGAATCATATTTACAAAACAGGATCCTCTTCCATAGTATACGAATTTTACAGGGTCCGCAACTCTATCTTCCCCCGTTTTTTCGACTTAAAATAACGTCCGGCGCCTGTGCCAGCACAATAGCTAAAAACATAAGAACACAGCCAAGGATCTCTCTTCCTGTCATCTTCTGTCCTAAGAGCAGCCAGCCTGCAAGTACAGAAATGCTGGACTCCAGACTTAAGATCAAAGAAGCACTGGCTGGATCGACCCCCTTCTGTCCTACGATCTGTAAGGTATATCCCACGCCACAGGACATAACACCTGCATAAAGAATAGGCTTCCATGCTATAAGGATCTGTGTAATGTGCGGTTCTTCAAAGATCAGCATACCTACCAGTGAAATAGCACCACTTACCAAAAACTGGATGCAGGACATTTTCACTCCGTCTACTGCCGGTGAAAAATAGTCAATGATCATAATATGGATAGAGAAAATAAAGGAACAGATCATAACAAGGAAATCACCCTTCTGGATCCCCCGGTCACTTCCTGACATGCAAAGCAGGTAAAGACCTGCAACAGCAAGAACAACTGCTCCTGCAACAGCCGGACTGCATTTTTTACCTAAAAACAAGCTTAAAACCGGCACAATGATAATGTAGCAGGCAGTAATAAAGCCAACCTTTCCCACACTTGTATACATTACACCAAACTGCTGTAAATTAGTTGCAATACCAAGAGCAACACCACAGCAGATACCGCCTAAGATCAGCGTTTTTCTGTCGCCTGGTGCCTTATAATCTTTTTCTTCTGCCTTCTTCTTTCTATCCAGGACAAGGATCACAGGGATAAGCACAAGACCGCCGATGATGCTTCGCACCCCATTAAAAGTAAAAGGCTGTACATAATCCATTCCTACACTCTGGGCAACAAATGCAACACCCCAGATGGTAGCTGTCAAAAGTAATATCAATGCATTTTTCAATTTCATTTTAATTAATCCTATGTAAATTTTTTATATTGAGGGAGTGCAATGCACGTAGCAATTCAGTATCAGAGAGGTCAAAAGCATTCGCGGTCCGCAGGAAAAACCGCTGTGATCCGGCTTACTGCAGCCACATCTTTGCGCACATACCCTTTGTTAAAGGCCCGCGTGATCCGCTCCATCACTGCCTCACAGTTTTCGTAGGTCGCAGCAGGGATAAGTACAACATACTGGCTCACACTATAACGGGAGAAAATATCACTGGCCCGCAGGGAACCCTGGATCACCATCTTCATCCGCTCTGCAGCCCTGCCTAACACATCCGCCTTCATTTTTCTGCCATCTGGCCGTTCTATACTCAACAGACACAAATATACGGACTCGCCGCTTCTGGCCACTGCCCTGCGTTCCAGCCAGAACAGACGTTTAAAGACTGAATACTCACATTCATAAGCCCCGAAACGGTTCTCTGTCTGTTTCTCTGTTGGGATTTCCGGCTCTGATAATTCTGCAGCAATATCCTCAAATGATTTTGGCTCTTCTAAATGACTGGTGCTTACCAGATGGTACAATTCCTTAAATTGATCAGAAGGTGTAAGCTGGTGTTCCTTATAAAATTTGTCCATTGCCATAAGATACCGGTTTAAAGCGGCTTCCACCTGTCCCATGTAGTAAAGAGCTAAGATCTTGCAGCCTTCAAATTCTTCCTGGTATTCATAAAGACTTAAACCTGCATCTGCAATCTGTTCTGCCTCTTTATACTGCCTTGTTTCAAGAAGCCATAGACACACTTTACGCACCAGCCTTTTATAAAGGCCACTGTAAAACTCTCTTTTTTCTTTCATCCAGACAGCATCACCGGCTCCTGGAAGAAATTCTCCTTTATAAAGAGAAAGTGCAGTTTTCCACTGCTCTTTTCCTGTTTCCATATCAAACGCTTCTGCCAGACACAGCTTACTTAAATGTTCAAATTCTTCTCCATCCACTTTCATGGACAACTGCGGATTCCACCGGTAAATGCCTTTACTGCTAAGTACCATAGCTGTTGCCGGGAAACCGGCTTCTTCTAACAGGCGGCGAACGCGGAATACCAGTGTTTTTAAGGCTCCATAAGGATTTTCCTCATCTTTATCCTGCCACAGCAGCTGGTAAAGCTCTGCCACCCCCAGATCCCGTTCTCTGTTTAAAATAAGGTAGCTTAAAAGATTCCAGACCTTTCTGGAACGGCTTCCATCATCCCGTAGACACAGACCACCAAAAGAAAGAGCAAAACCGCCAAACGTATCAAGATTTCCTTCCCATTGTGCTTCCATACCCTATTCCTCTCTGCTTGGCAAAACGGTCCGAAGGGCAAATAGACTGCCATCCGGGCCGTTTTCATTAACTTAAACTTACTTTTCAAGCTGTGACAGACGTATCTTTACCTGATCCATCATCTGGGTATATTTCTCCAGTTTTGCCTTCTCTTCATCGATCTTGGCCTGTGGAGCCTTGCTTACAAACTTCTCATTTCCAAGCATAGCATGAGAACGCTTTAATTCGCCCTCCAGACGTTTTTCCTCTGCCTTCAAGCGCTGGATCTCTTTTTCAATGTCTACTAATTCTGCAAATGGCATGTAGATAACTGCCTTGTGGATAACTGCAGAAACTGCATCCTCACCAATGCCTGCTTTATCCTTCTGCAGGATGACTTCGCCGGCATAGCCTAAGAATGCGAAGAAACTGCGGCTGTTCTCAAAGATCTTTAATACAGCATCATCCTCAGATACTACATAAACAGTTGCCTTCTTGCTTGGCGGAACGTTCATGGATGTACGCACATTACGGATGGCTCTTACTGCCTCTTTAATAGTTTCAGTAGCCTCATGCTCTGCCTCAAATGCCCACTCTTCCTTATATACAGGCCAGTCAGAAAGCATAATTGTCTCTTCATTTTCCTGTAAATTGCAGAAGATCTCCTCTGTGATAAACGGCATAAATGGGTGCAGCAGCTTTAATGCCTGGATCAGTACGTTCTTTAAAGTCCAGATAGCTGCGGCCTTAGTCTCATCCTCTTCATTATACAGTCTTGGTTTAACCATTTCAATGTACCAGTCGCAGAACTCTTCCCAGATAAAGTCATATACCTTCTGGAGAGCGATACCTAATTCATATTTATCCAGATTTTCTGTTACATCCTTAGTCAGTGCATTTACCTTGGAAAGGATCCACTTATCTGCCAGTGTCAGGTCTTTTTCAGTAACACCGGAAATATCAGCTGCCTTTTCAATATTCATCATAATGAAACGGGAAGCATTCCATACCTTATTTGCAAAGTTGCGGCTGTTTTCTACACGCTCCCAGTAGAAACGCATATCATTTCCAGGGGCATTGCCGGTGATCAGGGTCATACGCAGCGCATCTGCACCGTACTTGTCAATAACTTCCAGAGGATCAATACCATTTCCAAGGGATTTGCTCATCTTACGTCCCTGGGAGTCTCTTACCAGACCATGGATGAGAACAGTGTTAAATCTGTCTCTTATACACATCTCCGAGCCCACGAGACGGAGCTAC
>UQJF01000018.1 GCA_900541315.1 uncultured Clostridium sp. | reverse complement strand
AGACGCTTTCATCTCGGCAATTGAATAACCGAGGATTCTCGCTTATTATCCTAAATTCATATCTCTTACAGTTCAGCCAAACTGCAACTTATATCTGTTTCAGGCCTGAAACCTATTACTTTCCAATGGTAGTAACGTCTTCACCAAACCACTTTTCAGAGATTTCTTTCATGGTTCCGTCTTTTGCCATATCTTCCAGAGTTGCCTGAACCTTATCTCTTAACTCAGTGTTGCCCTTTTTAAAGCCTACGCCGTACTCTTCTGCGGAAAGGGAATCATCTAAAATAGTGAAATCTGCATTTCTCTGTTTGATCTGATATCCTGCTACGATCACGTCCATAGCAATGGCATCTACAGAGCCCTGCTCCAGATCCATAAATGCTGTGTTGTAATCAGCAGTGGTCAAAAGCTGTCCAAAAGTGGAAGTCAGATCCGGATCTTCTTTTAATGCTGCTTCTGCGGAAGAATCTGCCTGGCACTCTACTACTTTGCCTGCAAGACCGTCTTTTCCTTCGATACCGGAATCATTTCTTACTACAAATACCTGGGTGTTTGCCATATAAGGTTTTGTCCATGTGTAATCATCTTCACGGCCGGTCATGGTAAATCCATTCCAGATACAATCAATGTTTCCGGATTCCAGTTCCATATCCTTTGCATCCCATGCAATTGGCTGTGCCTGATATTCCAGACCAAGGCGCTTTGCAACTTCCTGTGCCAGTTCCAGGTCAAAACCGGTGTACTCACCGTTATCTCCTAAAAATCCCATTGGCGGGAAATCCTGGTCGAAACCAACGATCAGTGTGCCGCCCTCTGTACCTGCAGCTGTGGCATCTTCTGCTTTTTCAGAAGAAGCTGCCACTGTAGTTGTTTCTGCCTCAGAAGCCTTTGTTTCAGCTGTTGTAGCAGCGGTACTGCCTGATGAGCAAGCTGCCATGGATAATACCATCATAGATGCGATCGCTGCACATAAAACTCTTTTCTTCATAATAAGTTTCCTCCTCTTATATCGTAACTCACGCCCCCGCACTTACATGCTCCGCCTCCTGCTGACACAGGTGGCAGGCGAGTTAATCTGCTATCGTTTTGACACGCTATCATGGTAGCATACTAAAGTGTTTTTGTAAAGAGGAAATTTGAAAAAGGTCCAGCCGACAAAGCGGTGGACCTTTTTCGCAAGTATATGAGAATCTGGTACAAATGGTGCATACTACAGGACACGCTGGTATTGGCAGCATTACAGACACTACAATTACTGCCTATACACAACCTTCCCATCGCAGATCGTGTACTTCACTCTGCCAGTCAGCTCTGCCCCCAGAAACGGGCTGTTGATTGCCTTGGAGGCAAATCCGTCTACTACCCACTTTTCATTTTCATCAAAGATCACAAGATCAGCTGCTGCCCCTTCTTCTAATCGGCCACAGTCCAATTTGTAAAGCTTTGCAGGATTTAAGCTCATCTTTTCCATTAACTCCATCAAAGTCAGATGTCCCGGTTTTACCAGGCTGGTAATGCCAAGTGCCAGAGATGTTTCCAGACCGGTAATACCGCTTGGTGCTTCGGTAATGGACTTTTCTTTTTCCTCTTTGCTATGAGGTGCATGGTCTGTGGCAATCATGTCAATGGTGCCGTCTTTTAAGCCTTCAATGAGCATCTGGCGGTCCCACTCAGTACGCAGAGGCGGGTTCATCTTTGCCAGAGTGCCATGTTCCAGAACTGCATCTTCTGTAAGGGTAAAGTGATGTGGTGTTACCTCAGCCCATACATTTGCGCCCATTTTCTTTGCCAGACGTACCATTTCTACAGAATGACCGGAACTGATATGCTGGATATCGATTCTTGCGCCGGTAGCCAGTGCGATCATACAGTCTCTTGCTACCAGAGAGTCCTCTGCCAGCGCCGGGGATCCGTAAATTCCCAGCTGTTCAGATACCTTACCATGGTTAATGCCGTTCTGTTTGATAAAGGTTTTATCTTCTTCATGGAAGCTTAAAACTGTATCCAGTCTGGCTGCCTCTTCCATAGCCTCTTTTACAAACATTCCGTCCATTAACGGGATACCGTCATCTGTAAAGCCTGCTGCACCAGCCTTTAACAGTCCTTCCATATCCGTTCTTTCTTTTCCTTCAAAGCCCTTGGAAACAGCAGCGCAGCTAAGTACATGGATACCGGTCTTCTTTCCTTCTTCCAGCACATACTTAAGTGTTTCTTCATTATCCACAATGGGCTTTGTATTTGCCATACACACAACGGTGGTAAAACCTCCTTTGGCAGCAGCAGCCGCACCTGTATGGATATCTTCTTTGTAAGTCAGTCCCGGATCACGGAAATGTACATGAACATCCACCAGACCAGGCGCTACCACAAGGCCTTTTGCATCAAGCACCTGATCCGCAGCTGCTTCTGCCTCTGGGGGTAATGTTCCTTCTGGATATATTTTTTCAATTTTCCCATCTTTTACAACAATATCAGCATTTCTTTCCTTCTTTCCTGCCGGGTCGATCACCCGTCCGTTTTTGATCAGCAGCATGTTCTTATCCTCTCTTCCTTAAAATGTATTCTCAAAGTCTTTCCTGTGCCTGCTTTTGCAGCCGGTTTTCTATATCAGGAAACGTTCTCCCTTTTTATGGATCTTTACGATCCGGTCCTTATAGTCTTTTGCACACTCCAGTGCCTTAAACCGGTCTGTTACTTCAAAATCACCCCAGAAATGCATAGGGAACACCACATCGGCTCCCACCATTTTCATAAAGTCGTCCATTCCCAGATAGAAATCCTTTTCCTGTCTCGGATCAAGGAGCATAAAAGCCACATCTATATGAATGCCCTTCATCTTCTCCAGCTCTTTATGGAAATTTTCACTCATCCGCTTATTATCTACTTCTGGTTCTCCAGCCCATACCCAGTTGTTCAGATCTCCTGCATGATAGATCCGCTTTCCTTCCGTTTCGATCAGAAACGCAACACCTTCATCTGTGGATTTAAAAGCCCGGATCTTCACACCGGATCCTCCTGTAAAAGGTACTGTCAATTCCAGTTCTTCTCCCGGACCGGTAAAATAGGTTTTTCCAAGAAATTCTTCCGGCACTCTCCGCTTCCAGATATCATCAGAAAGTACAAAACCGGTCTTTTTATGCTTTCCTGCTAATTCAAAGATCACCGGTGAAAAATGATCTCCATGCCGATGGCTGGCAAAAACCAGAAGAGGCTTGTCTTCCTTAAATTCCGGAAGTTCTCCTTCAAAATAGTCAAATAAAAAGTAATTTTCATCAGTTTCTACAAGGAAACTGCTGTGGTGGATATAAGTAACTTTCATGTTCTCCCCTCCAGACATCACAATGTTCTCTCCGAGAGGACATCATAATATACTCCGATTCTTATTATAAAAATACATACAGACTGCCGTAGTACAGATGATCATATATCCGCAAAGACTAAGCATATCCGGCTTCTGTCCCAGGACCAGAAATCCCATAAGAGCTGAAAACATGATCTGCGAATAGTCAAAAACAGAAATTTCTTTTGCCGGAGCATAAAAATATGCTTTCGTCACAAAGATCTGACCGCCTGCACCGCCAAATCCGGCTGCGATCATAGCTGCAACCTGCCACCATTTCATAGGAGCAAAATGTCCAATGAGAAATGGCAGTGCAAACACACAGGTAAAGGCTGAGAAAAACATGACTATCAGCTTTCCATTCACCCCTCTTTTTCCCAGTACACGCACAAAGCTATAGGCTGCACCGGCTCCCGCACCCCCCAGCATTCCAATAAGCGCTGCCGGATCTGTCATATTTCCTGTAGGTTTGATGATAAATAATGCTCCCATAAATGCTACTACAACTGCAATTCCCTGAAACAGGGTCAGTCTTTCTTTTAAAAGAAAATAAGAAAAAATAATGGTGAAGAAAGGAGACAGCTTATTTAACATATTGGCATCGGAAAGCACTAGGTGGTCAATGGCATAAAAATTGCATACAATACCAACTGTTCCGCAGATAGAACGCAGGAACAAAAATTTAAGATCCCCCTTGTGTATTTCCAGCTTTTCCGGCTTGCGGACCAAACCTGCGCCTACAATAAAAAATGCAAGCAGATTACGGAACAATATCTTCTGCATAGATGGCAGATCTCCCGCCAGCCGGACGCACAGCGACATAAAAGCAAAACAAAATGCCGCTGTCACAATACATAAAATACCTTTTGTCTTGGAATTCATGACTCCTCTCCTTTATCCCTAATGTTCTCTTAAATCCTGAAATTCCTCTATCGTTTATTCACCGTGATAAAAGGTTTTCCACTTTCCGCTGAAAAACCGTATTGCAAAGAAGGTAATGCGTACGATCCAGTCTATGATCATGGCGATCCACACACCAATAGCCCCCATCCCCCAGGCTACACCGGTCACATAGCTTAAACCGATACGGAAAATGAACATAGATGCAATGGATACACACATCGGAAATTTTACATCATTAGCTGCACGCATCACATTTGGAAGGCAGAAACCTGCCGGCCATAAAAAGATAGCGCAGCCATTATGGATCAGGGCCAGAACAGCTCCTAAATGTCTTGTTTCCCCTGAAACTCCATACAACCGCAAAGTAACAGGCATGGTAAGGATCACCACCAGGCAGCAGATTCCGTTGATGATATAAGTCAGCTTCATCATTTTTTTTGCATAATATTCTGCCTGTTCAAAATCACCGGCTCCCACACAGCGTCCCACTACAGTAATGATCGCCAGACACATGGCTGTTCCCGGCAGAACTCCCATACTGTCTAAGTTATTTGCAATGGCATTTGCAGCGATCTGTGTCGTACCAAACATGGCGATAATACTCACTGTAAGCACACGACCCAGCTGGAAAATGCTGTTTTCAATGCCATTAGGAATACCGATATGCAGAATCTGCTTTATCATACGCATATTTACACCTTTAGTCGTGCCAATACGGATGTCCAGCTTCGGATCCCTCAGTCTCCATATAAGAATGAAACAGGCGATCATACGGGAGATCAGTGACGCACCTGCAGCGCCTGCCACACTCCAGTGGAATCCAAAGATAAACAGTGCATCGCCGATCACATTGATCACATTCATGATAATAGACGCCTGCATGGATATTTTTGAATTTCCCATAGACCTGAACAGCGCCGCACAGGAATTGTACACAGCTAAAAACGGGTAAGAAATGGCTGAAATAGTCAGATAGATCACTGCATTTTTCATTACCTCTTCTGTAACACCCTTATAAATGAGGTTTAAGATCTGCCAGCGCAGCAGAATGCTTAAAGCCATGATCACCAGCGCAACCACACCTGTTACCAGGATCAGCTGGTCTGCCGACTGACATGCCTTATCTTTTCGCTTCTGTCCCAGAAACTGGGATGTAACTACTGCACCGCCAGTTGCCACAGCAGCAAAAATATTGATAATAAGTACATTGATAATATCTACCAGAGAAACACCGGAAGTAGCTGCTTCTCCTGCACTGGAAACCATCATAGTATCCACCATACCAACGGAAACCGCCAGTATCTGCTCAATGATCAGAGGAAAGATCAGTTTTTTCAGATCATCCCCTGTAAAAAGAGTCCCCACAGTTTTTGCTTTCCCTGCTGTTTTCTCTTTTTTCATCATCATTTTTCAAGCACTTCTTTCATTCTGCTCTCCTGGTCATCAAACAGGAGCTCTCTGTTATAGCGGTAGTAACGTTCACAATTATATTCCTTTAAAAACTCTACACTGGCTTCCCCGGTATTTAAACCGGTCACAAAGATCACCAGTTCCTGACCATTTGCAAAGGCTGCTTCCATAAAGTCAAAGGCATGCTCTAACTGTTTACCGCAGGACTCCTTTTTCTCCTCATAGGCATCGCTTTTTTCCATAAACTGCTGCCGCAGCCAGTTCCAGCTGTCCTCCTTCTCCTGTAAGGACAATGCCTTCATCTGCTGTACGTACTGCTCCAATGCCTCTTTCACCTTCCGGTAGATACGATCCTGTGTGCGGTCTGAAAGTCCGCTCTCTTTTTTATGGATACGGATGCTTTCTAACTCAGCACCGATGCTTTCTAAGATCATGACCGGAGCCGGCCCATGAACATCTGCCCCATCTGATTCTTTTTTAAACTGCTTTAACTGTGCCATTAAAAGAGTCATTTCTTCATTCATAAGCTTTAATGCCTTGAATCCGTCTGTCAGCTTTGCAAGAAGCAGGCCTGTTACCGCCATACGCTCATCAAAAGAAGCTTTATCCAGTTTATCACAGATTTCTTCTCTTATGGTGCCGGAAAGGATCTCATCTACCTGGTACTGATCCTGATATTTATAATAAAGCTCCAGATAATTGGCAAAATCCTTGGCGATCTTAGGATGCTGCAGATATTGTCCTACTACATCCCGGTCCGCTTTCTTCCCCAATGACTCATATACCTGGATCAGCTGGGACAAGTCTTCCCAGCCTCTTGGAGTGGCAAACCTTTTTCCGTCTACAGTAGTTTCCACTGTGCAGAAATACTGGGGACGGATATTCAGATAAGACATGATCGCCGGGTGGATATTCTGGGCATAAGCATATTCCTTCCATACTGCCAGATCTGGTTCAATGATGATCTTTTTAATACGGTCCAATGTGACTACATCAAATTCCCGGACGGATTTATTGTATTCCGGCGGATTTCCCGCTGCCACGATGATCCAGCCTTCCGGCACCTTATGGCTTCCAAAGGTCTTGCACTGTAAAAACTGGAGCATGGTAGGTGCCAGCGTCTCTGACACGCAGTTTATCTCATCAATAAAAAGAATACCTTCTTTTAAACCGGTTTCCCGTATGCGGTCATACACAGAAGCAATGATCTCGCTCATGGTATATTCTGTAACAGAATATTCTTTCCCACCGTAAATTTTATGCTGGATAAAGGGCAGTCCCACTGCACTTTGCCGTGTATGATGAGTAATGGTATAAGCTACCAGGCCGATCTCACACTCTCTGGCGATCTGCTCCATGATCTGGGTCTTTCCTACTCCAGGGGGGCCGATAAGCAGTACCGGTCTCTGACGGATCGCCGGGATCTTATATTCTCCAAACTCATCTTTTAAAAGATAAGCTGCAATGGTATCTTTTATCTCTTCTTTCGCTCGTTTAATATTCACTGGATCTGTTCCTTTCTTTATACTCACGAACCCCGTGCTGGCGCACTCTACTGCCTGCTTACGCAGGCGGTCTGCTCGTTAATAGCTTGTCAAAAACAAATGTCTGCTGACGCAGCCGCTTGTTTTTGCCTGCACTCATTATCATCTAACACTACCCGCATAGCCCATGCCGGAAACCCTTCTTCGCAAAACCTCTCCCTGATAAACACAAAAGCCGTATCGTAAACCGGTGCCGCCACCGGATAAATACCTTTTCCGTCTGTAAAATAAATAAGTCCCTTCAGCCCATTTAACTGCCCCATTGCCTTTAAAGTATTTACATACTCAAAAGCCGGTCTGAAATCTGTTCCTCCATATCCTTTGATCTGAAAATGCTCCATATAGGATTTCAGGTCATCAGCGCAGGTAAGGACCACATCTGACTGCACCTTGTCATCACATTGGATCACATGGATCTGCACTTTTCTGAAATAAGTCTCTGACTGGGAAAGCACATCATAGGTTTCCTCTAAAAACCACTGTACCAGCTCCCCTGAGCAGGACATACTGGTATCAATGACAATAACAAATTGCTCGATCCTTTGCACCTCTCTGGTCTCCAAAGGTTCTATAAGAGGCATATTCCCATAAAGGGAAAGGCCGTATGTGTAAAATGCCTGATCAAAGGAATCCGGATCTGTCTGCATTTCTTCCCGCAGGACCGCAAATTTCCTTAAAAACTGCCGGTAATCATACCGTTCTTCATTTTCCACCTGAATAGAATCCAGCAGGCTCTGTTCATTCTCTGACTCTTCCTCAGATCCCATAGTCTCCATCTGGGTCTGCATCCGCTCCCTGTTGTCATTCCACTGGTTCTGCCTGGTCATGGCAGCCGATGGATCTGCTTCCTGCTCCCACAGATCATGGTCATCTAAATGAAATTCTGCCTGAAGCTGGCGTAATCTTCTCTCCGGAAGAGCCATTTCCATAAGGGCATGATAGACCCGCTCAGCTGTAAGAACGATATTCCGTTCCTCCTCGCTGGAAGCACCTGCGGTCCTGTTTCCCGTTAAAAACCTGCGGATACGCAGATAAGTTTCTCTTCTCAAAGGACTTTGGGGGATGTGGATGCATTTTTCATACATTCCATCCAGTACAGATTCCATGGCAATATCACAGGCCAGATCCCACATTTCCTTCTCTCTGCCTTTTCTTGTATACAGATGGCAGAACAGACAGTGGAATAATGCATGGAGATAATAACGGTTTACCACCTGACGCCCCTTTTTGTAAAGGTCTAAAATAAATGCAGGACCATAATAGATCACTGCCCCGTCACAGGCGATCCCCTTTCTGTTCCAGTCTGCTTCAAAGCCCAGACTGCTTAAAGATACATCCAGAAAATGCATATTTACATACAATTCATTCCGTGACTGGTACAAAATACGGGTACAAAGCTCTACCTGATCCAGTTCTTCAAGCTGCCTCTGCCTGGTGGGACTTTCCATTACTGTGCGCCTCCATTCATCCTGCGGTGTTCTTCCCCAATCTCTTCATAAAGATGATAAAAGCTCCAGCCTGCATTCTGCTCTGTAACAATAGCTTTTAAATTGATCTTCGGCACTTTCGCCTTACGCAGATTCAAAAGCAAAGTATCAATACGCCGGCTGGTAAAGTCCTTCATTACCAGCATCTGCTCTGTGATCTGGGGTATTTTTTCTTCTGCTTCCGGCTGCTGTAATACTTCCCTTTTTTCAAAGCCCGGTACACCTGCCAGATATCCTACTGATTCCATCACCTGGTCCGGGGCCACATTGCGTATCTTCACTCCCATACGCACCAGAACGCTTTTCATCATCATTTCCTGTTTTTTCATTCGGGGATCTCCCGTACTGTAATATAACACCAGTTCCATGACTGTCCTTTCTAAGATAACTGTCCTTTCTATTGACCGCGCCGTTTATTTAAAAAGCTGCTCACTTTCCAACATCAGCGTAAATGGTCCGTCATTTAACAGCTCCACCTTCATATCTGCGCCAAACTGCCCCTTTTCCACTACATCCACATAGTTTCTGCACCGGTCCATAAAATGTTCGTATAAACGTTCTGCCATATCCGGTGCACCTGCTTTTACGAAGCTTGGGCGGTTGCCCTTTTTGCAGTCTGCATAAAGCGTAAACTGGCTGATCACCAGTAATTCTCCCCCTACATCTGCCAGGCTTAAATTTGTTTTTCCATTTTCATCTTCAAAAATACGCAGCTTGCAGATCTTGTCCGCCATCTTGTCGGTGATCTCCTCTGTATCTGCATCTTCTACGCCTAACAGGATCATAAATCCTTTTCCAATTTTTCCCAGAACCTCTCCTTCTACTGTGACACTTGCTCTGGCCACTCTCTGCAATACTGCTCTCAATGTATTTTCCTCCTATTTCATCACCATCCGGATATATGCTAATAAATTCTTCGCCACATCCGGCTGATACAGCACTTCTTTTGCTCTTGCAGGATAATCGGTAATAATATTATCCACACCTATAAGAGCCATCTGTTCAATCTCCGAACGGCTGTTTACCGTCCATACGTGGATCGCTTTACCGTATTCATGAGCTGCCTGGATCTGTTTTTTTGTCACCAGACTGGATCGGATACTGATAAAATCCACAAATTCATTTTTATAATAAGAGCCATAGGCTGCAGCCAGAATATAACCTGTCTTTAACTCCGGCTCTGCTTTCTTTATGCGTTTCAGATAATCCAGGGAAACTGAAGTGATCACACACTGATCTTCCATTTCCATTTTCCGGATCATTTCTGCCACCGCTTCAGGAAGTGGGCTTTTCGCGCCTATACTTTTTAATTCGATATTTAAGCGGATATGTCCTTTGCAGGCTTCCAGAACCTCTTCCAGAGACGGGATCTTCTCTCCTGCAAACTGGGAACTGAAATGGCTTCCCACATCCAGCTGCTCCAACTGGTCAAAGGTAAGGTTTTTCAGGGACACGTCCACACCAGCCACACGGGCCAGGTTCAAGTCATGACAGACCACAGGCACACCGTCTTCTGACAGCTGCACATCGATCTCACTGTAATCTGCCATTTCATCAATAGCCGCTTTGATCGCCGCCATGGTATTTTCCGGAGCATGTTTAGAACTGCCTCTGTGGGCTGTGATCTCCACCTGGGACAAAATCGCCTGATCCGGGGAATTTCCATTGTACACCATATCAAAGACCATAAAAGCAGAAATTCCTGAAAGCACAGCTGTCAATGTAAAAAACCACCGTTTTCTGGAATAACCTTCCTGGTTTTTTGGAAAATCGTATTCATTTACCGGGATCGGTGACGCGCCGCCAAACTGATGATACAATACCGTCATTGCGCCAAAATCTGTTACAACTGCCACCGCAGAACCTATAAACAGCAGCAGCCATTCAATGCGGTAACTAACTGTGGCCATTACAGCTGTGGCTGTATAAGCCTTTGCAAATAAAGTCACCAGGACCGCTGCTATCACCATCACTGCACCGTATGTAAGGACCAGTCCTAAAATAAGAAACAGGTTTAACACTACTAAAAGCAGTACGGCCCTTGGCCATTTTCCTTTTAAGATCCTTCTGCTTTCTGCGATCCCGTCCTTAAAATTTTTCTGTTCCAGCATACAGGCAAAAAATACCATCATGGCAGGTACAGAAAAAACAGTGAGAAGGACACTTCCCACTACCAGTGCCATTCTGGTCCCTGCGGTATGTAAGATTTCGTATAATACGAAATTTACCGGTTTCATGCGAGTCAGTATACGCACAAGAAAATAGCAGTTCATCAAAATATAATTTCCAAGGACAGCAAATAACAGCCGCCAGTTTTTTTTCCGAAATTCATTCACTGCTGCTCCCATTCCGCCTAAAAAAACGGATACAACATTTATCCCTCTTAAATAAATAGAAGAATGATAGGCCGTTATCATGGCTCCTGTTTCGATCAGCATAAATGCCATTCCTAAAAACAGGATAAAGATAACAGCAAAAACAGTAACAGGGCGCAGCAGAAAAGCCCTCAGATTGCCTGTGGTAAGGTAGCTGTACCCCGCCATATGCAGTGAGAACCTTAAAATACTGTTTACTGTTTTAATATAGAATATACCTGCGACCAGCCGGTATAAAAACGTAAATAATACCAGCTGGCGCAGGTTCTGTTTGATCACTTCATCTGTAAGTTTCAAAAATAATTTCATATCTGTTCCCGATCCGGGTCTGTCTCCTGATGTTCTTTTGCATAGGCGGTGATCGCCTCATTCAAAGAAAACATCTTTTTATCCAGCATATCTACCACATCTGCACAGTCTTTTAACTCGTGCAGCAGTCCTTCCGGTGCATTGCCTTCAAACTTATAGGCTATCTTGTGCTCTAAGCTGGCCCAGAAATCCATAGCTACAGAGCGGATCTGGATCTCCACCTTTGTTTCTACCGGCCCATCTGTAAGATAGACCGGTACGGTTACTACCATATGGTAGCTTTTGTATCCGTTGGGCTTTGGATTCTTAATATAGTCTTTTACATGGATCACTGTAACATCACCCTGGGCCGCGATCATTTCTGCAATCTGGTAAATATCAGAAGTAAAAGAACAGATAATGCGGATACCGGCAATATCGCTTAAATGGTTCATCATATTGTCGATGGTCACTTCGCATCCGTCTTTTTTCAGCTTTTTTACAATGCTGTCTGCTGTCTTCAGTCTGGATTTAATATGTTCGATCGGGTTATGATCGTAGCGGTTTACAAATTCATTGTTTAATATTTCTATTTTCGTATTCAGCTTCTTTAAAGCCGAATCATAAAGAAACATCACCGACCGCCACTGGTCCACCTGATCACTGGTTTTGGGGATCACTGACATTTAGGCCCCTTTCTACAGCTTCAGTCCTTTTAACAGATCTCCCAGTCCTGTTGTAGCAGAGGCTGTTTCTTTATAATCAAATGTTTCGTGTTCTTCTTCCTCAGTTTCCTGCTGGATCAGAGCCTTCATGCTCAGACTGATCTTTCCGTCTGCAATAGATAAGATCTTTACTTTTACAGTCTGTCCCTCTTTTAAAACTGCGCCTGGATGCTTGATACGCTGGGTGCTGATCTGGGAAATGTGTACCAGTCCATCAATGCCATCTGCAAGCTTTACAAATGCACCGTAATCTTTAATACTGTCTACGGTTCCTTCTACTACATCTCCGGCCTTAAACTGAGCCAGACGCTCTTTGCGTGCTTCTGCCTTTTTCTCCTTTTCAACTTCGCGGCCGGAAAGCACCAGTCTCTTCTTTTCCGGATCAACGGTAATGATCACTGTTTCAATACTCTTTCCCTGCCAGTCTTCCAGCTTTTCAACATACTCTGCAGATAACTGGGATGCCGGGATAAATGCTCTTACTTCATCTACAAATGCGACAACACCGCCTTTTACAGCTTCTGTGATCTTAACCTTTACAATTGTGCGGTCAGCCATCATCTGTGCAAACTCTGCCCACTTTTCCCCTTCTGCATCATCTGCCTCCGGAAGCTCAAAATGTCTTTCATCAAATGCCTTATAAGAAGCTTCCAGCTCTGCTGCATAATCTTCCATGGTCTCTGCCGGTGCCTCTGCTTTTACTTCTGCTTCCTGCTGTTTGTTCATTTCTTCACTCATTATTTTTTCCTCCGCCATTCTATTTTCCAGCGTAACTTATGAACCTGCACTCTACTGTCTGCTTCGCAGACGGTTCACTCGTTAATGGTTCGTGAAAAACAAATGTCTGCTTCGCAGCCGCTTGTTTTTCCCTTCACTCATTACATTATATCTTATATGGCACTTATATTTCCACCGTTTTATTTGGAAAATTGCGTCAGTTTTTTCTTTTTTTCGCCCTTTTCTCCCTTAATTTGCTATGCTATACTTGATTTAGTACAGAAAGATTCCAAAAAACATATAATTTTCTAATTTAAGAGGTATTTTACATCCATGAAAGATATTTTAGACCTTCACACACATACTATTGCCAGTGGCCATGCTTACAATACTTTATATGAAATGGCACAGGCTGCAGCTGATAATGGACTGGCACTTTACGGCTGTACGGAACATGCCCCTGCTATGCCAGGCACCTGCCACGAATTTTATTTTACCAATTTTAAGGTGATCCCAAAAGTGATCCGGGGTGTGCCTGTGCTTATGGGCGCGGAACTGAACATCCTGGATTTTGATGGAAATATAGATCTGAGTGAATATTATTTAAAGAAGATCGACTATGCAGTTGCCAGCCTTCACACTCCCTGTATTGACAATAACGGCTCTGTTGCCGATTATACACGGGCTTATCTGAATGTAATGGAAAATCCTTATGTAAATATCATAGGACATCCTGATGATTCCAGACTGCCTGCTGACTGGGCAGAAGTGGCAAAGGCAGCTGCCAGAAACCATAAATTGCTGGAAGTAAATAATGCTTCCTTAAATCCTTTAGGTGCCCGCAAAGGTGCAGGAGAAAATTATAAAGAGCTTTTAACAGCGTGTATGCGCTATGGCACTTCTATTATCATTGACAGTGACGCCCATTGCGAAGCAGATGTGGGAAATCATACTCTGGCTCATACACTTTTAGAGGAAACCGGCTTTCCTGAAGAATTGATCGTCAATACTTCTTTAGAAAAAGCTGCCGCCTATATTCCAAAATTAAAACAGCTCCTTGCTGAAAATGAAGCATTCCGAAAAGCTGCCGAAAGGAACACTGCCCTATGATCAACTTTCTGAACCTGGAATATTTTCTGGTAGCTGCCGAAGAGTTAAACTTTACCCGTGCTGCCAAACGCCTTTATATCTCCCAGCAGTCATTAAGCAACCATATTTCCAACCTGGAAAAGGAATTTGATGTTGTTTTGTTTAACCGTACTTCACCACTGACACTGACCTATGCGGGACAGGCCCTTCAGACCCGGGCCAGACAGCTTCTGGACTTAAAAGACGAGACCTATAAGGAAATCTCTGATATTAAGGATTTCTCTACCGGCCAGCTTTCTATTGGTGTTTCCCATACCAGAGGACGTTTTATCCTTCCTGAGATCCTTCCTACCTATCAAAGGGAATTTCCGGGAATTGAACTGCATCTGGTGGAGGGAAATTCCAGTGAACTGGCAAATGACCTTCTCCACGGAAATATCGACCTGATGATCGACCTTCTTCCTTTTACAGCGGAAAATGTAGCTACTGTACCCATCTGCCGGGAAGAGATCCTTTTAATTGTTCCCGATGAAGTGATCCACAAGGCCTATCCGGACCGTTTTGAAGAGATCAAGAAAAAACTGTATCAGTCTGCTGACGTACGGCTTTTAGAAAACTGCCCCTTTGTCCTGTTAAAAAAAGGAAACCGGGTGCGTACCATTGCAGACGAGCTCTTTGAAGATACGCAGATCACTCCCCACATTGTACTGGAAACAGAAAATATTGAAACAGTACTTGCTTTAAGTGTACAGGGAATGGGAATCACCTTTTATCCCCGTATGTTCATGTCCTCCAAACAAAACCTAAAGGCTTACCATGACTCCCTGATGAAACAGGCAGGTCTTAACCTGTTTTCTTTAAACTACCCAAGAGCCCATGGTACACTGGCCATCGGATATCACAAAGGACATTACATGTCCCGGGCAACCCATGAGTTTATCCGTACTGCCCTGGAGCATATTCCGTCCGCTGCCGGACTGCCCTTAAGTACAGATGTATAACTCCCTGGCATCTGTCTGCAATTTATTGTAATCAGCCTGTTGTTACAGCTGCCTGTCAAAAGAAAGGAAATCTCCCCCTTGACTTTTCCTTTCTTTTTTGTTATATTAAAACAGTAACAATTATTGTTATTAAGTTTTATCATTAAGGAGACACCTATGAAAACATTAAAGTATAGCCGTCAGAGAGAATCCATCAAAGCCAACCTGATGAGCAGACGCGATCATCCCACGGCAGACGCCCTATACGCCAGCATCCGCGAAGAATTTCCAAATATCAGTCTGGGTACTGTATACAGAAACCTGAACCTGCTGGTGGAGACGGGTGAGATCCTGAAACTGACCTGCGGAAACGGTCCGGATCACTACGATGGAAATGCCACACCTCACTATCATTTTGTATGCAGGGAATGCGGACAGGTCTACGATATCGATTTGGATGAGATGACCGGTCTGAATGCTTCTGTCCAGTCAAAAGCCCCCGGAAAGATCGACAGCCATTCTATTTTATTTTATGGCCACTGCTATCAGTGCATGGAAAAAGACAAGACGGAAAATACTCTTAAAAAGAGCAGCTAAAAAGCACCGGATAAAAAGAGAAATAAATGAGAATTTCTCTTGACAAGTTAAAAGAAATGTATTATATTAATATCAGTAATCATTACTATTATTGATTACAAGAAAAAATATTACGGTGACCAGAAAAATCTGGTTTCCTATACTATTAAATTTAATCTAAAAGAGAAAAGGAGAATATCATTATGAAGAAATGGGTTTGTACAGTATGCGGTTATGTTTATGAAGGAGAAAATCCACCTGAAAAATGTCCACAGTGCGGCGTTCCTGCTTCCAAGTTCAAAGAGCAGGCTGCTGATGAGATCTCTTGGGCATGTGAACATGAAGTAGGTGTTGCCCAGGGTTCCCCAGAAGATATCATGGCTGATTTAAGAGCTAACTTTGAAGGTGAGTGTTCAGAGGTTGGTATGTATCTGGCTATGGCTCGTGTTGCTCACAGAGAAGGCTATCCTGAGATCGGCCTGTACTGGGAGAAGGCAGCTTACGAAGAAGCTGAGCATGCGGCTAAGTTTGCTGAACTGTTAGGTGAAGTTGTTACCCCATCTACCAAGAAGAATCTGGAAATGAGAGTTGCTGCTGAGAACGGCGCTACTGCTGGTAAATTTGACCTGGCTAAGAGAGCAAAAGCAGCTAACCTGGATGCGATCCATGACACCGTTCATGAGATGGCTAAAGATGAAGCTCGTCATGGCAGAGCATTCGAGGGTCTGTTAAAGAGATACTTTGGCTGATCCGCTTTGATAAAAAGAAATTCCTGAAAAAAGCTCCGGTCCGGTTGGACTGGAGCTTTTTTATACTCAGATCCACGCACTGACGTGCTCTACTGCCTGCTTTCGCAGGCGGGATCTTCGTTAATGGCTTGTGAAAAACAAATGTCTGCTACGCAGACGCTTGTTTTTCCCTGCGCTCATTACATGTTCATTGAATGTAGCGTTAGGATTTCTTCTTTGACTGCCAGTATATCCTTTTCCAGGTACATACATGCTTCGTCAATATTCCGTCTTTCCAATGCATCTACAACAGCTATATGATAACGGCCATTGGACTCATTCTTCCGCTGCCATGCAGACAGGAAATACTGGGAAATGTAGCGTGAACACTGGTGTATCATCTGCTGTAATGCCTCACAGCCGTAAACATTATTATTTAATGAGTACAGATAGGTATGGAATTCATAGTTCCTCTGCCAGTTTTTAAATACCACCCGGTCTACATCTGCCGAGTGCCTTTCTGCGATCTGCCGGAGCATGGCTATATTTTCCTCTGTAAGGATCGGAAAACTTTTTCTCAATCCCCCAAGTTCTACATCTACTCTGAATTCCAGAATATCAATGATCTCCTTTAATGTAACAGCCCGTACCTGGTAACCCATTCTGGGAATGTTTGTTAAAATCCCATCTTTACAGAGTTCTACCAGTGCTTCCCTTACTGGTGACTTACTCACACCAAACTTTTCAATCATCTGATTTTCCGTAAGAATATCATTTGACTTATATTCGCCATTTGTTACAGCCTCGTAGATTCCTCTATAAACTCTCTCTTTTAAAGTTTCTTTTTGCATACATTCCCCTACATTACGATCGATTTAGTAATGCTTTCGCACCCAATGTTTTATTTTCCACTGAAAAGCCTGTTTTGTCAAGTTCCCAGAAAAATATATTCTGATCAGTCAACTACTTCATCCAGCTTTTTGATGGCTTCTACATAAATTTCAAAAGCTTTCTTTAAATGTTCAATCTCAATATATTCATCTGCCTGATGGGCACCGCCTCTTTCTGTGCCAAAACGCTTCTCTTTTCCTGGGATACCGGGGCCAAAACCAACTGCATGCTTTAACTTAAGATCTGTGTATTATAAGCTTCTTGCCTGCTCTACTGCAGCTCTTACCAGCTTCAGATCCTGCTCTGTTGCCAGTGTGCAGTCTGCGCCAAGGATAAAGCTGTCTCTTCCGAAGTTTTCAACAACCTTAATAACTTCTCTTCTTACATCATATTCATCACCATCTACCAGAACACCACTGCGGTTCTCTAATCCGCCAAGGATGGTCTTTCCAGGGAACTGCTTCTTGCCATCTTCCAGGCTCATTGGAGCTTCATATACACCCCAGTTTACAACGTCAGACAGTGCAGCGTAGTCCTCATCATATCTCTTCATATTCAGTCCGCTCTTGCACATATGTAAGAAGCAGTAGCCGCCTGCATCTTTGATGGCTTTCATGATCTTTAAGTCAAATGGCTTGATCCATTTTGCAAACTCTTCGTCTGTATACCATCTGGTCTCTGCACCTAAGCCTGCGTAATATACAGAATCAACACCTGCATCCTTGATGTATCTTTCTGCCAGGATACACATACCATCAGCGATCCTCTCCATAGAATCTAACATCTTTTTCTCATCCCAACGGAGGAAATCTACCTGCATCTGACGAACCTGATCGTAATTGTAACCTTCACCCATTCTCTCTAATGGATGGATACCGGAAGCACACATACCATGTAAGGTACCCATGGTAAAAGCATCCTTATCAGCGCCATCTAAGATCTTCTTGGTCATTTCGATCTGATCTTCAATGATGTTGGTATTTCTGCTGAAAGATGGGATCAGTTCATAGTAATCCTTTGGAGTGCGGATCATTCCATAGTAAGGTACCAGATGCTCATTCATAACCTTTACAATATCTGTATCGGTCTCTTTAAAGAATTTTAAATGAGCAGCTACTGCCTCATCACCCACTGCCTGATTCTTTGGGAAATGCAGGGAAAAAGATGATGGGATCGCATCTACATGCTTTCCTTCAATTGCCGCAATTACTCTTTCACGCTTTGTCATTTTACTGTTCCTCCTGATATTCTTTTTAATATTCTTTGTAATATTATTATAGTCATTGTAGACCTTATTTTCTGTAATGTCAATAGTGTATTCCTGTAATTTGCACAATTTATTTTTTGTAAGCGCTTTCTTTTTGCCCATTTCGCACAAAAGCGCAAAAGTATAAAAGGCAGCCCATAAAACGGCTGCCTTTTATATTACCCACTTTCCAAGTAGGTTTCAAGTAGTTTTTCACATTTTTTTACATTTTTCCTTATTTGATACTATTGACATCAGATCACTCACTGCTTTACGCATTTATGATCTTACGTCTTAACTGGATAATGGCTGTAGGAATAAAAGCCAGCACTGCCACCTGGATCATAGCTGTTACAGGCATAGTCTGTATCTGGAACAGTCCATGCAATCCCGGAATAAAAATAACCAGTCCAAGGAATGCAGCTCCTGCCGCAAATGCGTAAATACTGTAAGGATTAGTGGTAAAGCCCATCTTAAAAATGAACTGTTTACCTCTGCAGTTAAAGCCATGGAACAGTCTTGCCAGAGTCAACGTGGAAAATGCCATGGTAGAAGCCATAGCCGCACCACCATTTTTTAAGCCCAGATAAAAAGCGGTGATGACTGCAACTGCGATCATTGCACCCTGGGATACCATTTTTATCATAAAATCCCTTGTCATAAGACCTTCTTTAGGATCTCTTGGCTTTTCTCTTAAAAGACCTTCATCTGCCGGTTCCATGCCGATGGCAAGAGCCGGCAGCGAATCCGTAAGAAGATTGATAAACAGCAGCTGAACCGGGGCAAACGGCACTGGCAGTGCCATAAGGGATGTATACAGTACAGTGAAAATAGCAGCTGTGTTTCCAGAAAGCAGGTACAGCACTGCATTTTTAATATTTCTGTATACATTACGTCCGTTTGCAACCGCCTTGATGATCGTAGCAAAATTATCATCTGCAAGGATCATAGCTGCAGCATCCTTGGAAACCTCCGTTCCTGTGATGCCCATTGCTACGCCAATGTCCGCTTTCTTCAATGCCGGGGCATCATTTACGCCGTCACCGGTCATAGACACAATATTTCCGCGCCTCTGCCAGCCATCTACGATACGGATCTTATTTTCCGGTGAAACTCTGGCATAAACAGATATTTTATCGATCTTTTCATCCAGCTCTGCATCACTTAGAGCATCCAGCTCCATTCCTGTAAGAGCCATATCACCATCCTTGAAAATACCAATATGGCGGGCAATAGCGGTAGCTGTTACCTTATGGTCACCAGTGATCATAACCGTTTTGATACCTGCCTGGGCGGCCTCTGCCACTGCCTTTACAGACTCCGGTCTTGGTGGGTCCACCATGGAAATAAGTCCTAAAAAGGTATAGCCGCATTCCGTGTCCACGCACAGAACCTCTTCTGACTCTTTATAGGCAAATGCCAGCACACGAAGTCCGTTTTCCGAAAATTTCTGATTCTCCAGGCGGATCTTTTCTTTCTCTTCTTCTGTCATCGGACGGATGCCGTCACTGTAGCGCACATTAACACAGCGGTCCAGCAGCACATCCACAGCTCCTTTTGTAAGGATCGTAGGAACACCGTGGATATAATATTTTGTACTCATCAGTTTCCGGTCTGAATCAAAAGGAACCTCTTCCATACGGCACATCACATTTCGCAGGGCATCCTCATGAACCCCCATTTTTCCTAAATAGCTTTCCGGAAGTACCTGTATATTGCGGAACATTTCAAGAAGAGCATATTCTGTAGGATCTCCAATGCCTTTTCCATCTACAATGCTGGAATCATTGGTAAGCACTGCATCATAAAGCAGATACCTCTGGGTCTGGTCAGTAATATCCATGTCTATGCCATTTATGACTTTTCCGTCTACATACACCTGCTGGACCGTCATTTTATTCTGAGTCAGTGTACCTGTTTTATCAGAACAGATCACAGATACGCAGCCCAGACTTTCTACGGCCTTTAACTTCTTGATAATAGCATTTTCTTTTGCCATTTTCTGGGTACCAAAGGCCTGAACAATGGTCACAATGGAAGTCAGGGCTTCCGGTATGGCTGCTACTGCCAGAGCCACTGCAAAAAGCAGTGAATCCAGAAGAGTCATTTTCCGGAACATGCAAAGAGCAAACACCAGCGCACAGACTATCATGATCAGCACTGCCAGCTTCCCGCTGAACTGATCCAGACTTTTCTGAAGGGGTGTTTTCCGCTCTTGCGCGCTGTTCATCAGTCCGGCTATTTTACCGATTTCTGTATTCATACCTGTAGCTGTGACCAGGACAGTAGCTCTTCCGTATGCTACCAGGCTTCCGGAATAAACCATGTTGGTGCGGTCTGCCAGCGCCACTTCCCCTTCCAGGGCCATTTCCTGCTTATCTACATTGGTAGATTCTCCTGTAAGGGAGCTTTCATTTACCTGAAGGGAATAATTATGAAGGATCCTTCCGTCTGCAGCTACCATATCTCCTGCTTCTAATTCCAGGATATCTCCCGGCACCACATCTTTGGCCGGTATTTCCTGTTTTATGCCATCCCTTATTACTTTTGCCGCCGGTGCTGACAGCTGTTTTAAACTCTCCAGTGATTTTTCTGCCTTTACATGCTGTATGGTTCCCAGGACTGCATTCATTACAAGGACAGCGAAAATAACGATGGTACTTTCCTCATTTCCGGAAAACATGGATATAATAGCTGCTCCGATCAGGATCACTACCATCAGGTCTTTAAACTGATCTAAAAAGACCTGAAACGTGCTTTTCTTTTTGCCCTCTTTGAGCATATTTTCTCCTGCTTCCAGACGTATTTTTTCCGCCTGCTCTGTACTCAGTCCCTGTTCTGATGTCTGACAGGCCTTTAATGCCTCTTCAGGCGACAGGTTCCACATATTTTTTTCTGTCATAATGCTCCACTCCTTCTTTATGTTCTCCCGGAATCTTTTTGTACCTGATTTTGTGAGAAGACTCCGAGAGGACATCCTTTAGTATGCCAGGAAAAGTCCC
Organism: uncultured Clostridium sp.; assembly: GCA_900541315.1. GTDB lineage: Bacteria > Bacillota > Clostridia > Lachnospirales > Lachnospiraceae > Enterocloster. Next base: position 9,247 of record UQJF01000018.1, on the reverse strand, counting down.
TTTAAAATCAAAAAAGCGGGACTGTTATTGCACAAAAAATATGCAATAAAAGTCTCGCTCCATTTACATGTGTACTGTCCGGCTGCAGGTCTAATGTATCTTCACTATCCTGCTGCGTGATGACGACCAGCACAACACCAAAAAACGGTGTGAACTACTCCCTGATATCTGAACTTAAAATAACACAACCTGCGGCAAAATGTCAACAGGTTTAATCCTGTTTTCCGGCTTTTTATCTGTATATTTTTATCTATACCGTTTTTTCATGGAAAATCCACGTCCGCTGACTTCACTGACACGGTTCACAACCATAAAGCTTTCAGGATCGATGGTATGGATCAGTTTTTCAATCTTTGGAACTTCCCTGTTGGAGATCACACTGAAGATCATCTGGGTCTGCTTCTTTAAATAACCGGTCTCACCAGATAACATTGTCACGCCCCGGTCCATTTCTGCCAGGATGGCTTCGCGGATCTCCTGGGCATGTTCGCTGATGACTCTTACCTCTGTACGGGTAGTTCCCATTAACATCAGTTTATCTAAAACCAGTGTATAGGTCATGACCAGGATCAGGCCATAAAGTACCTTTTCCGGTGGATTTCCTACTGCCTGGACCAAAAGGATGCAAAAGTCAAACACATACATGGAAACAGAGACCGGGATCTTGAAATAATGGTTCAGCACCAGAGGGGGAATATCCATACCACCAGTAGATGCGCCTGCACGGATCACGATCCCTAATGAACCGCCAATACCAAGTCCCGAAAAAACAGTGCATAAAAATAGATCCTGTGTCAATACAAGATCGCCGAAAAGCTTTTCAAAAAATCCAAGGGCGATCGGATAAACAAAGGTACTCACAACCGTTGTAAGGGCAAATTTACGTCCCATAACCTTCCAGCCTGTAAGAAGCATGGTCACATTAAATATAAGTACAAAAGAAGCTACTGGCACTTCAAAGGTACGGTTTAATGCCAGACCAATACCTGTAGTTCCGCCTGTCAGCAGCCCCGCCGGCATTAAAAACAGTTTCACAGCCAGTGCATACAATATATTTCCCAATATGACCACAGCCAGGGAACCTGCTTTCTGTGCATGGTCTTTCCAGTTTTCTGCTTTTGTTTCCATACGTAATCTCCTCCTGAATCAGCGAACGCGTCACTGGCGCGTTCTCCATATGCTTTGGCAAAAAAAACGCCTGTCAGGGAATTTTCCCTAACAGACGTGGATCAAGGCTTCTGCCTAATACAGTTTTCAGTATAAAGAACAGATGGGATTCTGTCAAGACAGATCCCACTGGAAATATTTATTGATAATCATTTATAAGAAACAATGGCTTTATGGCCATAATCTCATCATACTCTTCCTGAGATACCTGAACCTGGGAATTAACCTGTTTAAGATCTGCTTTTACCTGTTCCAAGGCTGCTATCTGGCTGTCTGCCCGTCCCTGACAGATCACCTGGATCATCCATTGAAGAGTAACCGGATGCAGATAACGAAATGGGATCTGCATTCCTTTAGTATAATCTTTGCCATATTTTTCCACTGCCTCTTCTGCTGCTGCAAGCCGGCTTTCAATGGCTTCCCGGTTATTGCGGCTGGTCGGCATTACATTGGCTCCAGAAAAAAGAAAGATCGCTGCAATACCAAACAAAACAAACCATACTGCAAAAGGTGCCTGCGTCCTTAGGGAAATAACACCGTATATCAAAGCTGCTATACCTAAAAGAACGAAAAATAACGCTCCCCATTTATAATAAGGTTTTGTCTGTTCATATGTACGTTTTTTACGGGCCGCATTGGAAAGCTCTGTAAAAAGCACTGGTTTTTGTTCCAGATACTCTTTTGCCTCAAGCAGCTGTTCTACTGTTTCCCCTGCTTTTTCACTTAGTGGTACTGTTTTTTTCTGCCTCTTTAGTTTCTCTTCTTCTGCCATGCGGACTTCCGCTGCATGACTGACTGTTTTGATCTGGGGAAAATCCTGCCGGATCCATGAAAGAAATATGTCCACCTGATCTTCATATTTAAAGTTACACTGCTTTTCCTTACCATCCTCATATACAACTACCAGATAAGGGATCGTAGCAAACATACCTTTCCCGCTGAATCCTCCTTTGCTCATAGCAACACGCTTAAAAACACGGGAAACGGATCTGACCGGTATATAATACTGGCGGTCAATATAAAAGCTGTTCAGATACAGTGCCTTTTTACCAACCCCGCAGGGACCGATCTTTTTGCAGTTTTTCCGGTCTGCCAGAAGCTCTTCTTCAGATAATCCATCATTTCCAAGTTTTTGCGGCTTTAAGAACATACCGATCCGCCTCCCTTTTTTATACATCTTTTATAGTTATGCAGCCTGCTGCTGTTTCTTTGTTGCATGAAGGAAAATCCCCAGGAATACAACTGCCAGGATCAAACCGACCGGATATGCAACACCAACCCCCAGATTCAGGCACTCTGGTGCGCAGAAGAAATACGTCATGGATACCGCACTCATAAAAGTGCCAGGTACTGCTGCGATCCAGTAATTCTTTTTTGCCTTATACAGATACATTGCTGCAGTCCACAAAACGATCATAGCCAGCGTCTGATTGGTCCAGCTGAAATATCTCCATACAATGCTGTAATCCATATGTCCAACAATAGCACCTATACCTAATAGCGGAACACACAAATATAAGCGATTTTTCCAATGTTTCTGATCGATCTTAAACCAGTCAGCCAGTGTCAGTCTGGCACTTCTGAATGCTGTATCACCAGAAGTGATCGGGCATGCGATAACACCTAACATTGCGAGGGCAATACCAACACCACCCATTGTTTTCTTACATACATCATAGATTGCTGCTGACTGACCATTCTTCATGATCTCAGCAAGACCTGTATTTAATCCACCTGTTACCTCATACAGGGAACAGCCAGCTGCAGCCCATATCAGCGCGATAACGCCTTCGCATACCATGGCACCATAGAATACAAAATGTCCCTGCTTTTCTGACTTCATGCAGCGTGCCATCAACGGAGACTGTGTTGCATGGAAACCGGAAATTGCACCGCATGCAACAGTAATAAACATAAAGCTCCATATTGGAGTTGCACTTGGATGCATATTTCTAAAATTAGTCCAAATCTCTGGGATCGTATATTCCGGTTTTGTGAAAATACCAAATGCAACGCCCAGTGCCATGATGATCAGACAGATACCAAAAATCGGGTATATCTTACCAATGATCTTATCAATGGAAATGAATGTTGCGATAAAGTAATAAGCCAGAATGATCCACAGCCACAATTCTTTATTGGCTGCCAGTCCGCTTACACCGCTGTTTCCAAACAATGTCACAATAAGACCTGCAGGTCCTACTGCAAATACAGTACCTACCATAACAAGAAGTACTACACTGAATACACGCATTACATTCTGCATCAGATGTCCCAGATAAATACCGCATACTTCGGAGATAGATGCACCATCATTTCTTTCAGACATCATACCAGAGAAAAAATCATGGACACCACCAGCGAAGATAGTACCAAATGTGATCCATAAAAATACCACAGGCCCCCAGAGTGCGCCTTGAAGTGCACCAAAGATCGGTCCTAATCCAGCGATATTTAATAACTGGATCAGAAACAATTTCCACTGAGGCATGACTACATAATCTACACCATCATTGATCTTTACCGCCGGCGTTTCACGATCATCGGGGCTGAAAATGTTATTTACAATATTGCCGTAAACAAAATAACCTCCGATCAGCAAAACCAGACAAATGATAAAACTTAACATATGTCCCCTCCTTATAAATTGTTTATTTTGCCCATTTTTTTCTTTGAGCGTCCTCATTGTACTTCAATAAAAACAATTTTAAAAGAGTTTTTGCATGAACGGCAGTCTGTCATACATAAACGGCAATCCTGAAGGAATAAACAGCAGCCAGGTCCGTATTATATGTTTAAGATCTGTTTTAAAGTCTTTAGCTTTTCTCTTCCCACAGGAAGAACTGTGTTTTCATATCCCTTTAATTTCAGAGCAAGACCATTTCTTGTCCACGGAAATATTTCCGTAATGCATTCCAGATTTACCAAATAGCTTTTGTGAATCCTGAAAAAGCCATATAGATGCAGCTTTTTCTCCAGATCACCTAGCAACTGATTTACCTCGTAGCTTCCTGTTTTTGTATGAAGCAGTGTCCCCCTCCCCTGCGTTTCCCCATATATGATCTGAGATATATCTAAAAAACGGATGCTGTGATTTACCTGGACCGGAATCCTGACAGATGCCCCCACTGCTATTCCCCGGACTGCCTCTGCCTGTTCTTTGCTTTGTTCAGGATCTTTCATACATTTTTCAATTACATGACGTACCCGGTCCGGATCAAAAGGCTTCAAAATATAATCATCGATCTCCATTTCAAATGCCTTGGCTGCATAGCGGGAATAGGCAGTAGCAAACACAATCTTTGCCTGGGGAAGAAGTTTTTTTACCGTTGCTGCCAAAGTTGTTCCTTCCATATCATTTAAGTTGATATCAATAAAAAGCATATCAAAATCATCTTCCTTATTAAATAGTTCTAAAGCGCTCCCGCCACTGTCTGCTTCCTTTACAATGCAATCCGGTTTTACATCTAAAATCTGGCTGATCAGTTCTTTTCTTGCCGGACGTTCATCATCAACAACTGCTATTTTCATTTGTTTTCTCCTCTTTTTCTGGCTTTTTCCCTTTTCAAGTGTTATTCTGCATGTGTTGCTTCTGGTATGTCAAAAGAAACGCAGGCACCTTCTTGTGTATTCTGAAGCAGAAGGCCACTTTCATTTCCGTAAATGCTCTTTAAACGCTCGTGTACATTCTTAAGTCCTACTCTGTTTCCATTTTCTCCACAGTAAAACTGCTCCAGCATTTCTTTTGGAAATCCTTTTCCGTTATCTTTTACTGCAATATGAACGCATTTATGCCCATAGGTATCTTTTGCATAACAGGCACAGATCATAACCGTACGAATCCCATTTCTATCAGCTCCGTAGCGGATGGCATTTTCCACCAGAGGCTGAAGGATAAAGGAAGGTACCATACAGTCAAGATCTTCTTCTATATCCATAGTCACCTGAAGTTTCTCCTCAAATCTGGCTTTCTCCAGCTCCAGATATGTATTTATATGATAAAGCTCTGTATGTAAGTTTAACATATACTGCTCATTTTCCAGTGTCTGCCGGTAATAAGAAGCAAGAGTAAGCAACAGCTCCCGTGCTCTTTCAGCGTTTTCACGGCAGATAAAGGAGATCGTATTTAAAGCATTATAAAGAAAATGAGGGTTTACCTGGGACTGCAGTGCCTTCAATTCTGCCTGCCTGCGAAGTTTCTTCTGGTATTCCAGATTGGATAATTCCAGCTGGGTAGAAAACAGCCTTGCAAGCTCTTCCATGAATTTTAAGTCCATCTGTACAGCATGCCTGCGCTTTTTTAGCACAATCGTCAGCCCGCCAATGGCATGTTCTCCTTCTAACAATGGTGCCGTTACAATAATCTGATCCTTTAACACATTTTTCATATTGTCAGGAAAATCTGCCTGTTGAAAATACGTAGGTTTCAGATCTGTGACCGATTGTAACACAGGTGTAAGAAAACCTGGATCTGCCAGACACTCATAGGCTTTTTTTGTGCGGATCGCAAGTATCTTTTCCATATCTGTGATCACAACTGCCGAGCAGATGATTGAGTGAAAAATAATCTGTGCAGCTGCTTCCATATCTTCTTTACTTCTGAGGCCTTTTCTCAAATGTGGCAAACTCTGATCCACGATCCCGAAACACAGGCGCATTTTTTCTGCAAACTGCCCTTCTTTCCGGATAAATACCATATCAAAGGTCCTTAAGAAAATAAGCATACCGCAAGAATTCATCATAATCATAGGAATAGCGATCTGACGGATTAAATGCCAGGCTGCATCAAAAGGTTTTGAGATCAGAAGGATAATGACCATCTGCCCCACTTCCGCTGCTGCTGTCAAAACACAGATTTCTGCCTGCTTCATTTTCCCTGATTTAAACCTTGCAGAAAATACAGACCCCAAAATCCCTTCAACCAAAGTAGACACAGCACAAGATACAGCTGTAAAACCGCCAATATCAAACAGATATCGATGAATACCTGCGATCAGTGCTGTTAACATCCCCACATAGGGTCCGCCTAAAAGTCCTGCTGCCAGTACACCGATCACACGGGTATTGATGATCGCCCCATCTGTGTACGTCCCTGTGTATGTAGATACGATACTGATGATACCAAAGATCACCGCAAGTGCTGTTTTTGAAAATATACTGCTCTGTTCCTCTAAAAACAGCGTCCTGACAAACTCCAGATTCGTAAGAAGAGCCGCGATCAGTACAAGAAGCCCAATATTTAAGAGCATGTTAAAATAGGTTACATCTACCATAATAATGATCTCTTCCCTATATAATTTCAGGCGTTCCGAAACCTGATCTTATTCGGAACGCCTGATCGTTTGCAGTTATTGTGCGTTTTAGCGCAAAGTTCATCCATTATCTGTTTTCAATATCCATTAACATCTGGACACGACGCTCATGACGGCCGCCTTCGAATTCTGCATCCAGCCATGCTTCTGTGATCATCTTAGCCAGCTCACTGCCTACAACTCTTGCACCAAATGCAAGTACATTGGAGTTATTATGCATTCTGGAAAGCTTTGCAGTATATGGCTCGCTGCATACGCAGGCACGGATGCCTTTTACCTTGTTTGCTGCTAAAGAGATACCTACACCGGTACCGCAGATAGCAATACCCAGATCAGCTTCGCCGGAAGCTACTGCACGGCCTACTTTCTCGCCGTAAACAGGATAATCACAGCTTTCTGTGCTGTTGGTTCCCAGATCGATCACCTCGTATCCTTTGCTTTCTACAAATTCCTTGATAATGTTCTTCAGTTCAATTGCGGAATGATCATTGCCCATTGCGATCTTCATAAATATTAAATCTCCTCTTTATTAAAAAATTTTTTAATACGATCCAATCTGGATGTCATGGACATTAAAAGCAGGTCTGCTGCTGTAAGTGCAGCCATTGCCTCCACTACTACAACGGCTCTTGGCACGATCACCGGGTCATGACGGCCCTTAATCTGGATCTCCTGTTCTTTTCCATAGCGGTCTACTGTCTTTTGTACCTGGGAAATAGAAGGAGTCGGTTTAAATGCCGCCCGCATCACTATCGTGCTTCCATCACTCATACCTCCTAAGGTACCGCCGGAATGGTTGGTCACTTTTTGCGGTTTTTTGTCTTTTCCTATTACAAAGCTGTCATTATTCCGGGATCCTAAAGAAGCTGCTGCTTCAAAGCCATCTCCAATCTCAAAACCTTTTACAGCGCCAATTGACATAACAGCTTTTCCCAGTGCAGCGTCCAGCTTATCAAAAACAGGTTCTCCTACACCTGCAGGAAGTCCCCTGATCACGCACTCTACCACACCACCGCAGGAATCTCTGCGCTGCATCATATCTTCCATGTAGCTTTCTGCCTCTGCTGCTGCAGCCTTGTCCGGCATATATAAGCGGTTTTTGGAAATTTCTTCCATATCCATATGGCTGTGATCGATCTTTACAGGTCCTACTGCACTGGTATATGCCTGGACTGTGATCCCAAGACTTTCTAACAGTTTGGCTGCTATTGCTCCCGCTGCCACTCTTCCAATAGTCTCTCTTCCGGAAGAACGTCCACCGCCCCGGTAATCCCGGAAACCATATTTTTCATCAAAGGTATAATCAGCATGGCCCGGACGGTACACATCCATGATATTGCTGTAATCATGGGAACGCTGGTCGGTATTGCGGATCACAATGGAAATAGGTGTTCCTGTTGTTTTTCCCTCAAAAACGCCGGACAAGATCTCTGCCTTATCCCCTTCGCTTCTGGCTGTGGTAAATTTGCTCTGCCCCGGTTTTCTCCTGTCTAAATATTTCTGGATATCTTCTTCATTTAACAGAAGTCCTGCAGGACAGCCATCTACTACAACACCAACACCTGATCCATGGGATTCTCCCCAGGTGCTTATCTTAAAAATCGTTCCGTATACTGAACCTGACATGTTATTTTTCTCCTATTTTAACAATAGCGCAGCAGTTCGGTTCATTTACCGGAACACTTCTTCCGCTCATTACTAAAAGTCCTTTTTCATAATCAATCTTAAAGAAGCTGATCGTTCCGCTGTCATGGTTTACAGAAGCAATATGTTTTCCGTCCGGGAATACAGCTACATCCTTTGGATATGAACCGCTGATAGGCAGGCAGCATATCATAGACAAAAGTCCTGTTTCCTCATCTCTTTTGTAAACACTAATGGTATTTTCTCCTGCATTGGTGCAATATATATATTTCTGGTCAACAGACATTCTCATTGCGCAGGCTGCAGTCAGGTTGTCCGGATTTTTGGTAGAGGTAGTAGAAATGGTCTGGATCTTTTCGATCACAGGTGCCCTGTCCCCGGTCTTATAGGTATATACCTCGATCGCCTTCTTTAATTCATACATTAAATAAATAAACTTTCCATCCTTACTGTAACGGAAATGTCTCGGTGCAGACTCCAGATCACAGCGGATGGCATCTACCTGGACTAATTTCTGCTCTTTGTCATTAAAACGGTAGATCTTAACCTGGTCAATACCATTATCCACACTAAGGACAAAGCGATTGTCTGGCATTCTTCTGGTGCAGGTCACATGTGGACGGAAGTTTCGCTCTGCCACACTGCCGTAGCCTCTGTCAAATACGCCATCTACGATCTTTCCTACAGAACCGTCTGGATTTAAGCTTAATACAGTTGTCTTTCCATCATGATAACCAGATACGAAAACGTACTTATCCTCTTCATCTGTACACAGATGGCAGCCTCTCATTCCTCTAATGGATGAGCTGTTTAAACGTGCCAGGCTTCCGTTTGGAAGGATGCGGAAAGATACAACTCCTTCATCTGCAATTGAATAAAGAGTTTTGCCATCACTGGATGCAATTACATAAGAAGAATTGTCCACTTCGATCTCACAGCGCTCTTTAAACATTCCATTTTCTACATCTACATCAAATACAGTGATTCCCTTTGCCTTTCCTGTATAGGAATAGGAACCCACATACGCCATATACTTACCGCTCATACAGCTTACCTCCCTGGATTTTATATGTTCTCTCGGAATCTTTCTGTGCCTGATTTTGTGAGAAGATTTTTTGTCAGTT
>UQJF01000017.1 GCA_900541315.1 uncultured Clostridium sp. | reverse complement strand
TATACCTCCTGTTCTGCCGGCTCATATGGTAAAGCCAGACATCTGTTATAAAGATCTTCTCCGGTTCCATTTCCACCCAATGCTTTATATGGCCTGAACATATACTCCAGATTGTCTCTGTCTTCCAAGGTACAATATTTCCTTTTTAAATAAAACGAACATGCCTGGTAAAGACGGTCATGGAGGAGTGCCAGAACTCCTGCGTTAATAGCATTTGTTCTGGCACGTTCTGCCTTTAACTGTTTGGATAATTTATGATATGCTCTGGAAAGCAATACAGAGATGATCCCAAACACCCATGAAACCCAATGCACAGATATGTACTGCATGATTGATTCCATGACTTACTCCTCCGTGATCAGATCTTCGCACTCCAGATCGATCAAGACCTGCTTTACCTGTGGCTTGATCTTTTCTGGTACCTGTGCGTAGGTTTTCTTTCCCTTAACAATAAGGGTTGCATAAATGATTGCCATAGTCTCCACCTCCTTCCTCAGTAATAAAAAGAGCAGCAGTCTAAGCATTTAATAATTCCTCGACTTCCGCTCTGATTTTCTCTGGTACCTCTTCGATTTTTTTCTTTCCATTACGGATCAGATTTGCATATACTTTTGCCATGTAACTTGCCATGATTAAGCCTCCTTTGTGGTTGTAGTGGTCTGGTTTGCTTCGTAAAGTTCAGTCAACGCTAACTGGGTGTTAGTGACTTCATCTTCCAGTGCCAGATTAGCTTCATACTGCTCGGTAAGAGCTAACTGGGCTTCGGTGAGCTGGTTTTCCAGTTCTGTTACCCGGTTCTGTAATTTTCCAATATCTGACTCTGGTAAGTAAGAAAATACCGGCTTCGGATCGTCTGGATTTGTCACATCAATACGTTCCAGCTGACCTCCGTCCGGTATGTCTACAAATAATGCCAGAAGCCCCTGTGGAACCTGGTCTTCTCCATAAAAAATTGACCATATTTTTCCGGTTGCATCATAAATTACTAATGCTTTCATACGCCTTTCCTTTCTGATTATTTATGATATACTGTTAATATCTTTTTATTTTTTTCTACAAATTTCTGCACCACCTCCCCATTACCTGTTGATAATATACTTTATGGGAAGTCGATATTCGGTGTTTCAGGTAATGTGCGCAAGTATGCAGTAATTGATAAAACGGTTACAATTGCATCGGGAACGAGAGCTTTTGATAATCTTGATTCTAACTCTCTTACATATGATAATTATGTGGCTATTTCGTTGCCTAGTGGGTTTTACGCAACCTCAATTAATTGCAATAAGCCATATGCCGGGTATATAACATCGGCCATTGGAGACGATGGTATACTTCATGTGTGGAGTAATGCTAGATTTCACGCGGTAAGCTGGAACTCTAAGGTGGGGCGCACTGGGACAATCTATATACCGTGCCTATGTTCTTCGGGAAATTATAAATGTAGAGTTTTTGGTTATTATTAATAGTATCCTGTAACGAGGTAATTGTAATTCTTATTTCGGGTTGTAACTTTTACTTTAAAAGTTGTTCCGCTTCGAATCGGAGAAGCCAATGTATAATTGGGCAATATTACACTTAGATTAGCCGGATCCCAAGGACAAGAAGTAGATAAGTCATGTGGGCCATATTCTGCCATAAACATCCAACTTTGAATATAAAAACCAAGAGATAATGTTACATAATAGTCACTGCCAGAAGTTACTTGCCCAATACGAGATACAAATTTTCTCACATTACCTGAAACACCAAAAATGGACTTCCCATAAAGTATATTATTGCCAGTTAGATTCCCATCACCTTTGATAACAATATTACCGGTCATTCTCTTACCACTACATGATACTGTCTGCTGAACTGCCTTAGGCGTATAAGTTCCACCGCCCATCGTACCCATGGTGCCGGTCTGCTTGCTTTTGGGATTGGTGGTATAGAAAGTTTTGCCTGATAACACATCACCGGCTCCGGCATCACCACTGAGGGTTAGTGTACCAGTTAAAGGATTGCCATCCTTATCTACGATCACTTTTCCAGATAAGATATCATCTGCTTCAGCTGTAATCACATCTAAATCGGCACCTCCACCTCCGCCGGTCATTAATATTCTTCCCATTGCTACACTCCTTTTAGCCCGATTATAATGTCAGTTTCCGGCTTTTTGTAAACCTTAAAAGTCACGCTGCCTTCTGCCGTTGTCCCCGTACCAGAAGCGATGATACCAAAAGCTTTCATATATGCTTTCTGGGTTTCTGCAGGAGCCCCATCTTCCAGCAGACTTACAAAGATGGGATTATCTTCTGCTGTAACACCTTCTACCTCAACTGTCTGGCTATACGGAGCTGTATCTCCCGTCCAGCCGCTTGCTGTAAGAGTGACATTAGCAGGTTCACCATTTATACGGTTGATAGCTTTGTTTGTGGAATTGATATCGTTTGCTCCAAAGGGATCCCCTTCCTGCGTATAGACTGTTTCATCTGTAATACCGGAAGTCCCATCGGCATTCGATGTGATCTTATATTTCCGTGCGCCATCATACATGGCATCTTTATAATCCGTTTTTAACATATCTCTCCTCCGTTTAGGGTAAATGCAAGCTTACGCCTCCCTGTGATCCGGCTCTGGATATTACTGTACATCAGTCTGCAGGCCTCTTCGATACGGTTCAGTTCCTTCCAGTCAATAAAAAGCTGGTTCTCGTAAAACGTCTTCCGTTCACCTACCTTAAAAGGGAACACACCTACACAGATATGTTCCACATTGGCTTCAAACCGGTTGATCTCATCTGCATAAAAGCCATAATCCGTATAGGCTTTATCCCCGCCCATATCTTCAAACGTAAAATCCGGCCACAGGATAAGCGCCTGCCGCCGGATCTCATTCAGATTTCCTTTTATGCGGTTATAATCCTTGATATTAAAATAATCACTGGCCTGCCAGTCTGTTTTTGGCTGTTGCCACATTGCTCATATCCCTCCTTGCCTTTATGGTGCCGGACAATGCCCCATTAAACTTCAATGTATGTTCATATATCCGCAACAGCAGATCCGGAACGTATTTATTTTCCAGGAATGCAATATCATTTGCATCAATACGCGGTTCTCCACGATATTCCAGATCATATTCCCGGTCAGAACGCAGATAATCTCCGATCCATTCAGCAAGATCTGCTGCATGCTTTGACGTAGATACAAGCGGATTTTCCCACGTTTCAACAGTTCCTGTGGGATTTAACTGTCTGGTCACAAGCGCCTGTGTTACATTGTATTCATATCCATTTATGGTCACTTCCGTATCTGCTCCATCGTCAACCTCTACCGTAACGTAATATGCGCTGCTATCAATGATCTGGACATTTGTGCCACCAGCTGCATCTATTTCATAATCATAAGCCGCTGCATTAAGATAAAACGTATGCCTGGTTTCGTCTGCCGGGACAGCCTCCCTGACTAATTGTCTCTTTTCAGTCCCTGATGCATAAATTGTCCTGGTCATCTGCAACTCTCTGACTCTTGATAACTGTGTACCCTTTGGCGTCTTAGTAAGCTCCTTGCCGTAAGACAGTTCATAATCAGTACTGTCCCCAAATGTGATCTGTTTCAGGTTTACCCTGTTAAACGGTACTCCCTTTAAAAATTCAAGCTGCAGCTTATCAAATTCCGGGAATTCATGATTGACCACAGTAACTTCAGAAAGAGAAGATATTTTATACTCTTCCACCAGTTCCTCTCCCAAATAGGAACGGAATACCATACCAGACGGATGATTGCCTCCAAATTCCAATGTAAGGCCAAAGCACTTGTACCGCGCTTCCAGAACGATAGTCACCAATGGATCTTCTGTAAATGTCCCATCTTCATCAGCTACTGCTTCCGATACATATCCCACATCCAGATAGTTTTTATCCTGATATGGCAAAAAGAACTGTACAGCTGATGCTTCTGTGTGATCCTTTTCCGGTGTGGCATAAGTGCTTTTTTCTGTTGCATCCAGTACTGAAGCCGTATTAGAAAAGTAAGTTTCATTTGCTGAACTTGCCTGCATGTCCGGTATAAAACTGGACTTCATAAATATATTTCCGTTCCGATCCTGGTAAAGGATACAGCGTCCGGCATTGGCGATCAGCTGCAGTGCTTCTTTATGGGATACTACTGGCATTGGATTATAAACCATAACATCTTTTAGATAATTATCAAGCCAATAGGTACGGCTGTCTATTCCGGCATCGCCAAAGACATCAACTGCAAGATCATACAAGCTTATTCCATCAGGATAATATTTTCCGCGGCGGTAAGTTCCATCCATGCCATCAAAACGATCCGTAGCAGTAAAACTCATTTCTTCATCATCTGCAGACCATTCCCGCAGATATACCGTGGTACCGGGCATCCACTCCACATTTCCATCATCCATCTCCTGACCGTAAATTACATTGATCTCCTGGCCATTTTCCAGGAAATTTACCGTACTCTCTTCATTTTCAATGTCATATGCACGGTTTTTATTATCAATGGTTATGTTCAGATCAATGGAGGGTAGATCTTCCATAACAGGACTGATCCGCTCTTTCTTTGTGGCTGACAATATCTTCTGGTTATCAAAGTAGATACCGATCCCCATCGTGATACGGTGGATCCGCAGCCGGCTTTGCCCATTGACCATATCCTTTGGCACAAACCGGAGAAATGTTGCACCAGGAAAGATCTCTTCCGTCACAAAATGCCCTGTATCATTCCCTGTGATTTCAACCGTATGTTCATCTGATACAATGGAAAAATCCACAGGATACGCTTTGCCAAATTCTACTGTGAGACCTTTTATATCGTGCTGTACCGGAAAACGGATCTCAACCTCACCTAAAAGATCATCTGTAACGATTCCCTGGTTAAGGACTGCATCCTGACGTTCCCTTGGCAAAAAATACATACTCCCATCTACGGTACTGTAATCCTGGTCACAGGTTTCATACAGTTCCGAAACCTCATAGTTGTTGAGTGGCCAGGTCAGATTGCTATAATAAGCATATTTCTCCTGGTCAGGTATATAAGCAGATGCCTGGGCCTCCTGATTGATCAGACCAATACTGACGCGCATATAGGAATGATCACGATACTGCTTTTTCATTTCCTGTTTATATGCATTGCTTACAGCTTGCATTATTCTATCACCCCGCAGTCTATGATGTTGACCTTACAGTCCCGGTACTTTGTAGGAAGCCCTGATCCATTAAATTCCACCGGCGTGGCTGTACGGTTTCCCGGATACATGCGGATCGTCTGGAAACGATTGTTTACCATATCCGGGATCCGGGCGGTCACTACAAATTTGTCAAATTCCTGCAACATAGCTGACCAGGTAGCTGCATCCAGGAATTTCCACTGCAATGCATCGAATTTATACTGATCCCTGCCAACCTTCTGTCCAACAAATTCGCCATTTGCGTTTTTTCCGGAGCTGACATTGGTTGCGACCACAAGATTACCACCTACATCAGGAGCCGGGAACTCCCGGCCATTGATCGTTATTACTGCCATTTGTTGCCGCCTCCTTACGTTGTTCTTAACGTGTAACCGCTTCTCTTTTCCAGATCCGTCAGTTTCTTCTTTACATCACGGATATCAATGCTCACTGTCAGGTCCATGGCTTCGATTAGGTCCACAATGCGCTCTAAGAGTTCCTGGATGCGCGCGATACGTGAATCATCCATACCGGTACCATTCTGTGATAATGCCACAGCACGGCTTACCAGGTTCATAAGCCTGTCATCATCATTTTCATAAACAGCTGCACGGCCTGTTACTGCCAGCGGCGGTGCTGCATTACCTGCTACACTTGACATCATGGATACAAGCGGAACCATGCAGGAACGCATGCCGTTCTGGACTGCCTGGGTAATGCCCTGGGTGATCTGCTGGTTATTGGCAACTGCAGCACGGCCGCCCCAGCTTCCAACCATCTCCGGGATACCGTCTTCACGGGCTACGAACATCTGACCAGATTTAGGGAATCCACCGGAAGCATGGCCGGATACTGGCGAATTGGTTCCGTAATCCCAATCATCACTGTCATCTGCCTCATCATCTTCAGCGTCTTCTTTAGCACTCTTGAAAATACTCTTCGCGCCTTCCACAATGCCATCCCAAACACCACCGACAAAATCAGCACAGTCCTGCAGCCATCCGGCAATGGAACCCCAGACGGATTTTAAGCCGTCCCAGAGTTTGTTCATGATGCTCTTTCCGACCTCGATCATTGCATCCGGTTTAAACACTTCTTTGATCTTTTTCCAGATATCTTCAAACCAATCCTTGATAGCGTTCCATTTTTCTTCAATGGTCCTTTTTACACTGTCCCAGATCTCTGAAAGCTTGTCTCTGATCGCTTCGAAAATAGATGTCGCAAGAGCTTTGATTGCATTCCACAACATAGAAGCAAATGCCTTGATCGCATTCCAGCGAAGTTCCCAAGAAGTCTTGATATTCTGTAAAGTTCCCGTAATAGTAGCATGGATCAGGTCCATTAAAGTTTTTACGATATCCTTCATGGCGTTCCAAATGCCACTGTAATACGTTTTTATTCCATCCCAGGCTCTTTCCCAATCTCCAGTAAATACACCTACTATAAAATCAATGAGACCACCTAATGCCGTCAACACATCCTGCAAGATTTCAGCAATATGACTTGCAAAGCTAAAAAAGGAATTAATAGCTGTCTGTACAAAATTTGCAATTACAGGAGCCGCTGTTTGTATGAACCACTCTATAAACGGAAGCAGTACATTATTCCAGAGTACGGTGATCGCATCTGCTACTTTTCCACCAAATTCCAGAAATGTTGCGATCAATGGTGCTAAATACTGCTCTGTAAAAGTTGAAAATTGCGTGGACAGGTTCTGTAATACCGGAAGAAAATAGGTATTATAAACATCCAGTAGAAGTGTTCCGATTTCAGTAAAACCCTGCTTGAAAGCCATTAACATTGGTGCAACATGCTCATCATAGACCTCTCCAATTTTGGTAAAAGTTGTTTCAACCAGGGATCTGATAGCTCCATAGATTGGCTCTATTGCAGAAAAGGTATCTTCTACTGTATCACGTATATAATCAGCATTTTCAATGAATGGTACTGTGAGTACGTCCAGAATATCAGCTGCAATGTTTCCAGCCAGTTCCGTTATGCCCATAAAAGCTTCGGAAAAAATACCAATAATATCCGATGTAAACTGAACAGCACCGTCACTTCTCAGTGAAGAAAAAATAATTGCCAATGCTGAGCTAAAGTTGCCGGTTATTTCTGCTATCCTGGAACCGATATTGAACATCTGGACTATATAATCCTTGATACGTTCTTTGCGCTGTTCCAGGTACCTGCTGATGCCTCCCAGAAGATTATCTGCAATACTCGCACCGATGCTTGCAATGGAACCTGTAACCTGTCCTAATGACTGGGCCAGTGTATTGGCAAAACCTAAAGCCGCTGTCTGCACATCAGAATCAGTAAAAATATTCCCAAGGCTATCTTTTATGGACTGGATGCTGCTTTGGATCGAATCAAATACAGATGTGTCGCCAAAAGCATCCCAAAAACCACTTGTAAAAGAATCTTTTAACTGGTTCAGCAGGTCAGCTATCTTCCGCAGCTTACCACTGACTATATCTTCCTGTTCCGGAAGTGTTCCCATATCAAAGTCATCTGCATTGTAGCCGCCTGCTCCACTACCGCCAGATCCGCTTCCGCTATCTGAACCACTATCCGGGTTTAAGATATTAAGCTCATCAATACCAGTGGTAGCCGTTTTGATATCCTTAGCAGCTTTCTTTGCAGCATTCCCAGCACCGGAAGCAGCCGTTCCAGCTTTATCTGCTGCGACAGCTACAGCTTCCATACCAGCTGCAGTTGCGGATGCTCCTGAATCTTTACCACCAGACATCAAGGCAAAAAAGGCTTTAAATGCATTCGCCAGGCTGAGTATTTTACCAATGACTGCGTTGATCACCTGGATGACCGGGGATAATGCAGCTATAAGCCCCTGTCCTATGGTTGCCTTTAAGCTGTCAAACTGCAGCTGTAAGATACGGACCTGGTTCGCCCAGCCAGTGGATGTCCTGGAGAAGTCACCTGCTGCCGTTGTCAGCTGATCCTGTACAAACTTATACCGCAGGGCAACCTTTTCCATTTCCGACATCTTTGCTGTAGTCTTTCCGAAGCCATTTGCCATAGCATAGCTGTCAAGAGCCGTCTGGGTCATAACAATGCCCAGGTCTTTCAGGCTTTCTGTTTCACCAGTGAATACAGACTTTAACTTCGTATATGCCTCATCCTGACTGATGTTGTAGAAAGATGCCACATCTCCGGCAAGACCAGTAAGAGTTGCGGACATGTCATATGCAGCTTTCTCACTGAAGCCAAATGCCTTTGCCATAGCTCCAAAAGTACCGGTAAACCGCTTTGCCATGGTCTCAGACAATCCAAACTGAGTGGCTGCATTCTGGGCAAACTTATCTACCTGTTTGCTCATCTGGGAAAATGTAACATCAACTACGTTCTGGACTTCTGCCAGATCAGAGCCTAATTCTATACAGGACTTTCCAAAGTCAAATACTTTTTTGACTGCAAAAGCAGCTGCAAGTGCTTTGCCAGCTTTTTTTGCCAGATTCTGTATCCCCAGCATCTGACTGTCAAACTCATTCTTATTTACTACCAGATCAAGCCCGATCTGGCCTACGCTGTCTGCTGCCATATATGTCACCTGCCCTTTTCGTTAAGACAGGCACATCGGCACAGCGTCTTAGATCTTTAACTCAAATATTTTCCTGCATTCCTTATTTTTGCATTTAAAAAAGATGCCCTTGCATTTGGCATCTTTTGACTTCATTGCATTGACCGGATACCCGCAATACGGGCACCGGACTTTTTCATGCTTTACTTTTTCAATTTCAACCACCTCCGCATAATGCAGCGAACATCCTTTCCAGACCTTCCATTTCCCTGTCATAAGTCTCCGGAGTCACCTGCTCCATCTGATGTTTACGCCAGCTGTCATGGATTCTTCGCTGATCAGTGGTAAAATGTTTGATCACATTATCATCTGTTTCAGAACGTATCGCTACCACCCGGCCCAGGGGAGTTTCCGGTCCAAGTCCGGCCAGCAGGGAACGGAACTCATCCCAGCTGACCGTTTCAAACTCTTTCGTCCTTATACGCAACCCGTACTGCGTCATGAAACTGGAAATGATCAGGTCCCAGTCTTCAAACAGGTCGTAGTACGGGTCAGCGCTCTCCCTGGCCTGTGATATCTCCTGTGATCAGCTTTATGGCCTCCTGAATGACAGTCATCCAATCTCGAACCAGCAGTTTCAACGAATCAATTACCTTTCTGGATTTTTCTGGAAATACCAGTTCGTATAATTCATTCATATTTTCTTCTGAAGTTCCACCATTTCTTGTAACATTAATTACTTTCATCATGGTAGGAGCATCTGCATTTACCTCCAGTTTTTCTCCATTGATCATCAGGCATGGATTCCCATCAAATGTAAGCTTATCTGTAATATCTACTACTTTTGCCATTGCTCATTGTCTCCTTTTACGCTGCCACTACCGGTGTATAGGTTGGTTTTCCATAACAGGTAACCTCAAACTCCAGGGCATCGATATTCGTTGTATCACCGCCTCCTGGGGTAGTCACATTTACTACTACATCACAAGCCAGCTTAGCCCCGGATGTCATGGTCCACTCAAACTTGGTCATTACATCCTGGCCAAATTTCCATGCAAGGCCTGCGATATAATCATTTCCGGCATCACCTACGGAACGCTTTCCCTTAAAAGCAAAGCTGAGTTTTTTGCCAGTCATAGCAGATTTGGCCCAGCCTTCTGCGTCCATGGCATACCATTCTTCTGTGGTACCGTCAATGGTTGGCGCAAAGTTCTCCAGATCCGCAGGCATTACCATATCGCCGTCCACGCTGTCCATACCCTTTGTACCAAATTTAAACACGTTATTGTGTACAGGATATACTTTTCCTCCTACTTCACTCATTACACATTCCTCACTTTCTCTGATAGATAAGATCCAGCCAGATCACATATTCATACACCCCATTATCATCCGTTCCTACGTCCTGAGGTTCAGGAACCATTAAACGCAGATAATTAATGTGGGTATCTCCTATGTCCAGACTGGATATGCTTCTAAGTTTCTCAAATAGTTGATAAGCAGCTTCTTCACTTTCCGGTTTGTCCCTGTTCCAATGGACCAGAAGAGAGAGCTGCTTTGTATCATAGGTAGTGTATTCCAGGCCACCTAAAGCAATATTGGGTGGTCCGGATCCACTTCGGTTATAAATACCTATGGATTTCTGCTGTTTATTATCCAGCTTACCGATATAAACATGGCTCTCTTCTGCAATTCCAAGAGAAATGATCCAGTCTTGTATGTCCGTTAACCGCAGCATCATACACCACCCGCCTTTTTATAAAACTTCTTAAAGGCTTCCCTGCAAAAACCGGAGCTGACACCTCCCGGAAGCCATGGCTCAAGCCATTTACCGCCTGCAAAAGGATTTTCATACTTCTGGAACTGATATTCCGGATGATAATACAGCCGCCTTGCATATGGCGTGCTGGATACCAGGCTTACTTTTCCGTTAGAAGCTTCACTGGTGTCCACGAAGGTGCTTTCATTCTGCAGGTTGCCAGTATCAAACGGCATGACCTGTGCCTGTACCACTTCCGTATGCAGCGCTTCCGCCGTCTGCTTCAAAGCAACTACTGCTGCACGGGTCAGCTGGCTGATACGAGGCATGTTCAGCTTTATAGTTGACTTTACCTGCATCAGATCACCTCCAGACTGCAGTAATTTACCGTACCGTCCGGATTCCTGTTCTTGCATCCCTGCTCGATCCGGCGTTCTTCACCAAATACCGTTACTGTTCCGCCACTTAAAGACGGCATATCTGGTGCAATGTCTCCCGTAAAAAGCGCTGTACCAGTGATCTGCACCAGCTTCTTTTCCGCTGTCAGAATGGTCTTGGCTTTATCCTGGAAGTTGCACATCAGATCTGCATCCAGGCTGTACTTCGGCCTTCCCTTATTATCCAGTTCTTCCGATTCCAGGTGGACGTGCACAGGCGTCTTACAGAGCCTTTTAGGTACTAAACATGGATATTTCATAGTCTCACCTCGCTAAACGGCAGCAAAGGCCCGTCTGGCACAGCATAGCGTATACATCCCGTTTCATGGCAACGCCTTTATCTGTAAACACGTTCCAGGAATTACCAAACTGCATGGACACACCGTTGATGCTGTAGCTCTGCAAAACCGTGTTGATCTCATCTGCATTTTCTGTCTCAAAATCAGCCTGCTGGCAGACCACTTCCCGGATCAGGTCCTGCTGGAATGCTGTCAGGTTAGAAAATCCCTGACCTACGATACGGTTGTAAGTCAGGGAATCAATGTGGTGGCTGGCCTGGCGGAGAGCCTTTTTAAGCTCATCCGCTGGCACAGCACTGCCTTCATATTCAGTCTGGTAATATTCCGGGGTTACATACGGCTCATAAGCCATAAGACCACCTCCGATCAGGCTCCGGTATACTCTGTAGTATCCACATCTACGTAGATGCTGTCTACCTTACCATCACGTCCATTCGGGAATACAAACACATCAGACAGGGAACGGTTCTGATACAGGTATCCGTCACCCTCTGTATGTGCTCCTGGTTCAAAGTAGTAGATGCTGGAGATCTTCGGAACGATCTTGCAGGTCTGACCGCACGCTACCAAAACATTGATCCTGTGCGCTCCTGTTACAGCAGCTACATGGTTTTCGGTATCCTCTGTCACCTTTTTCAGTGGTGCAAAACCGCCGTTCTCCGGCTCCCAGTCAAAGGCGTCATAGAAACGCTCATCATCCACTACTTCCATGATCGGCACGCCGTCAATGTCAGTTACACGGGTCTCAATTCCCATGCCGCCCTCTGCGACCTGGGTCATCTCGATCTTACGTGTAAATTCGGTAGACTGCTCCAGGGCATCCATAATAGCACTGGATACATACATCATCAACGTACCATTTGCTTTGTATCTTCTCAGCTTGCCCTTCGCCAGGATATCCTTCAGCATTCCGAATACTTTTGCCTTGGTATAGGTAGCAGCTGCTGTAGAACTATGGTATCCCTCTGCCTTCTGTGCTGCCTGCGCTACCTTTGCAAAGAACAGCGCATCTGTTTCCGGAACGACCTGGGTCTGCTCAAAGGTGCGGGAAATGTTCTGGATGGATGCAGTCGCATTGGTCTCATCCACATCTGCCTTATCCACCAGGAAAGAAATGTCACGGTCATGGGTAAGGGTAAACGGTACATCCTTCTGGGTATAATCGCCCTTATTCCAGCCGCCATTTCTGTTGTGATTTTTATATCCGGAAGTGGACATCTGGGTAAAGTGGAATGTCTTGGCATCTAACCACTTTACGTTACTTGTTACAAAGGGAGAAGTTAAAGTCCCCTGCATGAGGATCTCTAATAATTCAGGCTCCCATACCTGTGCATAGTTTAAATTTGGCATATGATCACCTTGTCCTTTCTTAAATCATTTGTTAGTTGTTCCAACGGTTCCAGCGTTTAGCCGGGACCCCTGTCTGCTGGGTCTGTGTTGCCTGCTGTGCCTGGCCCGCACCAGCATTTCCGCTTGCAGCTCCTACCTGTACAAAACCAGTAGTGCCCGCAGCCTGTGGCTTCAATCCCGGAACGTCTTCCAGGACTTTATTCAGGGCTGCTTTTAAGTTCTCTTCATTGACCTTTCCATCCTGTCCTACTGCCTGACTGAGATCTGCCATTTTGAGGATGTATGGAATTGTTTTGGCATCAATACCCAGGCTTACTGCAGCAAGTATAGCAACATTCTGGATCTGTGCCTGTTTGGCTGCCTCCTGTGCCTGTGTCAGCTGGGTCTGCATAGCTCCCACATCTGGAGTATTAGCGGCTTTCTGCTGCTTAAAAGCTGCGATCGCCTGCTCTACTTCCTGCTGAGAAAGTCCCTGCTGTTTAAAATAGGCTTTCAGTGCGGTATCTTCCTTGGCTGCCAGTGTTCCATCAAGCATCTGTTGGATCTTGCCATAGTCAATAGCTGGTGTTGATGCCTGCTGGGAATTCTGGTTCTGCTGTGTAGTCTGCCCACTACCGTCTCCTGTGCCCTGCTGATTCTGCTGTGCCTGGTTTTGATTTGTTTCTGCCATGTTAATAGTCTCCTTTCCATTTTGGGAGTGTCACTCCTGTTACTGATCCATTCTCATCGGTGTCACCGGCCGCGCAGAGTTTAATGCCATGCTCGCGTTTGGGCATAAAAATAACACCCAGGGCTTTCCTGCGTGCTTACTGCTCAATCTTATTACATTTGGTACAACGTCTTACATAACCGCCATACGGACCGGAAGCCCGGCTCCAGTGCTTGCGATAGTGGTGGCAGCACTCCTTTTTCTTGAAAAACCTCTGTCTGATCCATGATATAAGCCCCGTAAAATCACCTTCTTTCATTTGCGACGTCGCAATTATTCTTCATAAATCACATCTAACCCATAGGCTACCGCTGCATCATGCTCAATCCGGCACCCTCTGGCATTTTCCCAACCCTTACAGAAATAAGCTGCATGACAAAGGGACATATTTTCCAGACTTTTAGCAAGAAAGCAAAGGGGAATCTGTACCACTCCACGTTCTTTCATCTTTTCATTGCTGTACCATTCATCAGTAAATAACGTATTCACAATTTCGTAGCCTTTGGCTTCCAGTGCCTTGATTGCCTGTTCCCTAGTTGCAATAATCTCCTCATCTGTTTTCCCGGCCATTGGCTGACTAAGCATTGCTTTCTTCATCTTCTTATCCTCTCTTTCCTAAAAATGGGTACAAAAATACCACCGGTCTACTGACTGGTGGTATTTACTGACCTTGTTCCCAAGCCCAATTCTTCACTTTTTTAAACGCTTCTACAGCTTCCTGTGGAACACCTTCAAGCTCGCCATCATGAATACATTTTGCATACGGCTTATAAGTTTCCATCGCCTTTTGAATCTCCTCCGGATACTTGCGAATTACCATGTTTCTTCCCTCTTCGATGTTTTACCATATATTCAGCTTCAACTTCATCATACCTATCAATCCAGAACATTTGATCTGCGTAACTACTTATGTCGCTTACATTGTACTCCGTGATACCTGCTCTGTCAATTGTCTTCTTTGCTTCTTTACAAGCATTCTCTATATACTTACCATAGTTTTCTCTTGTAATTTCACCGTATCGTTTTCTAAAATTTTCAGCCTGCTTCATATGCCACATCTCATGAAATTCAACATTTCCTTGATCTTTAATCACTTTACTGTCTGCAATCTGAGGGATATAGAAAACTACATTTTGTATGGCGTCATACTTCCCATACGCTGTAGGCATTTCATCTGGCGAAACTATAATAATTTTAGGCCTTCTCTCCAGCGAAACTTCCCACTCTTTTAAAGCCTGCTCCGTTCTCTGATTCAATGTATGTAACGCACGAGGTTTTATATTCGTCTGATTGGAAATGTAAATCTCTGAATAGCTTTCAACTCGCTTAATGTTTATTTTCTGCTGCTGTTTAATAAATATTGTTGATGCTTCACCTCTGGTAACTGGTCTGTACGCCTGGTCTTTCCACTCTTCCGCTTTTATCTGGTATTCTTTTTGATTCTCCTTATCCAGCGAATACTCTGCCAGTCTCCCATACTTTTCCACCTGGCGCTCTGCATACTGTTGCCTGGCTTCCTGCTGGTTCTGAAGTCCAATCTCTTCCAGATCTTCTTTAGTCCAGATATCATCTGCGGTAGAAATACCAGGGAAATATGTAGTATGGCTGTCCTTGCATCTTGGATGATAAAGCCCTTTGCTGATTGCATAACTCATCAGCGGATATTTCTTCCCAGTCTCCGGATCCACGCCGTCCTTGCTACCACCGCTCCACACATCATCGATCAGGACCTTACCAACAAAAGGAAGGCACTTAGGACACGGGTTTCCACGCTTGGCCATGATAACTGTTGTAACTCCCCACTCCTGACGTTTTTCGCCTTCTCCCTGCAGGTAAGCTCTTTTACTGGCTGTCCGGATCGCCATATCTGCATAGTCTGAAAGCGTATGTCTGGCACCGTTGGCATACTCCACGCAGTTAAGACCACGGGACAGCATATCTTTGGTAGCCATGTCCACAGCCTTTTCATAGGTCCCGGCACCTGTATTGGCATATACCTGGGCATTGAAGATCGCTTTTCGGTAATCATCGTTAGCCTTGCGAAGCACCGCTGTTTCCACTTTCTCCATATCGTCTCTGGTGGCTTTGATCAGCGCTTCCAGTTTACGGTCATTCAGCTTAAAAAACTCTGCCGTAGCTCCCGAGCCAGTTTTCTTAGCCCCCTTAAAGCCTTTCTTAATCGCCTGAAGTATACGCCTTTCCTGCTGCATACCGCCTTTTGACCGTGACATCCGGATCAGACTGTCAATCTGGTCATTAATACTTTTAAACTGCTTACTGTATTTCTGCTGGTTGCGGACTTTGTACTTTTCCAGGGCTTTTAGCTGCTCTGTCTGCCACATGGACCAGTTATAACCCTCTTTGGTTTCCTCTGCCCTGTGCCGGTCCATATTCCGGATCATAGAAGCTATCAGCTCATCCTCTATCTTCTGAAAAGCTGCAGCAAGATCATATTCATTCTTCCTTGGCATCAGTATTCACCCGTTTCTGAATATTAGCTGCAATCCTTGCACAGCGCTTTCTGTTTATGCAACGGATATTATTCTGGCAGTTGGGTGCTCTCATAACGCAGCTATACTCGATTTTCTCTAACTCCGGTTCAAAATCCGGACAGTATGCGCAAAAGTCCTGCAATAATAACGTAAATCCTGGAATATCCATACTACTATCTCCTGTTCGCATATACCTTATAGCCTTGTGCCTTAAAGTTACGGGTAAGATCTTTAAGCTGAGTCATGCTGCTACAACGGTCCACCCTTAATTCTGCATAGCCTTTTTTCTCAATCGCATATATTCCAAAAGGTACCTGCTCACTGGCTATTTCCAGCAGCCCCTGATACTCCTTCTGGCTCATTCGGTAAACCCGGTTCATTACCTTCACCTGCATTGCCTTCACCCCCAAGATTGACATTAAAAAGCCCGGCAGCCATATTGACTCCCGGTTCTTCTACCTCTGTAATACCCTGTTCTGCTTTCAGACGTGCTATTTCTTCCTGTTTCCACTGATCATCCTTGGAATCTCCATACAGTTCTTCCACTTGGGCTTCCACACTCATCAGTGCGACGCCAGGCCGCGCTTTTGCCATTGTCTCAACCTGACTTTCAAAAGAAGGATTTGCGTACTCACCGAACGGAATATCCACCTTTACCTCTTCAATTGGATTTTTTAAGAGAATATTGTAGGCATTAATGGCAGCACTGACCAGTTTCGGAAGCTTCTCCTGCAAGGCTTCCACGATAGCATTCCTGGTGTAAAGAGTTGTCTTTTCCTTCTCTCGCTGTGCTTCTGCATTATCCAGCTTCTTAACATCAATTCCCAGTGTACTTGGGCTGATGATTCCCTGCAGGCAGAGATCCAATGCGGTCACATAAGAGGCCAGATAACTGTCATGAGGGATTGTTGGCTGATCTGTCTGTATCTTATTTTCAGCCTTTTCTGACATGTCATTGTCACCAGCAAAAAAGCGGCAGTCAAAGGAATTAGCCTTGAGTGGTGCGCCGGTCTCTGGGTTTTTAGGAACCAGGCATTCAGGGATGTATGTCTTAGCCCTTCCTGCCCTTAAAGCATCCATCCACTGGGACCATACCTCATCCAGCGCGTCGAAGCTGTCCAGTTTACCATCAAAGACTGATCCACCTCTGCCTTCATACTTCGCTGACTCGTATACGTTGATCGGTACTGCAAGGATCATCTGCTTATCAAATGAAACATCCTGAAGCGCTTCTGTTTCCCTAAGAAGGGCTTTATTCACAAGCGTATTGCCCTGATACAGTTCATTGGTTATATAACCATATCCGTATCTTTCATTTAATACATAAGTTTTTCCACCGCTTTTGTACGGCGTCTTAAAGATCACTTCCTGTATACGGTCACGTCTGCGTATGATCTCGATCCGTTCTCCCGGATACCATTCCAGGATAGGGAATTCACTTACCTGCGTATCAATAGTCACTTTAAATGCACCATCTCCGATACAAAGGATCTCTTTTAAGGCTTTTTCCATTTTCTTACGGAAATCATTTGCCTGTGCTATGCTTTCCCACAGCTGTTCCTGCTGGTCACTGTCAAAATCAAAGTCATTCATATCCGCCATGGTAATAGCTGCCAGTGTGCGGACGATCAGCCCTGGAAGGCCCGTATGCACCTTGCGCATTTCCAAACCAGGTGTACACTTGCTGGCCCAGAATTTATATTGATCAGCACAGTCATGCACTTCCCTGTACAGCTGCTCCAGCTCATTGCTGTCACCTCTGTACCAGATCCGGTTACGGATCGCACTTGTCTCAAAGTCTAATAATTCGTTGATCTGTATGTTATATGGACTGGCTGGAATCACGTTCAACCAGCTTCGTATCCCCCGCTTGATATTCTCGTTCATTTGTTCCAACCACCTCATTTCTTATCCTCCTCAAACCCGATCATGTTGCGATACGGTATCCAGCTGTACTGTCCCGCATTGATCGTATGGTCATTTCTGTCTTCTGGCTTATCCTTGTCTTCTTCCCAACTATATTTTTCAAGCTCAGCCAAATGTTCTGGGCACTCATCAACCACCAGGTAACAATCCTGCTGGATCCAGCCAAGCTGCAGTTTGATACGGTCCAGGATCTCCAGTTTCTTGTAAGCATCCCAGAAGTTATAAATGCAGCCATTCAGACGCCTGTATTTTTTAAGCTCCGTCATGGTTGCCTGATCCGCATTATCTATGTAAACGTCTTTCGCAAATCCCCACTCCTTACGGCAGCGCTCCAGAAACTCTACAAATTTCACAGCTGTGTCACTGGGAGCAATAGGATTTTCCAGTTCTGCATTGTTATAAACCTTTTCTGCCAGCGTGATCAGCCGTCTGTCTTCTGTAATTCCCTGAAAGATCATTGAGATCGTATCTGGTGACTTGCTGGAATAAGCTGTATCCAGTCCGCAGGAAAACTTCTTCCAACGGATCCGGCCCGCCTTTACCTCTGCTCTTACCCAGGTGGCGGTAACAACATGCTTTTTTCGGTCGAAGTTTGGAAATACCAATCCGGTGGCTTTACCGCGAAGCCCCAGAATTTTATTTTTCCAGATTTTCGTGCCTTTCGGTGTGTTAGCCAGGATCTTGTCCAGCTTTTCATTTGGCAGACCCAGATTATGGCTAAAAGAAAAGAACCAATGCACCCAGCCGGGCTTTGGTTCTTCTTTCAGTTCGT
Source organism: uncultured Clostridium sp. (assembly GCA_900541315.1). Classification (GTDB taxonomy): domain Bacteria; phylum Bacillota; class Clostridia; order Lachnospirales; family Lachnospiraceae; genus Enterocloster. The sequence continues at coordinate 12,201 of UQJF01000017.1, read as the reverse complement.
CTTTTATTTCCTGCGGTGTCTCTGATTCCCATTCTGACAAAGGGCGGGAACAATTGATATACTCCTTATACACATCCAGGGACGGATCATCCGGGTTAAGCGTGGCCATGAGATAATCACAGCGCATGGCAGCTTCGCGCACAAAGTCGATGTCTGCTGTGTTGATCTCATCGATATACAAGCAGCCATACTGACCGCCCAGTGCTTTCTGCCATTTTTTCTTGTCACCGTAACCCATCACGTATATGACTTTATCACCATCAGAAGTATGGAACAGGATATGGGGGATCTTATCGTCTTTGGTTCCGTTACCGTTGTACTCAACGAGGACACCAAAATCATCCATGATGCCAAGATCTTTGTTGATGATGTTCTTCTCAGCGGTACCAGTATCCTTGGCAGCTATGATGTGCAGCTTCTTGGGAGACTCTGCCACTTTCAGCATGAACTTAAACAGCCCTACTGTGGTTTTTCCGGCCGCTGTTGTCCCTTCCAGGAACTCTACCGGTGCATCACATCTGAGAAATGCTTTGTATTTATCTGATAACAACAAACGTTCTGCACTCACTATCCACCACCACGCATCTGCCGGATCAGGTCATCCAGCTTAGTCTGCTCTGCTTCCAATCCTGTAACTTCCAGCTTATCCTTAAACATGCCAAGATGCCGTCCCAGAAGCTCCAGAGCCTTTTCTTTATCATTTAACTTAAGCTCTATACCGTTCTTTCCTTCTTTGATCCCGGCAATAGCCTTGATCTGATTCTCCGACAGTTTACTGGTATCCGTCAGGATCACGTTTCCATGAGAGATCTGTACAAAGTCTGTAGCCTTGGCAAAGGCGATCGCAGCCAGTTCTTCAATCACGCGGTCCTGTGTGACCTCCGTCCGTTTCTGGCGCTCCTGCATGCGTTCTGAGATATAAGCCGCAACCTTAGCATTTCTTAGCAATCGACTTGCATTAGCCGCTGCTATATCATCATTCTTCACTCTTGGATAAGCGACCTTGTAAGCCCGCGTGGCATTCAGGTCAATGAGATATTCATCTGCAAAAATCTTCTGTTTTTCTGTCATTTGGGCTCACCTCGCTTTCGCCGGTTTTGAGTATAAGAAAAGGAGCCACGCTGGGTGACTCCTAATGTTTAGTATTCATATAAAATTTTTTGTTCCCTTATCCTTTCTTCCAAAGGAATAACAAAATTCAAATACCCTCGAGCATTCTCTTTCATTTTTTCCAACACTGCAACATTTTTTACTTTCAAGATACTAAGCATTGCTATATTAATCATAACAAAATCTTTTCTTATTATTTCAAGCTTAACAATATCCTGTTCCGAATTAAACGACAATAACGTATACATATCCTTGTTCATTCTAGTTGTATCTGCATGTATATATAAACATGCTTCATCATACACTTGCTTCAATTGTGACATATAGACCCTAACGAAACTTTGAAGTTTATCATCACCCACAATATTTGCTGTAACACTTGAAAATGCTGCTTCCAAATCTTTTGTTGTTAAATCATTTGAAATATAACGAACAAAAGACTCAATTATATTTCTCAATAAGAAATAAAGAACTTTTATATCTACTATCGCAATATTATGTACCATAGAGCAATAATCATGCAAGATATTATCTAATAATTTATCGCGTTCTATATTATATGACCGCAATGAAAAAGTATCCTTCCAAATCAACAATGCTCTATAATACTTATCAATTTCTAAATAGAAATCTCTTCTATCTTCCTGAAAATCAGTATAAACAGTTCTTAAATACTCAAGAAGCTTTTCCGTGCTTTCAACATATATTTTTTTATAATCTGTTACCAAATCCATGTTATATCTCCATGTCCCTTATAACCTCATATATATCCTTTTGATGTATATCTTCATCCTGATTTATTTTTTTTAATAAGCTGTAAAGCGAATTTAATACATTATTTATATCATCTTCAGAATCTATTGTCTTTATGTATTTAATAGTTTTTCCACAAATCAATGTCCTTGAGGATAACATCCATTTAGAAAAAGAAATATCCATAAAGGCCATCAAAAAGTCTCCTATTTCAACATTTTTTTTAAATATCTTTTTTGATAAAATTATATTACTCATTATCCCTACAGCAATTATTCTTTTTATCTCAATTTCATCCGATACATCAACTCCTTGCGAAAATTTTCTTTGTGTCTTAAAGAAAATCTCAAGTAAATCCTTACTATTTTTATCTACAAACATTACTTTTTGACCTCCGTCTCATAAGAATTCAAAAATTCATTGGCTAACTTCTTAATTGCCCTTTTTGCCCCAGGTGTTTCATTCATAAACCTTTGGTGTTCACTAGCTTTCGCAATAGCACTAATGTTGCCAATCTTATTTTCGAATACGCTGCATACAAACTTAAATTTTTCTTCAATATCTTTTATTTTATTATCATGATAATTATCGGAAGTTTTTTGTGTTAAATTTGCAACAATTCCAAGGCATTTTATTTTTTCTTGTGTTTTTCTATTTTTATTATAGTTGTTAACCATTTTTAAAAACAAAGAAAGACCTATAGTAGATAAATAATCTGGTTTTATGACAAGTACATAAAAGTCTGAAGCTTTAAACGCAGATGTTGTATACACCGACTGAGTTGGAGGACAGTCTATAAATATAAAATCATATTTTTCTTTCAAACAATCGCTATCTATATATGCTGCTAAAGTATCCGAATTACTTCCATCGTCTTTTACTTTAGTCATATTTAAATCACCACAAATCAAATCCAAATTGGGCCTAATTCCATTAATTATCAGACCTTTCTTATTCAAAATCTTACTATCACCAATTATATTCATAGAAAATAAATCTATGTCAACATCGTCTTTATAAAAACTGTATAATGTTTTTTGATTTTTTACAGCTTCTTCTATCTTTTGTGGAGATAGCATATATTGCGATGCATTCATTTGAGGATCTATGTCGATAACTAAAACTCTTTTACCCATTTCTGCAATTTGTGCAGCTAAATTAACACAAACAGTTGTTTTTCCAACCCCGCCCTTCATATTCATGAAAGCGATAACATTTTTCTTCATGTTTCTCCCCCTTCGACATTTTTTTTATTATATCATAGTTATTAGCGAAAATAAATGTCAAACACAAAAAGACACCCTTTCTCAAGGATGTCTTTCATGCTACCTGGAATGTCTGGGTGGAGATCCCTAAACCAGGCAAATCGGAACGGAAGGATTCGAACCTTCGCTTAGGATAAAAGCCATTGCTCTACCTCTGAGCTACGTTCCAAGGGGGAGGCAACAAGCTTTCGCCTGCTGCCTGGTGGGGTTCGACGTAAGCCGCCGGCCGTATGCCTTTGGCTTCCACTCTATTGTATTCCGAAGCAACCGAATAAAACGAACTTTTTACAAAATATTATGCTCTTTTAAATATTTATCCCTGATCATCAGCCTCGGATAGTCTGGACTGTTGCTGTATCCAATCTTTGCGGCAATCCTATCCCAGGTCATTCCCTCTATGTAGAACATCCTGAACACATACCGTGCCTGACCGTCTTCAATAGATCTTATCCAGTCCTCCACAGCCTTGCACCGTACTTTCTTGTTATCCAGGATCTTCTCCCGGCGATCATGCAGCTTCCAGTCAAAACCTGGAACCGCTTTTGGTTGCGGATAACCTTTCCGGTAGTCCATAACAACACTGACGCCGATCCCGTTATCCCCTTCCATCATCTCTACCAGTTCCAATTCCAGGACTACGATCTCCCTCTTAAGCTTTCGGTAACTGCTCAGAAGCTTCCTGGTTATCTTTATCTTCGCCAACGGTATCACCTCCCATTCTACGCTGTTATTTAAACAGATCTCTAGCCAGGTATAATATCAAAAACACCCAAACAAGAACAAACTCGTGCATTTCGATATTTCCATGCTTTATTTTGAGCATACCATAACAAAACCAATATGCTATGCCTCCAATTGCCACGATTGCTTTTGCGATTGTAATCATTATTCTCTGCCTCCTCGCAACTCCGGATCCGGGCAGAGGCTTGTCCCCGCATATGCTGGCATCCTGGCTGACCAGGTTGTAGGCTTTGGCCCGTTAATGATCGCATGGTCTGATGCAGCTATGGCACTTTTTCTTTGCAGCTGGTTTGCCTTTCTCTGGGCATCTGACTTTACTAATCCCATTCTTTATGTCCTCTCCCTTCTTGCGCATGGCAGCTATCACATACTCCACATTGGGATTTACTCGTTTCCACATTACGCTGCTTTACCGGTATGCTTCTGGTCTTTTCTTTCCAGGTACAGCTTTACCAGTGTGTAGATCTGGCGAAGGAACAGGCTGTCTTCTATGTGGCTTATATTCTGGATGATATACTGCTTTACATGTTTGTTATTCATAGGCTACCTCCTCTAAATTTCAGTTGTATTGATTCTGTAGAATAAATCTTGTCTAGCTGCTGTAGGAGTATCTTCTTCTAAAATAATAATTCTTAAAGCCTTATTCAAGAATTTACGTTGTTGAGTGTCAGATAAATCTTTAAAATAAAAACCGTTGAGTTTTGTCAGTTTCTTTAAGCCACTGAGTTGTAATTGGTTGTTGTAAAACTCAACAAGTGTTTGCATACGTTGAGCTCCGTCAATTACTTCTTGTTTACCGTTATCACAATCTGCAAAAAACATAAATGGAATAGGTAATCCAAGAAAGACAGATTCCAAAAACAAAGTTTTATTTTTAGGTTGCCATACAAAATCTCTTTGATAAGGAGGAATAAAGAAATCCTTTTTTTCAAACTTAGTAATCAAAAGTTCAATAGTAAAGTCTCTTGTATCATAATCAATTTGTTTCTGCATTTCCTTGATTTGTAGATCAGCAGCCTGCTTTTCGTCTTTAGAAATAATATGTTCTTTTTTAGTTCGCGGCATTTTCATTTACCTCCTGTAAATGTTGTTGGATGCTTATCCCTATAGCTCTTCCTAATTCAACAGGAACTGCGTTTCCTATGTGTATTCCAATTTCACTCAATTTTCTCTGCCGCCTCTTCTAGTTCATACATCCAGCTGCTCAACTTTTCATAGCAATCTTTACAAAGCACTTTATCCTCATCTTTCATTCTAATTTTTTCATATCTATCCCTAAAGTAAACATCCATAACCTTGTTGCATCTTTCACATGCTATTTTCATTTCTGTACCTCCAAATTCTTAATTTTACATATCAAAAATGCTCATCTGGCCCTTACAGTTTCCACCGATTGTGGTCGGGTCCCAACCGACACCGATATAATCCAGGACTTTCGCCCAACCGTATTCTTTTCCTTCTGCATCTTTACAAAGATGAAACATTAGATAGTCCCATTCCTTTGGATTGCTCTTATACAGCATGTCAAACCGGTGTGGCCGCTTCTCCATGTGGATTCCAAACCCGCACATGCTGCACCCTGTCCGCTGAGCTTTTGTGGTATACAGTGTTCCGTCTGGTTTTCTTTCGATGGATCCGTAGATTTCCGGAATAATGCTGTCTGGCATCTGGAAGCTCTCTGCAATCTTTCCTTCATCCAGAAGCCTTGCATGGTACCTTTCCTTCAGTCCAGACTTCCACATCTGGTCCATCTCCAATGCCAAGGTCAAGATATCCTGTCTATGGAAGATCGCAAACGGCGCTGATCTGATAGTTGACTTACCGAAGTAATTGCATCCATTCATTCGCAGGCTCTTGGCACGTCTGCCACCCTCTGATGCCATAAGTCCCAGATAAGGTACGCTGTTATGTTCTTTTCCCCAGTTATCACAATTTTTTTCTTTGAGGTAATAACAACACTTGGAGGATACCAAAAAGTCTGGTTTCCGGAAGTCGCAGCCCTCTGTTTCATTTTCATAACCGCCAAACAGCTCTAACCAGCGCTTTTTCAATTGCATCTTTGAGTTTTTCTGCCAGCCGCCATAAGCTCCCGTTTCACCAGTGATGATCGCATGGCGAACTGTTTTGTTCTTTTCAGACGGATTCTGCAACAGTTCTATTTTGGCAGCGACTTCTTTTGATATGACTGGAAAGCCAAACTCCTGTATTACTTTTGCTTTTGTCCAGAAGCTACCATCTTTCCGCTTTAACGGCGGAACATTGATAATTCCAAGTGCTTTATGTACTCTCTGAATAGATTTATCTTCCAAGGACGATGCGCTGACTCCAGGAGTATCAATGCCACACACCCCATGTAAGAATAGGAATAAGACAATGCTGTCCAACCCACCTACTGATACATGATAATTCAAACCTCGCCCATCACACTCACGAGCGAATTCTTCTGCACGGATCCTTGCATATCGCCTTTTAAATTCATACGACTCTTTTTCTTTTGCGATAAAACAAGCAATCTTATTTTTCGTTCCTAACCGCTGCATCCGCTCCTGTACTGATTCCATTGCTTTCCTTTCTCACACACTCTCTATGCATGTACAACACCGTCCCTCTCTTTGTCCTGATCCACTCTGCATCCCCATTGATCACCTTCTGGCAGATGCAGCAGACCGGGACGGGTATCTTCTTGCTGTTATTCATTTTCCAACCGCCTCTCTGTTTCTATCTTCCAACTGATCCAGAAACCAGTTGACGATCGGTGCTGCCACAGATTCTTCTTCTATGGCCGGTGCTGGTCCCTCCCATTTCCGCACCAGGCGTGTCCCATGGCTTTCCAGGATCGCACCGGCATCTTTTATCACATCTTCCCAGGCATCAAACTGTTTATCTTTCACCTGGTCCCGCCATTTGATCCAGAACTTCTGCGCCTGGCCGAGAATGGCCGCTACTTCCGCATTTTCCAGCGGTTTATCTATCAGCTTGCTACTCAAAATTTATCACCTCATCAAACGGGATCTGCTCATCTGGCTGGACTTTTGTTATCCCTTCCCAGCCAAGGTTCCAGTCAAATGTCTCTGGATTTTCTGAGATACGCTTTGAACCTTCCTGGTAGTAAAGCCGGATCCCGTCCCTGCTTGTCCTGCCTGTCAGCCTGTTTTTATGTATGGTCAGCAGACGATCACAGCTGGCAGTTTCTTCTCCCGTCTTCTTTGGTCTGGAATACTTAAGAACCACATCCACCAGGTTTGTGATATTGCTGCTTCCGGCCACATCATCATTTCCGAACTCGTTTCCAGTGGATTTCCTTGGATGCGCGATCAGGAAGATGAGCACGTTATATTTCTTCGCCATAAGAGCCAGTGCCTTAACAAACTTCGTCTGCTGCCGGTACAGGTCCGATGCAATATCATCTGTGATCGCCGTCATAAGATTGTCTATGAACAGCACCCGGCAGCCATACTGCACAACTGCCTTTTCCATTGTCTTCAAAAGACTCTCATCCTCTTCATCATCCTGCTGGACGATCCCGTTGTCATATATGTACGCCTTTCCCCTGTACCACTGTTCGATCTGCGGGATACAGTTTCCGTCAATGCTGTAGGACGTATAGCCGAAATTGGATACCAGGGCGTTTATATGCTGCCTTCCAGCCACCTGCAGATCAAACCATGCACGGAAGTACCAGTCCATCAGCTCACCGGAATAAAAGAAGGTCGTATATCCCGCTGCAATGGCAAAAGTCCCAAACTGGGATGCCAGGGTAGATTTTCCTTCCCCGCGCTCTCCAGTAAGCAGGATAAGCTGACCTAAATAAAACCCACCGATGATCTTGTCCAGGGATGCGATACCGCTCCTGAGCTTTTCCAGCTTTGACAGATCCACCCGTTTAACTTCTTCCAGTGGCTTTATCCTTTTTGCCGGTATGGCCTGTGCGTTCTCTACAGCCATTCTGACGGCTTCTTTTCCGTAAGCCATAAGAAGTTCGTTTGCATCCTTGCAACCCCGGTAATCGTCCATTCTGACGCATTTCACGCACCCTTGGAAGCGTTGCTGCATTTCTTCCAGCAAGGTGATGTGTCCGTTCTCGCAGTCCCCAAACACGACCAGGGTCTTAAACTTTGCCAGGAAGTCCCAGCAGTATGGGATCCAGGTAAATCCTTTTGCTCCGGTTGGAACGCTCACCGCATTCTCGATCCCAGCCTCCACAACGGAAAGAGAATCGATCTGGCCTTCCGTAAGAATCAGGACCGGGTTATCCAGGTTGCAGTGGTTCATTCCAAACAGGATCGGCTTGCAGTCCGCTTCACACCATTCCTTGTTTTTATCAATGCCCTTACGGAACCCGGTATTGCGGTACTTTACAAAGTGCAGGATCTCATTCTCGTCATAAAACGGGAATACCAAGATCTTTTCATTGTCATTCCGCACTGTGATGTTATACCGTCTGGTCACAGTCTCCGATATTCCCCTGGATTCCATGTAGGCAACCGCAGCCGGTTTTGCTTCCGGCCGTTTCCTGGTGTGGATCTTCCGGAACTGCTTTTTGCTGCTGTAGTACTCATCCACTTCCGTACCAAGGGAAACATTAAAATCCTTGGAAAGCGTGATCATGTTCCCATGGGCTCCACAGCTTTCCCTTAAGCATTTAAACTGTCCGGTCTGCAGATTGATTGAAAATGTTCCACGGTCTTTCCTGTTCTTTCCACCAAAACAGTATGGGCACTGTTCAAACTGAAGCTCATCGCCTTTCTGTCTGCTCTTGCCTCCGATCTCCTGAGAGAACCGGAATGCATCGTCTGCTTTAAATTCATAGATCCCCATTTCTCTTCTTCCAGTCCTCCCATGAACGGATCACTGTGTCATCATCTTCTCCCCAGAGATCGATCCCTTCTGTGTCATCCTCCCCGTCAAAAAGAGGCGCCGCAGGCTCTTTCTTTATTTCTTTATCATTCTTATATTCTTTATCATTCTTGTTAGTTGTTAGTTCTTTGTTAGCTGTTTGTTGGCTCTTTGTTAGCGCTTTGTTAGGTTCTTTGTTAGCTTCCTTGTCAGCAACACATCTGTTTTTACTGGAAACTCCTGTATTAACAACATTTTCTGCCCCACTGTCATTTGTTGGTAACATTGTTAGTTCGCTTGTTGGATTTTCAGGATTTAACACTTTTGTAATACTTTTGCTTTGTTGGCTATTTTCTGACAATTTAACAGGCCCTGTTTCCTTCCCCTGGTACTTCTCCCAGTTTACGATCGTAATAAGGCGCCCTGTCTTCGTGGAAGTGTTGGTCAGGAAACCTAACTTTTCAAACCGTTCCAATGCGGTCCTCACATTTTGAATTGTTACACCCTGACCACATTCCCTGACCAGGGAATTAAGACTAGTGATCAGCTGCCCTGGCTTGCAGACGTACTGATTATCTTTCCATTCCCACTTATTTTCCTCATGATTAGCCAGCAGCAGAATGGTTATAAGAACAACCTTCTGTTCCGGTGAAGACAGCTGCCATATAGACTTCGATTTTAATTCCCGGTAAAGCTTCACCCAGCCACCATTAACCATACTCTCCATTCTCCAATCGCTCCTTTAAGTCCCTGTACAGTATCTCCCGGATCAGCCTTCCTGATGTCTCTTCCTTGCAGAAAATCAGGTTTGCGTTATAACGGACCAGCCATGCTGTCACAGACGCAGCAAATGCATTTGCATGGAATCTGCTGCGGTATTTTCCGTTTAATAGATTCTCCCAGCTTGCGTTTTCGCATAATAGATATACCCGGCACCCATGATCCCGGGCACGTTCAAACTCATTCTGGAACCGCTTCCGGCTCCGTGTGTAGCACTCTGCCAGCTCATCCAGGTTCATCTTCCGCTCCACTGCACACACGGGTATTACCGTCTGGGAAATATCATGGATCTGCTTTCCATCTGGAAGAGTGGCATTATAAGTGTAGTCTCCATAATTTAGCGCAGCCCGTCTGATAGGGACACCGAAAGAGGCATAGCGTTTATGCGCCCTCTCCGTGTCCTGCTCACGGGTATCCACCAGGATTTCAAAGCTGTCCAGGACTTTCTTCTTCTCAAAAACATCCATAGTGATCAATCAAACGGAAGTGCCTCATTAGAGCCGTCCGGAATACTCATAAAATCGTCTGTAGAAGGCGCAGGAGCCGTTCCTGGACGGTTAGCCAGCAGTTTATCATCTGGAAGTTTATAATTGCCAGAACGCACCTTCTCGACGCTGCACAGCTGTGCCAGGTTGATAGCCCTGCCTACATTTCCGTCATTCTTCTGGTACTCTCTTTCGTTGAAAAGACCGCCGATCAGCTTACCCTTGAATTTCTTCTCATCCCAGTCAAAGTGGTACCCTGTATTGGAACTTTCCAGAGCTTCTGTAACGGTTTTAAAGCGGCGCTTTGTCCAGCCGTCCTTCTCTGTCCCATCATCATTTGGAACGTTGAGAAGATAATTACAGTGCCACTTCTTATCTTCCTGCTGTTGGTTGTGATACTCATTGGTAAAAAAGTCTTTGTATTCCCCTTCTGCCACATCACAGCTGATCTTAATATACTGTCCGTTCCGGTTCTCACAAACCTCCGCTCCCATGATCTTCAGGACATATCCGCCCTTTGGAAGGACCGGAATATCTCCATATGCTTTTGTGTTGTCATAATCTCCAAATCTCTTTATTGCCATTACTCTTGTATCCTAGTATAATAATGGTGTAGTCAATCAAGACTACTTGGTTAATAAGTTTCTATAAATCAGATAACAGAAGAAGGGATTCTTCCTTCATCAGATGTTATCCAAATAATTATCATGTCTGACGGTTCCTGATAGACACCAGATAAAACATAAGGTATTATCTCTTAGGATAGGACAAAGAATGTTCAACTCCTTGGGAAGTCACTTCTGTGACTGATACCTACAAGAAAGTCAATTAGTCCATTCGACAGGGTTTTATGTTTTAGCTGGTTGGGAGCCTGAAGACCATACCCGAATAACACGCTAGGTTGTGTACCTGTCAGATTGGAAATGGATTCCTATCAGAAAGGAGCTATCGCTCATGTCAAACAAAGTTATTTTTAATCTTGATGAATTATTCATCTCTGTTGGTATTGATGTCGGTGCTGACTTCTCATGGATGTCTATCGCACTTCCAAACCAACAATTCGTAGGAAAACCTTACAAAATCCTGCATAACAGTATTGATTCCCTTACAACCGCTGTTTCTAAAATAAAAGAAGCAGAAGAGTTGTATTCTTTGGAAAGTCGCATTTTCCTCGAATCCACGGGAATTTATCATTACCCACTCTTCTGCTATCTTCGTGATAAGGGTTTTAACTGCTCCGTTATTAATCCTATCATCACTAAGAATAGCACAAACATCAACATCCGAAAAGTGCATAATGATCGTTTTGATTCAAAAAAAGCTGCTTTGGTTGGCTTGAAACCGGATTTAAAGGTTTCACTTATGCCATCAGATCTTGCCCTAAACTGCCGTAACCTATGCCGTGAATACTACGATTTAATGGATAATCGCAGTGCCTATGTGAATAAGCTTCAGGGTGAATTACGCATGGCGTTTCCACAGTATCTTGGCATCTTTTCCAAGGTTACTATCAACACTTCTCTTACATTGTTAGAAACTTATACCTCTCCATCAGCTTTTCTTGAAGCAGACAAGCAAGAGATTATTGATCTCATCAAATCAACAGCTCGCTTTGGGCTTACATATGCTCAGAATAAGTATAATGCCATCATTCAGGCGGCAACTGATGCAAATCAGTTTGGCTACATCATAGAAAGCAACATCAAGCGTATCCGTCTTTATATCAGCTTCATACGTAAATATGATGAAGAAATCAACGATATTCTTGAATCGCTTCATAAGCTTGTTGATTCAAATGAAGATACTAAATTTGTCAAACAGGTTCATTTGATTGAAACATTCAAAGGTGCTGGTTTCTTGTCTGCTGCAACCATCATGGGCGAAATTGGTGACTTTTCTGCTTTTTCAAAACCAAAACAGCTTTTCGCTTATTTTGGTCTTGATCCTGCTGTGAAACAATCCGGCAAATTTGAAGGCACCAAGGTTCAAATGTCTAAGCGTGGTTCTTCTATTGCCAGACGTGTGATTCACACATTATCCTTGCAAAGTATCAGTATTTCCCGTAATGGAAAAGCTAAAAATCCAGTTCTTCGTGAATACTATCTCCAGAAATGTGATTCAAAACCAAAGCTCGTAGCAATGGGAGCCGTTTCACATAAAGTATGCAACATGATATTTGCAATACTAAGAGACAACAAACCTTTTGAAATCATCACTCCACAAGAGCACAT
>UQJF01000016.1 GCA_900541315.1 uncultured Clostridium sp. | reverse complement strand
CGTGGGCTCGGAGATGTGTATAAGAGACAGATCCAGCTGAGCTACATGGACATTTGTAAAATTATTCAGTTGTTTGCCTCATTTGGACTCGAACCATCTACCGCTTAGGAGGCGTGTGCTCTATCCAGCTGAGCTATATGGACGTGTCTGATATATGATTATAGCCCGACCAAAGTCGAACTGCAATCCCTTATTTAGTTTTTTTGAGGTGACCGTTGTAACGCAACCTTAGGAGGGGGACGCTCTATCCTGCTGAGCTATTGACGCAAATATAATATAAAATTGAAATACAATCCTTAGATATTTTAACCTTTTTCCATGAAAAATGCAAGTCTTTTATGTATACAAAAACTCCCCCGCATATGCGGGGGCAAAGCATATAGGAAAATTCATTTAACACAACATATCATTTACACCAAAATCAACAAGTCCCTGCATCCAGATCTGACCCTTAAAACGTCTGCCAGGTGCCGGTTCACCTAAAAGGTCGGCTTTGTTGATGGCAACAGTAAATACCATATCATTGCATTCTACACGCAGACGGTAGATTTCTTCTTTTGTCAGTTCATTTTCCACCAGGTTTACGCTTAAGATATTTCCGATAATGGAATACTGGTCGCATTCAATGCCGCTTGGCATAAAGCTGGTTTCGATAATAGAGTACATATCCTCTTTTATAATACGCCTTGTGACCATTGAATACAGATCCATATCCTCTACAGTCAGGGTTTCAATAGCGTCCGTATCACCCCGGCGGGCAGCTTCTAAGAGATTTCCTCGTTTTCTGGCGGCCTGTTTCAGGTCGGCAGCCTGCTTGGGAGTCTTTTTTACCGGCAGCAGGATCTTTCCCTGGGAAGCAAGCCCGGACAGGCATATATTTTTTGCCAGTACCGGAAGGCGCTTTGACCGGCGGCTTCTATATTCTATGGAATTAGTTATATAAAAGATAAGGGAAATGCCTACGCGGTATTCATCTAAAAGGCCGGCATAGGTTTCACGTTCAGCATGGCGCTGGATGGAACATTCAGCAGAAGATGAAATATCGCTGCCGGTTACATAAGGGAATGCATATTCCCGTTTAAAAGTTCCTTTTTCTGTCATCTGACCGATCATGACGATCCCCATTCCCGGTGCCAGTTCCGCACGGAGCTCATAAAGACCGGGGTGGTCGTTTCTTTCCAATACAGCCGTTTTTGTAGCTGTTTTTGCCAGCTTTCGCATGATCTTATCTATTTCCAGGTCACTGTCGCAGCCGCTAAATCCTATGGTGCGCATAAATTTGTGCATTTCCTTCACCCTCTTTCTCTAAGTCTGTTCAGCTACTAAATGTTTTTTCGCTTTATTATAGCCTACTTTATAAGAGATTACCAGAGATTTTTCAAAGAAATAGGAATGCCGGTCTGTTCAGCGTTGTTGTGACAGCTTTTGGTGATCAGATCAGTCCCATTAATTTTGGTACACCTAATGACAGTGCAGGAATATAGGTAACAGCTAAAAGAAGAAGGAACAGCACTGCAAAATAAGGAAGCAGGGTCTTGGTAACGTCTTCAATACTGATCTTGCTGATCCCGCAGCCTACAAACAGAACAGAACCTACAGGAGGTGTGATGTTTCCAAGGCACATGTTGAAGATCAGCATAACACCAAACTGGATATCACTCATACCAAGGCTTTGTGCGATCGGCAGAAAGATCGGTGTGAAAATAAGGATCGCAGGAGTAATATCCATGAACATGCCAACTACCATCAGGATCACATTCATCAGGAAAAAGATCACATATTTGTTAGTTGAAATGGACATAATTCCGTTAGAGATAGCTGCCGGGATCCCTGAGTATGCCATTACAAAGGACATGGCAGAGGAGGCAGAGATCAGAAACAGGATGATGCCGCTGGTGCAGGCACTGCTTACTAAAATCTTCATGAAAGATTTTACAGTAATGCTGCGGTAGCAGACAGAAAGGATCAGGCAGTAAAGCACACAGATACCTGCACCTTCTGTAGCAGTAAAGATACCAGCTACAATACCACCGATAACAATGATAATAAGAAGCAGACTTGGGATAGCTTCCAATGTTACTTTAAGAGCTTCCTTCATCGGTGTCTTTCCAGAGGTAGGATATTTATGCTTTTTGGCATAAATAAAAGCTACGACCATGGAACCAACTCCCATGAGGATACCGGGAATATAACCAGCCATGAATAAGGTGGAAATGGATACACCGCCTGCTACTGTGGAATATACGATAAATGCACTGGTAGGCGGGATCAGAAGGCCTGTAGGAGCAGAAGCAATATTAACAGCAGTTGCAAATGCAGGATCGTAGCCTTCATCCTTCTGGATCGGGTAAATACAGCCGCCCATAGCAGATGCAGCAGCAACAGAAGAACCGGAGAGGGCACCAAAAAGCATGTTTCCTACAATGTTGGCCTGTGCCAGTGAACCTGGGATCCAGCCTACAAAAATCTTGGCAAAATTCACAAGACGTCTTGCAATACCGCCGTTATTCATAATGTTTCCTGCAAGGATGAACAGTGGGATGGCAAGCAGGGAAAAGCTTTCAACACCGCTGTTCATTTTCTGCATGGTGATAAACGTGATCTGATCCCATGAAAGAGAAGACATGGCAGCAACGATCGATGCGATCACGATGCTTACGGAAATGGGGCAGCTTAAAAAAAGCAGGATTCCAAAAACTGCAAACAAGATAACCGTTGTAAGTCCGATACTCATGATTCATTTCCTCCTTCAATGTCAATGGCAGTTCCGGTTACATCTTCATAAATATTAATAATCTGAGCCAGAATGATAAATAATCCTGATATAGGAGCCATAGCGTATACCAGGCTTCTTGGGATACCAAGAAGTGCAGAAAATACCTTCTGTGCACTTAAAGCCAGCTTAAAGCCACCGATGGTAATAACAAAAATAGAAAAGATCAGGATCAGGATATCAATAAGAGCCATTAAAATCCGTTTTCCGGAAGGACTTAAGCTGTCACGAACCAGTATCAGACACATATGCTCTCTTGTAATGAAAGCATAGGCAGCACCGATAAAGCTGGTCCAGATCAGGAAATAACGGACAAGTTCTTCTGTAAATGCAGCCGGGCTATTTAAAATATATCTTGTAAATACCTGATATAATACCAGCAGTGTCATAATGGATAAAAGGACAGTAGCAATACCGGCTAACAGGCGGGTCATCCATTTTTTGATCAGCGATAAAAATTCTTTCATGACGGTCCTCCTTATTCTACAGAATCAATAATATCAAGAAGCTTTTTAACACCTGGATACTGCGCACAGTAATCGTCGATCATACCGCTTGTAGCTTCACGGAAGGCTTCTTTGTCTACATCATTGACAAATTCAACACCCATTGTAGTTTTAGCTTCTTCGATTGCCTGCTGGATCGCGCTGTCCCAGGCAATTTTATGGCTTTCTGTGGATTCACGGGCTGCTTCAAGAATGATCTGCTGATCCTCAGGGCTGATGTTTTTCCATACTTTGGAACTCATGACCATAACATCAGGGATCATGGCATGCTGGTCAGTGGAGTATACCTTGCAGATCTCACCGTGTTTACCGGTAGTAAGGGCAGTTTCATTATTTTCGGTTCCATCGATAATACCGGTCTGTAAAGAAGTATAAACATCACCATAAGACATAGCTACCGGGATGCCTCCAAGAGCCTTCATCATGTCTGTCTGGGATTTCATATCCTGGACACGGATTTTTAATCCCTTCAGATCCTCCGGCTTACGGATGGCTTTATTTTTCGTATAGAAGGAGCGTGCTCCGGAAGTATAATAAGTCAGTGTTACAAAGCCGTCATTTTCGGAAGAAAGGAAGAAATCATGCATCTGGCTGGAATCCATGACATGATAAAAATCTTCTGTGCTGTCAAAAATATAAGGAAGTCCGAATGCGTGGTAGGATTCATTATAAGTTGCAAGACCAGGAGCAGACACCTTTGTCATGGAGATAACACCGGACATCAGCTGTTCCATGTTTTCATTTTCAGATCCTAACTGGCCATTTGGGAAGATCTGGATCTGTATCCTTCCATCGGTGCGTTCTTTTACTTTCTCAGCAAACTCTGTCATTGCAATATGGACTGTATGGGTTTCGCTAAGGCCGTGGGCAAGTGTAAGCACCATCGGGTTTTCCGGTGTAGCTTCTGCACTGGTTTTTACTCCGCTTTGAGCGCAGCCTGTAAGACTGAACAGGGTCAGTCCTACAGCGGCTGCAATTGCTGCCAATTTTTTCATCGTATTTTATCCCCTTTCTATGTTGCATTATTACATGCCGATCAGGTCAAACTGTTCAAAGGAAACTACAACCTGATGATCCTTTTTAGGATTCAGGTATTTTACCTGTACGGATTTTAAAGTCTGGCTGTAATACCAGCCGCATTCAGCCTCTTCAAATTTTCTTCTGTGAAGGAAATGAGGGATTTCTTTTCCATCTACAGTTACCCAGTATGGGGCTTTTTCGCGGTGGATCATATCTAAAGCCATAGTTTCTACAGAAGTAACATAGGAACCTTCCTGTTTAAAGGTGAGAACGGTGCGCTCCCCAGCAGTCATGGAAATAAAAGTCTTTAAGTAACAGCCCTTTTCATAATCCATAGAAACACCGTCATCTTCATATAAGGTAAAGGAACCATCGCAGTCAGGAGCGCAGAGAATGGAAATTCCTGCAGGCTGCTCAGTCATAAGATTCTTCATCTGGTTGGAAGCCATAGGAATGATGGCGCCGCCTTTTACAAACAGAGGGATACTTCCAAGATCTACAGGAAGTTCAATGGTCTGTCCGCCGCTATATGGAGTTCTTGTATAAAAATCATAGAAGGTATTTCCTTCCGGCAGATAAACCTTGCGGGTTTTTGCGCCTTTTTCTACTACATTTGCTACCAGCAGGGAATCACCAAACATAAAGTCTACGCCTTCCTCGTAACATTTAGGGTCATTCTGGAACGCACTGCACATTGCCTCCATAATAGGAAGTCCGGTTTCATGTGCACGTTCCATTAAGGAATACAGATAAGGGAACAGGCGGTAGCGGAATTTAATAGCAGTTCTGATATATTCCGTACAGTTGCTGTACATCCATGGTTCGGTGACTGTATTGTCAATATTGGTAGAATGGATTGAGAAACGAGGCTGGAAAATACCATTCTGGATCCATCTGACTAACAGCTCAGCTTCCGGGGAAACTCCATAGAAGCCGCCAATGTCGCATCCCTGGTTTGCAACGCCGGATAAGCCCATACCAAGGATGGTAGCAATATTATATTTTAAAGAATCCCAGCAGGTCAAATTGTCACCTGCCCAGGTCTGCGCATAACGCTGGATACCTGCATGACCGGAACGGCATACTACGTAAGGACGGGTATTATCAAAGGTTTCATGAACTGCTTCATTGGTGATCTGGCACATAATATTGGACATAACAGATTTTAACTGTCCAATGGTACCGCCTTTTCCTTCAAAAGAGCAGCGGCAGTCCTTGTCAACCATGCTGTCATATTCACAGTTATCGTTCCAGACAGAGCTGGTACCGTAGTCAAGGACATTTTCCTTTAACATTTCCTTCCAGTTATCTCTGGTTTCCTGGCTGGTAAAATCTACAAACACACCCTTGCCGCCCCACCAGGTTCCAATACCAGGTTCTTCTGTTTCGCTGGCTTTAACAAACATTCCTTTTGCCTTCATTTCTTCCAGCTTTGGATGGATCAGGAGAATACCGGGTTTTACGTTTGGTGAAACGCAGACGCCTCTCTTTTTCATCTGGGCAAAAAAGTCTTTTGGATCTTTAAAACGTTTTTTATTCCATGTAAATACACAACGCTTGATGCCCTGTTCAGTTTCAATGGCACAGTAGCCGGAAGAGAGCTGGAAACCATCTACAGGGATATCTTCTTCTTTAGTGGTATCGATAAATTCTTCAATGGCATCATCACAGTCTGCATCCAGTTCAGGATAATACATGGAAGATCCAAGATATCCTAAAGCATACTTGGGAAGCATGGCAGACTTTCCGGTCAGATCTGTATAACGTTCTACAACCTGGCGCATAGCAGGTCCTTCAATAAGGAAAAGGTCGATATCTCCGCCATTTGTAGAATAGCTGCTGTAGCGGTGCCAGTAGTTGCGCTTTTCACGGCCCATATTAAAATCACATTCCCAGGTACTGTGATAAAAATATCCAACTGCTTTTTTAGTAGTCTGGTTTAATTTGATATAAAAAGGAATGTGTTTATAAAGAGAATCTGTTTCTTTTGGATCATATCCCATGGAATCCCCGGGGCTTAAAACCATGTATTTCTGCGCTTTATTTAATTCACCGCTTTTTTCACCAAAACCATAGAAGCAGTCATCGGCTTCAATCTGGCTGGTGTGGATACGGCGGTGGTTGCTGTCTTCACGGTAAGCAAGGTCCACGATATCTGCATGGATCATAGTTCCTTCTTTATCGTATACACAGATGCGGAAAGGATCTTTTTCAACTACTACCTTCAGTTCTTTTCCCTGGATCACTGCCTGATCTGCTCCATCTTCTAAAATTGCATCGGCAGTCTGGATCCTCTTTCTGTAATCTTTTAAGAATGTATCCATTCTGTCTTCCCAGGCGGTAGTAACAAGACTGTAGGATTCTTCTGCAAAATCCCCGTCAAATCCGGCTCTGATACGGATGATGTGATCGGTAAGAAAGAAGATACGGATCTCTGTGCAGTTTGTAGCAACAGAAAAATAATTTTCTTTCTGGGTTACGGTTGTCGCATTCATGCATATTTTCATGAATCTGTGCCTCCTTAAATATTTCCATTTACCTTGGTTTTATGGTATGATGTGTCCAAAAGAAGGACAATCAGCATTCAAGGTGTTTTTTGTACGTGATAATCACATGATAATAAAATAACACGGTCAAAACTAGACAAAAATTGCACAGTATAAGCTTATATTTTACATATCTTGCTCTGGTGTATGGAGAAAAATACATTTAATGAATGAGAGCTTTGTTATAAATACATAAAAAATGGAAAAATGATAGACAGGAGGACACAGATATGATCGATCAGGCGGGGATCCTGATGGCCCAGGGACTTGGAATAGCCAGTGAACGGATACAGGGTGTAAATGATAATATGTCCCAGTCACATTACCACGAATATTATGAGATCTATTATCTGGAAGCAGGGGAACGTTTTCATATGGTGGAAGATCAGCTTTATAAAATGGAGGCAGGGGAATTTATGATATTCCCGCCTTATGTAATGCATCATTCCTATGGAGAAGAAAATATACCGTTTAAAAGACTGCTATTGTATTTTAAGCCGGAGGAGATCCTGTGGCCATCTGTACGTGATGCATTAAAGGAAGAAAGCGGTATCTACAGGACAGATATAAAGAAACGTCAGGAAATCCACCGGGTCATGGAAGATATTTTAAAAGAACAGAAAGATCCTGGAGCTTTTCATGAAGAGTATGACCGGGGAATGTTAAATGTGCTTTTGCTGCTGATCGCAAGGGAAAAACGGCCGGAAAAGGCTCCTGGAAAGAGCAGCCGGATCGGAGAAGTGATACGTTATATCCATAGCCATTACCAGGAAGATATCAGTCTTGAAATGCTGGCACAGATGTTTTATGTCAGCCCTTATTACCTGTGCCGTGAATTTAAAAAAAGTACAAATAGTACGATCGTACGTTACATTAATGTTACACGTATTATGAATGCACAGCGGAAATTTATGGAGACCAGTAAAAATATCACAGATATAAGCAGAGAAACTGGATTTTCCAATCTGACTCATTTTAACAGGGTATTTAAGTCAGTGACCGGTATGAGCCCCTCCCAATATCGCAGACAGTTTGTAAGTAAAACCCCAACATCATAATACTTTCTTAAACTTTTTTAGAAATACTTTATGACTGCTTCAAACTTAGGACACAACTCTTTTGTATACTCTTTTACATAAACAAGCAGTCAGAGCTTTTTACATAGAGAAAGGACAGATACCTGTTCAGCAGAGTGAAACAGATATCCGTCCTCAAAAACAAATATAAGCCGGTGGGGTTGACAAATGGGCAGCCTTACCGGCTCAACCTAATTATACCACTCACTTTCTGAGAATCTGCTTTATGAAACAACATTTACCGGATTTCCATTAATAAAACCGTCAATATTTCCCGTTAAGATACTAAGAAGTCTCTGACGTGTCTCCAGGCCCTTCCAGCCCATGTGTGGGGTTAAGATCACATTATCCAGTGTGTATAATGGACTGTCTTTAACAGGGGGTTCTGTTTCCTGTACGTCCAGTCCGGCTCCTGCGATCTTATGATCTTTTAATGCCCGTATCAGTGCCTGTTCATCAATGAGGGCACCTCTGGAGGTGTTGATCAGGAAGGCAGTTGGTTTCATCAGCGCCAGAGTATCAGCATTGATCAGGTGTCTGGTAGCAGGTGTCAGCGGGCAGTGAAGGGAAATATAATCGCTGTTTTTCAGTACAGTTTCCAGGTCTGCATAATGTACATTTTCCTCATCATCTTTTGGGGTTCTTGTATACACGAGAATATTCATATCTAATGCTTTTGCAATTTTCATAACAGTGCGTCCAATATTTCCGGCGCCGATGATACCCAGGGTTTTTCCGTTTACCTCCACATGAGGAACCTGGAGATTTTTTGTAAAATTATCGTGGTTTTCCTTTGCCAGCATAGCCATCTGGGTCTGCATGGTGGAGCTTAAATTCAAGATCATCATAATGGCAGTGTGAGCCACACGTTCAGAGCTGTAAGCCGGGATATTACATACGGTGATGCCTTTTTCCCGTGCAGCATCCAGATCCAGGTTGTTATAACCGGTTCCCGCTTCGCAGATCAGCTTTACACTGTCTGGCAGTGCCAGGATCTGTTCTCTGCTTACAGGCATTTCCTTAGTGACAAGGATCTCTGCGTCTGCTGCACGTTCTAAAAACTGATCTGGCGTGGTATCGCTGTAGGTGACAACTTCTGGGGAAAGGACGGAAAAGTCAAGGTTTCCGTCAAAGTTCATTTTTGCTTCGTTAAAAACAACAGTCTTGTGATTCATGGATGATTCTCCTTTGTGTTATGATGTTCTCTCGGATTTTTTCTGTGCCCATTATATAACAAGTTTGGCACTATGAAAAGCTGTAGAAAACAGAAAGCGTGGTAGAACTGTAATAAAATAAAATAATAATAATAATTATTATTATTTTTATTGACAAGAGAATAATTATCATGTATAATACAGACATACAAAACAAAGCAACACAACAAACTATATAGAAATAAACATCGAAAAGGAGAAACGGCTATGAAAAAATATGAATGTGAACCATGTGGATATATTTACGATCCTGCAGTAGGAGATCCGGACGGAGGTATCGCTCCTGGAACTGCTTTCGAAGATATTCCTGATGACTGGGTATGCCCTATCTGCGGAATGGGAAAAGAAGTTTTTGTACCGGTAGAAGAGTAATAAACACTCCCGGAAGAATTGTCAGCTACAAAAAACGATCAGCTGCAAAAAACTATTAGTTACAAACCACAAAATACAAAAAGATTCCAGGAGAATATAATTTCAGAAATGGAGGCCAGACTATGACTTACGATTTAAATATTACCTTTGATGATAACTTAGTAACAGGAAATAATACTATTGATACCCAGCACAAAGAGCTGATCGATCGTATCAGAAACTTCGTAGTTGCCTGTCAGAACGGTGACAGCAAGGTAAAAGCGATTAAAATGCTGGATTATCTTGACGAGTACACTGACTTCCATTTCAAAGAAGAGGAAGAGCTTCAGGAAAAGGCCGGTTATCCGGAGCGTGGAAAACACCATGAAAAACATGAAGAATTTAAAAAGTCCATTCAGGAGCTGTATGAATATCTTCAGGATTATGAAGGACCTACAGATCAGTTCAGTGAACTTGTACAGAAGAATGTAGTTGACTGGCTGTTTGGACATATTAAGACATTTGACCGCTCTGTAGCAGAATTTATCTTTATGAGAGAAAATCCGGACCGGTGTTAAAATGGATCAGGGAACGCGTCGATCACGCGTTCCCTGTATTTTTTTATGACTGCAGTTTCATCACTTCATCAAATAAATCTTTATTTTCATCGATCATTTTTTCATTTCCTACCACAGCAGAAGGACTGTTCTGTAAGATCTTATGGATCAGCCTGGCAGCTGTTTTCTGGTCTTTTAAGGAACTGTTTCTGATATCTGTTATCATTTTATTGATATGATCCGTTGAAATACCAAATAATCTGCGGCGCAGGAAACGCATCCGGCCGTTTAACATGCCGGAAGGGGGCAGTGCCTGGGCATAGGCACTTAAAATATAGCCACGCAGATCCTCTTTACTGATGGCCAGATCCTCAAGCTGTTCTCCGGCAGAGGCGAAGGTTTCAAGAGTGGAACGGATCTGTGAGTCAGAAGTGCTCCATAAGGTAAAATACTGGTTTGGAAGGAGAAAATCCACACCGCTGTCATAGGCACAGCCCTGATAACGGACTGCAGGTTTAATATATTTATCTGATGCAGCTAGGAGAAATGGCAGATGACGGCCCATAAATCCAGGAACACTGCTAAAATCACCGGTCATGCGTACTTCCTCTAAAGGACTGTCAATGGCAGCTGCACTCCTTCGGGGGCAGGCGAAGATACTGTCTGAAAGAGGTATGCCATCTGCAATTTCGTGAAGTAAGGCAAGGCGCTTTGTACCATATTCCAGAATAGAAGTAAGGCTATTTTCATCTGCACAGGCGAGAAATACAAGTCTGTGTTTATTCAAAATGCAGTCAGCTGTCCGGCGCAGGTTTTGGGAGATTTCTTTTGCAGCCTCTCTCATTTTTTCACTATTATTTTCCTGCTCCAGAATATCCCGTACTTCCTTTAAAAAATCATATACGCCTGGCTGGTTAAGCAGATACCGGAAGCAGCTGTCCCGCCGGATATACCGTTCTGTAAGGCTGTAAGCCAGAGAAGGTCCATTGTCAGATCTTGACATATCATAATCCGGCAGATACTTATGGATGACCCGCAAAATGGTTTCCCGGTCCTCATAATCGCAGCTCCCCATAAGCTCCAGAAGCAGCTCCAGTCCTTCCTCAAAATCCTCTGTAAGTCCATACCAGAACACGCTCATCATAGGATGACTGTTCTCACCGGCTTTTTCTTCCGGATACAGTTCATCAAAGGTGCAGTCGTAAAGCAGCTCCTGTTCCTTGTTTTTCTGTTGTTCTACAGTAAAACGGCTGGTATCCAGTTCTGTTAAAAGCATCTGATAGAGAGTCAGATAATTCCAGTCAGAAGGTGCCAGTCCACTGATATCAAAGAAAAGCTGATAGCAGCCGATCTCCTTTAGGGACACCGCACTGGAAAGGCAATGGATGCCATGTAAGACAGACTCCAGGATTTCCGGTTCCGGCTCCGGTCCGGGCAGATCTTCCGGCTGGATGAGAAAGTCCAGATTGCACTGGTCTTTCTGGTTCCAGATCTTGAAATCCTTTGTATCCTCTATTAATTTAAAGATCATTTCCTGGCTTAAAGAAGCCTTTTTCTCTTTTAAATACTGTTCCTTTTCTTTTTCTATGGCCTCCGCCAGTCCGGGCTTTGGAACAGTGGTGACAACAGCACTTAAAGCCGGGGCTAAAGCATCACCTGTCAGTCTACGTAAAATAGACTGCCCCTTATCCTGAAGGAAGGTATTAAAACAGTTCTCGTAAAGAGTAAAATACCCGGTTTTATCTGTTGTACTCCAGTACTTACCGATTTCCTCAGAAAGATGGAAGCCAAGATGAGGAGCCTCTCTGGTGAGACAGTCAGAAAGCCGGTTTTCTTTCAAAACCGCATGGAACAGATCATCAGAAACCCCATTTTCATGAGCTTCCTTAAGCCCCGCCTTTACAGCAGCTAAAAAATCCTCTTCTTGTTCTGGCTTTGCATTGTGCAGGCGGAATTTCAAAGAAGGAAGGGCCGGTGCTGTATCCAAATAAACTTCAATTACATTATTAAGGCCTTTTTCACGGGCAGACCGGTGGATGGCAGAGGTATCCTGATCCAGAATATCTGTTACCAGATCCCAGTAGACCAGATCATCTTCACTGCAGCCGGAAAGGTCGATACCATAATCAATGATCCCGTTATTATTTCCCGGATTTCCCTCATAAGCCGGACTTTCCCCTTTGCATCTGAAAAATCCCCGGTTTACCGGTTCATGGAAATAAGAAAGAAGCTCATTATCCACAGAGTCGGCTGCCGGAAACCGGGATAAATGTTCTCTGTCCAGAAAATCTAAAATCCGGGCAACATCCATTTTGCCATATAAAACGATTAGGCAGTTGGAATAACGGTAAAATTTCTTAAAACGTTCCTGGATACGTTTAAAAGAAATATCTTTATAATGAAAATGTGCACGGCCAAGCAGATGGGAAGCAGTCTGTCCTTTATAAAGAGTTTCTGCCATAAAGCTGTCTGAATTTTCCTGGATATCGGTTAAATGCCCCCAGTCCTCATTGAAAACAGTTCCTTCTAAAGAAAGCTCATCATCTTCATTTTCCAGTTCATAGCGCAGTGCCTCCCGCCGGAAAAAATAGTCTTCCTTTAAGGCATCCGGTTCTTCCATACAGCACAGAAATACGTCCATTATCTTTAATAACTGATCCTCACTCTGGGAACACACAGGGTAACAGGTGTATGTATTGTCTGTAAGGCCATTCATAAAGGTGGAATAACTTTTACTGTCCATATCAAAGAAAATATCCCTGCTGGGATAACGGGAGCAGGAACACAGCATCAGATGCTCTAAAATGTGGTTGCTGTCTGACTGGTCCAACTGGGGCGTGCGGTAGATCAGGTTAAAACCCAGCTCCCGGTCGTCATTTTCTATATACAGGACTCTGGCGCCGCTGTAAATGTGGGAAAATTCTGTTATTTGGGCTCCCAGCATGGAAACAGTGGTCCGGTCCATTATCTTATATCCAAAAATCCCTTCGCCTTTTTCCGGCAGAGTTGTCATGTAAGATCCTCCTGAGTTTTAAGATCATTTTTTCCTGATCTATTTGTTGTGTCTCTATTCCCAATTATTTTAACACGGAGAGCCCTTTTTTACAATTTCTACAATTCGCTGAATAAATACACAAAGAAATGATAAAAATACGTTAAAATATTATCATTATCCTTTGTTGACATTTTAACAAATTAGTGGGATAATCTGTAGTGCATGCGAAAAAATACAATCGCATCTATCCCTTATAATCAATTACGAAAGGAAAGAGGTTAGTAAGATGGCAGCAAAAATCGATTTAACAAAGTATGGTATTACCGGAACCACCGAAATTGTGTACAACCCTTCTTATGAGATGTTATTTGAGGAGGAGACCAAACCAGAACTGGAAGGTTATGAAAAAGGACAGGTCAGCGAACTGGGAGCAGTTGACGTTATGACTGGCATCTATACAGGACGTTCTCCTAAAGATAAATTTATCGTTGTAGATGAGAACTCCAAGGACACTGTATGGTGGACCTCTGATGAATACAAGAATGACAACCATCCAGCATCCCAGGAAGCTTGGAAGGCTGTTAAAGAAATCGCTCAGAAGGAGCTGTCCAACAAGAAACTTTACGTTGTAGATGCATTCTGCGGCGCAAACAAGGACACTCGTATGGCAATCCGTTTTATCGTTGAAGTAGCTTGGCAGGCACATTTTGTTACCAACATGTTCATCAAGCCAACTGCTGAAGAACTGGAAAGCTTTGAGCCAGATTTCGTTGTTTACAACGCATCTAAGGCTAAAGTAGAGAACTACAAGGAATTAGGTCTGAACTCTGAGACTGCAGTTGTATTCAACATCACAAGCCGTGAGCAGGTTATCATCAATACATGGTATGGCGGCGAGATGAAGAAGGGTATGTTCTCCATGATGAACTACTATCTGCCATTAAAGGGCATCGCTTCCATGCACTGCTCCGCAAATACAGATATGAACGGTGAAAACACCGCAATCTTCTTCGGTCTGTCTGGTACAGGTAAGACCACTCTGTCTACAGATCCTAAGCGTCTGCTGATCGGTGATGATGAGCACGGCTGGGATGACAATGGCGTATTCAACTTCGAAGGCGGATGCTACGCTAAGGTTATCAACCTGGATAAGGAATCTGAGCCAGATATCTATAATGCAATTAGGAGAGACGCTCTGCTTGAGAACGTTACTCTGGATGAAACAGGAAAGATCGATTTCGCTGATAAGAGCGTAACTGAGAACACCCGTGTTTCCTATCCGATTGACCACATTGAGAAGATCGTTCGCCCAGTCTCTGCAGGTCCTGCAGCAAAGAACGTTATCTTCCTGTCTGCAGATGCTTTCGGCGTACTGCCTCCAGTATCTATCCTGACACCAGAGCAGACCCAGTATTACTTCCTGTCTGGATTTACAGCTAAATTAGCTGGTACAGAGCGCGGAATCACTGAGCCTACACCTACCTTCTCTGCTTGCTTCGGCCAGGCATTCCTGGAACTGCATCCTACAAAGTATGCAGCTGAGCTGGTTAAGAAGATGGAAAAGAGCGGTGCTAAGGCATACTTAGTAAATACCGGATGGAATGGTACTGGCAAGCGTATCTCCATTAAGGATACCCGTGGTATCATCGACGCTATCTTAAGCGGCGACATCTTAAAGGCACCTACTAAGAAGATCCCTCACTTCGATTTCGAAGTACCTACCGAACTTCCAGGTGTAGATCCTGCAATCCTTGATCCACGTGACACCTACGCAGATGCAGCTGAGTGGGAGAAGAAGGCAGAAGATCTGGCTGGTAGATTCATCAAGAACTTCGCTAAGTATGAGAGCAACGAAGCTGGTAAGGCACTGGTAGCAGCTGGTCCT
Source organism: uncultured Clostridium sp. (assembly GCA_900541315.1). Taxonomy (GTDB): domain Bacteria; phylum Bacillota; class Clostridia; order Lachnospirales; family Lachnospiraceae; genus Enterocloster. The sequence goes on along the minus strand of UQJF01000016.1, from coordinate 17,859 downwards.
CAGAAATAATCGAACGTAAAAAGTTTTTATAAAACTTATAAGAAAAACGCAGTTCCACAAATTCGGAACTGCGTTTTTTAAAACTCTTTTTTAAAAATCAATCTCTAATTTTCCCTGGGATAACTGATCTAACGCCTGGCGGTCCAGGATCAGATATCCCTTTTTTGTTTTCTGAAGGATATTGGCAGCGCACAATTTATTAATAACACGGAAAAGGTGCCTGTAACTGGTATCTAACAGTTCTGCACAGGTAGAGATCTTAAAAGAAAATACATTATCCTGACTGTTGGTAATAAGAAAAGAGGCAAAACGAACCTCTACCGGGTCAAGAGAGGTTATAAAATTGGAAGAATGGAGGCGCTCAGAAAGGATCTGACAGACATAACGAAGAAAATGGTTATCATTTAAAAGCTGTTCGCCATGCTTTTTCACAGAGATCCCCACACAAGTTCCTTTTGTAAGAGCCTGGACCGTGCTGATCGGTGTCTTGCCCCACAAAATAGAAGCCTCTCCCAATATAGGGGCAAGTCCATGGTAATAACACTGGGAATGAAATTTTTCAGAAATAGTATAAGTGCAGACCATGATCTCCCCTGAAGTCAGAAAATAAAGATAGTCGCTGTTATGGCCGACCTCGATCAGGAATTCCTGGGGCTGAAAGGAAAATAACTCAGCAATGGTAGAGACATCAAAAGAAAAAACATCCTGCATGTGGGATTTTTTAATATGCTCCATAAGAAGCGTTGTCTGTTGGATCTTTTCCATAAATTGGGTCCCTCCGAGAAAATATGATTTCCTTTGCTGAAATAATTATATCTGAATGATCACATTACAGATATGATAACAAAAAGGCAGGTAAAATGCAAGAAACGCAAGGTTTCACAAAAACGCAATTATTTTACATAAAAATTACTGCAAAATTACCAAAAGTGGGACCTGTGTCATTGTTGATAAAAAGAGGTATATGCTATTCTGAAGTTACAAAAGATCTCGAAAGCACATGGCGATAAGAAAAAGGAGGATTCCCGGTTATGAAAAAAAGAATAATGTGTCTGGTACTTGCTGCGTCCCTCGCTGCAACGATGGCAGGATGTGGAAAACAGAATGCAGGCAGTACTGCAGAAAACAAGTCTGATGATAAGAGTGCCCACAAGATCGCACTGATTACAGATACCATTGGAACAGAACAGTTTATTCTTCAGGCTTATCATGAAATGGAAAAACTGAGCGAAGAGTATGGTTTTGAGTGGTCCAGTATTGAATGTGCAGATGCGGCACAGTGGACAGAAAATTCAGAAGCAGCTTCACATGAAGGTTATGATCTGATCATTGGACTGGGCTGGCAGGCAGCAGACTCATTTGGAACTCTGGCAGATGCCAATCCGGATATAAAATATGCAGTTATTGATACTGTATGTTCTAATGACGCAGTTACAAGTATCGGATTTAAGGAGTGGGAAGGCGCTTATGTACTGGGAACTATGATGGCAACTGCTTTCCCGGAGGAAAATAAGTTTGGTTATATCTGCTCCTATCAGACACAGGCAACTTATAAGTATCGCTACGGCTATTCCGAAGGTGTTCTGTCTGTAAATCCTGATGCCGAGTTTATGTATAATTATACAAATTCCTATGCAGATACCACACTTGCATATGAATATGCGCTTCAGCAGCAGGCAGCAGGATGCAAGATCATTATGGGCGGTGCTTCATCAAGTTCTAATGCGGGGATCTATCAGGCTGCTTTAGAACTGGCGGACCAGGGAAAGACCATTTACACCACAGGTTTAAGTATTGACCAGACAACAGAAGAAAATCCGTATATCCTGGGCGGGCTTCTGAAAAATACCAATATCTGTACAAGAAATGTTGTGGAAAATTATCTGAATGGTACCCTTGAGGGCGGTTCACAGCTCCTTGGATTAAAGGAAAATGCTTTTGGAGTAGTTTACATAACAACAGACAAAGAAAATTACCGCAATACAGACATTATCACAGATGAAGTGATCGCAGCAGGAAAAGAAGCGGCAGATAAGATCATTTCCGGTGAACTGGTAATAGAAGTACCGGAAGAAGCAGCTCATTAATGACACTGCACATGGGAGGATGGACCATATGCTATTAGAAATGAAAGATATTGTCAAGGTCTATGGCCAGGTAGTGGCTAATGACCATGTAAGCTTTTCCCTGGATAAAGGAGAGATCCTTGCTGTTGTAGGTGAAAATGGAGCCGGAAAATCTACGATTATGAAGGTCCTTTATGGAATGGAAAAAGCCACCAGCGGGGAGATCTTCTTAAATGGAGAGAAAATGCATTTTCGCAGCCCAGCTGATGCTATTGCAAAGGGAATTGGCATGGTACAGCAGCATTTTATGCTGTTTCAGACAATGACAGTTGCAGAGAATATTGTTTACAGAAATGAAAAGCATAAAGGTATTTTTTATGATAAAAATGCCAATAACCAGATAGTCTCTGAACTGGCAAAGACATATGGCCTTCAGGTCGATCCGAAAGCGGTGGTCCATGATCTTCCTGTAGGAACACAGCAGAGAGTAGAGATCTTAAAGATCCTTTATCAGAATGCGGATATCATCATTTTCGATGAGCCCAGTGCAGTTCTTACACCTCTTGAGGTAGATGAGCTTTTAAAAACCATGAGAAAACTGGCAGATATGGGAAAAAGCCTTATTATCATCACTCATAAACTGCGGGAGGTTATGGAGATCGCAGATCGCGTTGTTGTAATGCGCGCCGGCAAGGTAGTTGGTGAAACAAAAAAAGTGGACACAAGCATTGAGCAGCTGTCTTATATGATGGTTGGGCGCCAGATCCTTACCCGTCAGATACCTTCAATGCAGGCTGGAGAACGTCTTTTAGATGTACAGGATATCGTACTTCAGGATAATAGCGGAAAAAATATCCTGGATCAGTTAAGCATCCATGTAGACCGGGGAGAGATCGTAGGAATAGCAGGCGTGTCTGGAAATGGCCAGTCTGAACTGGTGCGCTGCGTGTCCGGTCTGCAGAAAGTAGACAGCGGAAAGATCCTGCTTCAGGAAAAAGATGTGACCAATGCATCTGTGCGTTCTTTCAGGGACAACGGAGTGTCCTGTATTCCGGAAGACCGGTATTTCTGGGGAAGCGCGCCTGAGGCAACTCTGGAAGAAAACAGCCTGATGGGATATGAAGACAAAGAAGCGTTTTCCCATAAAGGATTACTTGATCTGAAACAGGTAAAAGCCCATGCAAAGCAGCTGATCGAAGATTATAAAGTTAAAGTGGGAAGTCCCCGACAGAAAATCCGGGAACTTTCCGGCGGAAATGCCCAGAAGCTGATCGCGGCAAGGGAAATAACTCTGGGAACCCCATTTTTGATCGCCTGTGAACCTACCAGAGGCATTGATATCGGAGCAATGGATTTTATCCACGACCGTTTGGTGGAAAAAAGAAACCAGGGCGATGGCATCCTTTTAGTTTCCAGCGAATTAAGTGAGATCATGACCCTTAGTGACCGTATCTATGTTATTTACGAAGGCCGGATCAACGGTGAGTTTGTCCGTGGCGATATTGATGAAAAGTCATTAGGACTTTTAATGGTGGGAGGTCATGTATGAAGCAGGGAAACCAAATAAAAAATATGTTGAATAAAAAAATGGAACATCTTGCCCTTCCGCTGTTTGCCATCTTCCTTGGATTTGTCATTGGAGGACTGGTGATCGCATTGTCAGGATATGATCCCTTTGCAACTATTGGCGGGATCCTGGCAGGTGGATTTGGTTCCGGTTATTATCTTTCTGCCACACTGACCCGTGCAACTCCTATCATTTTTGCAGGACTTGCAGCAGCGTTAGCCTGGGGTTCCGGATATCCAAGTATGGGAGCAGCCGGACAGATGGCTTTAGGAGCTCTTGCGTCAGCAATCACAGCAATCTACTGCCCAGGTCCTTCTATTGTAGTCTGTATTGTGTCTTTACTGGCGGGTTCTGCAGTGGGAATGGCAGTGTCATATTTTTCATCTTATATCTGTAACCGTTTTGAAATGTGGCTTTTGATCGTTACGCTGATGTTAAATTATGTGTGTGAAAATATTTGTTCCTATCTTACCACCTATGTATTTAAAGATCCTATGGCATCGGATGCATCTGCGATCCAGACACAGAAGATAACAGAAGGGATCCTTCCGAAGCTGTTTAAAGGTTATGCAGTTCATGGAGGTTTTATCCTGGCGCTTTTAGCAGTTGCAGGGATCTGGTTTATGATGCGCAGGACCAGTTTTGGTTATAAGGCAAGAATGGGTGGTCTGAATCCTCATTTTGCTGATTACGGCGGTATTTCCAGCCGGAATATGATGTTCCGCATTATGATGATCAGCGGCGCTTTGGCAGGGATCGGCGGTGCATGTGAGGTTTTAGGAAGCCGTTACCGCTATGTAGATGCAATGATCTCTTCTCCCGGTTATGCATGGACAGGCGTTATCACTACTTTAATGGCAGGACACAGTCCGTTAGGTGTACTTTTCTGCTCTATCTTTATGGCGGGAATTTCCACAGGAGGAAGTGCTATTGAACGCAGTATGGGACTCTCCTCAGATATTGTATCTATCATTTCAGGTGTTATCACACTTTTAGTTACAGCCAGATTTTCATTGAAGTTGAAGCGTAACAAAAAGCAGCAGAAGGGAGGAAAGACCAATGACAATTAATGCTACCTATATTGCTACTGTGTTAAATTCCATGATCCGTATGACATCTCCTATTTTGCTGGCTGCTTTAACGGCTGCGATCTGCAATAAGGTAAAAGTATTCAATATCGGCATGGAAGGCACCATGATGGCCGGAGCATTTTTCAGTATTGTTGCCAACTATTATACACACAGTATTTTTCTTGCTGTTTTGGCAGGTGCTGCCAGTGGTCTTGTTATTTCTGCTATTAATGCCATTTGCATTATCCGTTTTAAGGCGTCAGCAACAGTAGTAGGAATGGCAATGAATACGCTGATGACAGGTGCGACTACCTATCTTCTGTATGTGATCTTTGGAGTCAGAGGAGTATTTACAGACAGCAGTCTGCTGCCGCTTCCACGTATCAATCTTCCGATCATCAAAGATATTCCGTTTATTGGAAAAGTTCTGGCAAATCTGACACCTATCGATTATTTTGCTATTTTACTGGCTGTGGGAATGCATATTTTTCTCTATAAAACAGTTATGGGCTATCGTTTAAGAGCTATTGGCATCAACCAGAAGGCGGCCCGCAGCCTTGGAACCAAAGTAGAGCGGGATCAGTTCCTCACAGTGGCGCTTTCTGGGATCCTTTGCGGTCTGGGAGGATGCGTATTATCTATGGGAAGTGTAACGCTTTTTATCCAAAATATTACAGCCGGCCGCGGATATATGGCTATGGCAGCCTGCAATATGGGCGGAGCAAATCCGTTAGGAGTTCTTTTTGCCAGCTTTTTCTTTGGGGCATGTCAGGCAATTGGAAATGCAATGCAGAATACATCCTTAAAAACACAGGTAACAGCTTCCATCCCTTATGTTGCTACCATTGTTGCATTGATGGTATTTTATGTTTTCCGAAAAAGCGCAGTACGGCGTCAGAAAGAATTGAAAGGTTAAGGAGAGTAGTTTATGAAGTTGAAAGTTGACTCACATACACATACACTGGCCAGTGCCCATGCATACAGCACGATCCTGGAAAATGCACAGGCAGCAGCGAAGCAGGATCTGGAACTGCTTTGTATTACAGATCATGCTCCTGCTCTGCCAGATTCTCCGGACCGGTTCCATTTTATGAACTATAATGTTCTGGACCGTGAACTTTTTGGGGTGCAGATGCTTTATGGGGTAGAACTGAATATCCTGGACCGCGAAGGCAATATTGATCTTCCAGAGGACCTTTTAAAAAGACAGGACATAGTGATCGCAAGTTATCATACCGTGTGTACACCGGCAGGAAGTAAGGCGGAAAATACCCGGGCTTACCTGAAAGCTATGGAAAATCCCTATGTACAGATCATTGGTCATCCGGAAGACGGATATATTCCAGTAGATTTTGAAGAGCTTGTCCTGGCTGCAAAAGAAAACAAAGTACTGTTAGAGGTTAATAATAATTCTCTTAAAAATGCATATTTCCGGCTGAATACCAGGGAAAATCTCATGGAGATCTTAGGTCTGTGTGAGAAACATGGTGTGGAAATATCCACTGGAACGGATGCTCATTTTGCGACAGCAGTGGGATACTTTGATAAAGTGACAGACCTTTTAGAAGAGATCCATTTCCCAGAAGAGCTGATCGCTAATACAGATGCAGATAAATTTTTGCGTTTGATCCACAGAAAAGGGGGATGCAGGTGAAACTGTTGCATATTTCGGATCTGCATTACCGGATGCAATATAAAAGCAGCAATAAGGCTTTTGCCTATGATTCTATTTTCCCAAATATGGTTCCGCCAATGCAGCAGTTAGATATCTGCCTTCAGAAAATGGGGGAGAAAGAACGGGAACAGCTTTCAGCAGTCCTGATCTCCGGGGATATGACAGAATATGGTACGCAGGAGGATTATAAGCAGCTGCACACAGAAATAGAAAAGCGTTTTCCAGATATTCCCATTATTGTTACACCAGGAAACCACGATGAGCGCCAGACCTTTCAGAAAGGCTGGCTTGGCTGGGAGACAGTAAAAGATGAACCCTATTGCTACATCCGGCGTCTGGGCTCTGTAAGTATTCTTTCAATGGATAATTCATATCCGGGAAGCGCAGACGGAAAAATTGGCTGGTATCAATGTGACTGGCTGAAAAAAGCTTTAGAAAGTGAAAAAGGGCAGGCGATCCTGCTTATGACCCATCATCACCTGCTGCCTCGGCAGGCAGAATTTCCGGCATGTGAAGTAACAGAAGGATTTAATGAAATTTTACGAAGGTCGTCCATATCCATGATCCTTTGTGGCCATACTCATCAGTTATATCGTGGTTTTTATGAAAATATCCCTTACAGGACGGCTATGAGTCTGTCTTTTGTGGGAGAAGACCAGGAGCAGAGAGTATGTATGCGGGGATCCTGCGGATACAGCCTTTATGAATTTGATAATAATAATGGGATATTGATCAGAGAACGTCACGAGGCCCTGGGAACACAGGAAATTCTGGGATACGTGAAGTTTTAGGGTAAATGATTCCGGGCGTTTATAAAAACATACTTGCAGAAGTTTAAAATACTAAATGCTGCAAGTATGTTTTTTTGGTATAATACCCCTTGTGGGAGAATGTAAAAACATTATGTGAAAAGGGGAATTTACATGAAAATATTAAACTTTGGTTCATTAAACATCGACTATGTATACAGCGTAGACCATTTTGTCCAGAAAGGCGAGACTATCTCATCCAGCCAGATGAATATTTTCAGCGGCGGAAAAGGTTTAAACCAGTCTGTTGCCTTGGGACGCGCCGGGGCAAAAGTTTTTCACGCAGGACGGATCGGAAAAGATGGAGAATTTCTGGTAGAGCAGTTAAAAGAAGCAGGTGTAAACACAGATCTGGTAGTCGTAGACGAAGATTGTTCCACAGGCCATGCCATTATCCAGAATGATGCAGAGGGAGATAACTGTATTCTTCTCTATGGCGGAGCCAACCAGAGGATAACAAAAGAACAGATTGACGCTGCATTAGAACAGTTCGATGCAGGAGATTATTTAGTCTTACAGAACGAGATCAGTAATCTGCCTTATCTGATGGAAAAAGCAGCAGAAAAACAGATGAAGATCGTGTTAAATCCGTCCCCAATGGATGAAAAAATAAAAGCGCTCCCTTTGGACAAGGTAACGCTGTTCTTTGTAAATGAGATCGAAGCAGCCCAGATCTTAGGGCAGAAAGAACTGGAGAGTACAGAAAAGGCTGTGGGAGCTTTCAGGGCTATGTTCCCACAGGCTGCAGTCGTCCTTACTTTAGGTTTCCAGGGCTCTGTTTATATTGATAAAGACCAGGTGATCCCACAAAAGTGCTACAAAGTAAAAGCCGTAGATACCACAGCTGCAGGCGATACTTTTACTGGTTTCTTCGTATCCGCCATCAGCAAGGGCAAAAGCCCAAAAGAGGCACTGGACCTGGCATCAAGAGCGTCTGCAATTGCAGTGTCAAGACCAGGGGCAGCGCCCTCTGTACCGACTTTGGATGAAGTTGAGAACTGGGAATTTGCGGAGTAAGCAGACTACAGTTACACAATGTGCAAAACCAAGTATCAATTTGTGGATAAAGCAATCATATTGAAGTATATCTGTTGAAAACTGTGGTTTTTACAGCGGAGAAACTATTATTTACAAGCATCCACAAAGGCCTGAAACAGTCCCATAGCAGCCTCATCTCTGTCCCAGAGATATTCCGGATGCCACTGCACGCCCAGGAAGAAATTTGGGTAATCAGGCTTTTCAACAGCCTCGATGATCCCATCTGGAGCAACGGCAGAAGCTATCAATCCCGGTGCCGGAATATGTATACTCTGGTGATGGCAGCTGTTTACAGAAATCTGATTCCTGCCATGGCAGATAGAATGAAGCAGAGTATTCTCTGTAACATTAACACGGTGACAGGGGATATTATAGTAAAATGGCTGTTGGTGGGCGATGGGAAAATCCCGTTCTGTCTGGGAAGAGATATCCTGATACAGGTTTCCGCCAAGGCCTACATTTAACACCTGAATACCGCGGCAGATGCCGAAAACAGGCTTTTTGGCGTTCATGGCAGCTGAGAGAAGACGAAATTCCAGATGATCTCTGGCAGCAGATATATTTCCACATTTTAGATGAGTATCTTCCCCAAAGAGAAATGGATTAATGTCTGGTCCGCCTGTAAAGAGAAAGCCGTCACAAACGTCCATAAACTGCTTAATATCCTCATTACTGCATTCCAATGGAAGCAGGATGGCAAGTCCTCCTGCAGTGGCAATAGCCTTTGGGTAAGTAGGACGGAGGCTGGTATCATTGTTTTCTGTGTTGTGTGAGGGTGTGATGCCGATAATTGGCTTTTTGGGTGTCATAGTTGAAATCCTCTCTTATCTGGATATGATAAGCGCTCTCATATGCGCTTCAGTATCTGTCAGCGCAGACGTTTTGCTGTTTTTTATTATTTGGCATATCAAAAAAAGATGCCACAAAGCATTCGCTTCGTGACATCTTCTTATGTAGCTTAATAATTAGCCTTCGATAGCGCCAGTTGGACAAGCAGCAGCGCAGGTTCCGCAATCGATGCAGGAATCAGCGTCGATAACGTACTTGCCATCTCCTTCAGAGATTGCGCCTACTGGACATTCGCCAGCACAAGTTCCGCAACTTACACAACCATCAGTAATTACATATGCCATGGTAAAATACCTCCTTATATATTTAGATGTTTCCGGAAAACTCCAAAAACAATCTCTCTTATTGTCCCTTTATTGTAAACGATTCCGGATAATTATTCAAGAGGAAAATACCCCCTAAAGCTGTATAAATTGTACAAATTTGGGAGCAAAATAGTTAGTTAAAACTATCTAAAAAGTCAATAAACATAAGGCTTTACGGGTTTTAGCCATAAACCTCATAAAAGAAATAGGCTTGCCAAAAAATCCAAAATGTATTATGCTGATAAAAGCGTATAGAATAATTACGTACAGTCTATAAAATTAGGAGGAAATACACATGAAGATCGATAAGACAATGCTGATCGGTGAGCTGGTTCACATGGATGAACTGATCCCTCAGATGCTGATGGCAGCAGGAATGCACTGCCTTGGATGCCCATCTTCCCAGGCTGAGTCTCTGGAAGAAGCATGCATGGTTCATGGAATCGACTGCGATGATCTGGTTTCCAAGATGAATGAGATCCTGGCTGACAGATAATATCCACATGACAGAACATGTAAGGGGCAGCAGCCCCATGTAAAAAACCGTCTGTTGTAAAGTATGGGCTGAAAAGCACATTACAACAGGCGGTTTTTGCGTTTTATAAAAGCAATACTCTTGACAATGCAGGGAATTCTTATTATATTAATTACATGATGTAATATATTAGTATATCGAAATACCGTTAAAATAAGTTATAGTCTAACTAAAATAATGATCATCAGGAGGTAAACATTATGGAAATGACACTGCGTTGGTTTGGCGAGGGCGTTGACTCTGTTTCTCTGGAGCAGATCCGTCAGATTCCCGGAGTAAAGGGTGTTATCACTACATTATATGACATTCCTGCAGGAGAAGAATGGCCTATGGAGCGTATTCTTCAGATGAAGGAGCAGGTAGAGGCAAAAGGCCTTAAGGTAATGGGTATTGAAAGCGTAAATATCCACGATGCTATCAAAGTAGGAACACCGGACCGCGAAAAATACATTGCTAATTATATTACCACATTGGAGCGTCTGGGAAAGGCAGATATTCATGTAGTCTGCTACAATTTCATGCCAGTATTTGACTGGACCCGTTCTGATCTGGCAAAGGTACGCCCAGATGGTGCTACTGTTTTAGCATACGATCAGAAAGAGATCGACAAGATTGATCCGGAAAATATGTTTGAGTCTATGGGCGAGAAGTCCAATGGATTTGAGCTTCCAGGCTGGGAGCCGGAGCGTATGGCAAGAATTAAAGAGCTGTTTGAAATGTACAAGGACGTAGATGAAGAAAAATTATTTAACAATCTGGTATATTTCTTAAAAGCCATTCAGCCTGTATGTGAAAAATACGATATCCGCATGGCGATCCATCCAGACGATCCGGCATGGCCTGTTTTCGGTCTTTCCCGTATTATTACTGATAAAGAACACCTTTTAAAGCTGATGAAGGCAGTGGATGCACCATTTAACGGGGTAACACTCTGCACCGGTTCTTTAGGTAGCAATCCGGAAAATGATATCCCGGACATTATCCGTTCCTTAAAAGGCCGTATTCATTTTGCACATGTGCGCAATTTGCAGTATAATGGTTACAGGGATTTCCAGGAAGCAGCCCATTTGTCCGCTGACGGCAGCATGGATATGTATGAGATCATGAAGGCACTGTATGATATCGGCTTTGACGGCATTATCCGTCCAGACCACGGAAGAGCGATCTGGGGTGAGGTTTCTATGCCGGGATATGGTCTGTATGACCGTGCGCTGGGTGCATGTTATCTCAATGGCCTCTGGGAAGCGATTGTAAAGCAGAATGGAAATGTAAACCAGAAATAAGAAATAGAGGCAGGAACAGGAGAAACGGACACGCATGAACGCACAGGGAAGAAGAAAGGGAGAAACAGCCAGAGAATACGCATACCGGATGATAAGAGAGCAGATTATTTCTCTTGGGTTAAAGCCGGGAGAAGCCTTTAATGATATGGAATTTGCGGCTAAGATCGGTGTCAGCCGGACTCCTGTTCGGGAAGCGGTGATCCAGTTAAGCGAAGAGTCACGTATTATAGAAATATTCCCCCAACGTGGTATGCGCATTGCCCTGATCGATGTGGAACTGGTAGAAGAAGCCCGTTTCCTGCGTGTGCTCTTAGAGAAGCAGATAGCAGGAATGTGTTGTGAAATGGCAACAGAAGAAGACATAAAATGGCTGCAGGAAAAGGTAGGATTACAGGAATTTTATATGGAAAATTCACATCCGGAAATGATGATGCAGTTAGATGATGAGATGCACAGGAAACTGTTTATGATCTGTCACAGGGAACTGACTTATGGTATGTGCCAGAAGCTGGCGATCCATTATGACCGCATCCGCAGCCTTTCTGTGAATACTGTAAAAGACCATACGGTTATTGAAGACCACAAAAAGATCATCAGGTTTATTGCCGCCCATGAAAAAGAAAATGCCATGGCACAGATGGAAAAACATCTGAGCCGGTGGCAATTAAATGAAGGGAAATTCCGTCAGGAATTTCCGGATTATTTTAAATAAAGGGGCTGTGAAAAAACATAGCCTGTAAAAAGAGGACCAGGGATTCATAAAGAATCCCAGAGTCCTCTTTTGTTTTACAATGTCCTCTTGGAGTCTTTCCTGCACTTGCCTTTGTGGTCGATTTTTCGCCAGTTGCACCCGAATTTCAGAGGCGGACGCAACACCAACGCCTCAGAAATTTGGGCACAACTGACAAAAAATCTTCTCACAAAATCAGGTACAGAAAGATTCCGAGAGAACATTACAGATTTTTCAGTTTCTGCAAGGCTTTTTCACCGATCATTACCTCATAATGTTCTTTGTAATAGGCTTCCTTAGCATATTCATTTGGCAGCTTGGCTGCATATTCAGCCAGCACATTGCAGACTCTGGAGAAATCCAGTTCATTGCAGTCTGCATTATTTAATACCAGATAATACTGACGTGTGGATGGCTTCTTATAAAGGGCGTTGTGAATATCGTCACAACTGTTTCCGGCTGCTTTTGCAGCTTCACTGACCTGGTCTAAGCTGTCAAAACGGAAGGTGCGCAGCTGGATCTGGGGAGCTTTTGCCTCGTCTGTTCCAGGAATTTCAGCAGCTGTATCCATATTCGATTTCAGGCCAGCAGGTCCATTTTGCCCCAGAAGTTTTTCCAGATCCCCGGCGCCTTCCAGAAATTCATCTGCCAGCTGGGATAGAAGATTTTCCGATTCTGCTTCCGCAAAAGGTGAAAATTTGGAGAAGCGGGTATCTAACTCTTCCGTATCTTCTACCTTTGTTACAATAAACATAATGCTTTCGGAAGACAACGGAATGGCTTCAACCATTAACGGAATATCTTCCGCCTCAAACCCTACTTCTTTCGCCGCCTGCTGGATCATTTCACGAAACAGGTTTCTGGCTTTTTCAGAGCCATAAGCCAGTTCCGTCAGATTGATTCCCCGTGAGCTTAGATCTAAGCTTGTCAGGGTGCAGCGTATCTGATTGTCATTGATTCGTTCTATTTTCATATAGGATCACTTCCTGTTCTCTTTTGGTTATTCTGTGTGTTTTAAGATATATGTGGTGAAGATAAACTTCTACAATTAAAATATACTACATAATGGGGTGAAATATCAATCAAATCTCAGGATATTTAAAATTTTCTGGTTACAGTCCAGCCATATGCTGGAACTGTAACATTTTCTGTAATGGATGCAACAATTTTTTGAAGAAAAATAGGCGGATTACGAATGCTTTTAAAACTGCAAAAGTGCAAATCTTGACAGAAAAAATAGACATGAAAACATGCATATGACGTACATGTGATATAAGTGTAGTCATTATGTGAACCATGGACAAGTAACAAAATGTAGGATAGAATGGCAGCAAGAGATGATATTGTAACGAAAGAGAGGTGAAAAGGAAGGGAGATCCTGTTTGGAAAATACAGGCTGATACAAGCAGTGGGATCGGGACGCACAGGAACGGTATGGAAAGCAGTCCACCAGGGATTAAATGAATACCGGGCGATCAAATGTGTACCGAAGACTCATAAAGACTACGAAGGATTCCGAAAAGAGGCTCTGATCTTAAAGGAGCTGCGGCATCCGGGGATCCCACTGGTTTATGACATGGAAGAGGACAGCCATTACTTTTATCTTATTGAGGAATATCTTGAAGGCAATTCTCTGTATGACCTGATAAAAGATCAGGGACCATTTCAGGAAAGAGATGCAGTCCGTTATGGAAGGCAGATCTGTTCATTAGTTGAATATTTACATCATTCTTGTGATAAACCCATATTACATTTAGACTTACAACCGAAAAATCTGATGCTTTGGAAAGATACCATGCAGCTGATCGATTTTGATCATGCAGGGGAAGCGGACAATGCCAGTTTACAAAAAGAACGGTATGGGACCGCAGGCTGTGCAGCGCCTGAGCTATATACTACAGACCAGTCTTTAGACCAGAGAACGGACATTTATGCCATTGGTGCCGTCCTTTACTTTATGCTCTATGGAACCCTGAATGCAGGGGCTGGAACAGACTGCAGAGCAGAGGTATCAAAACCACTCCAGAATGTCATCAGAAAATGCATGGAACCGGACCGGGAAAAGCGGTATGCTTCGGCAAAAGAACTGGAGCAGGCACTGGAAGGTTCTGTGTGGTCCGGGCGTATGGTAAGCGCCCACAAAAAAGCGGTATCATCTCTGAATATTGTGATAACAGGCAGTACACCAGGTGCAGGAGTCACCCATCTGGCTTTTGGACTGTGCACCATCCTTACAAAAATGGGGATAAAAGTCCTTTATGAAGAGAAAAACCAGACAGGTGCATTAAGGAGGATGGCAGAAAAAGAAGGTGTGACACGTATGGACCATTTTGGGATTTACCATATCAGAGGCTGCCAGATGAAGCCATGGTATGGACCGGCCATAAGACTGGAGGAAAAAACAGATGTCCAGGTGATCATAAAAGATTTTGGAACAGACTGGGAAGATGCAGCGCGGGAGTTAAAAGAGGAGAAACATTTTCTGGCAGCAGTGATAAGCGAAAACCTGTGGGAGTACGGGAATGCAAAAAGAATGCTGGAGATCATGAAAATATCCGGAAATAATAAGGAAATACCAGTGTTTTTTATCTGGCGCCACAGGCACAGGAAAAAAGGAGCAGATATGACACTTGGCTGTAGTCCGGTCCTCTTTTGCACACCGGAATATGCAGACCCCTTTCATCCAGGATCGGAAGGTGCCGGTTTTCTAACCTCTCTTTTTAACTGTATACAGGAGCATTGTATACAAAAAACAGCAAAAGATAGGATGGGGGCAAAAAGGAGGTTTCCATGGAGCATACAGCACAGGTTATGGGGATAGCCGGAGCTGGAAGAGGAACAGGTGTGACTCATTTTGTGATTCAGGCGGCTAATTATCTTTGCAGCTGCAGACAGAAAAAGACAGCTATCCTACAGTGGAATCCACAGAAAGATCTGGAAAAAATAAGGGCATTTTTAGGTGCTGGCGGAAAAGAAGACAGCCGTTCTTTTAAGAAGAAAGATCATTTTCGTTTATTGGGTGTGGATTACTATTATGAAGGAGATCCGGCAGTGCTGGCTGCGTGTATGGAAAAAGATTACCAGGAAATACTTATTGATTTTGGAAAAGTCAGGGAAGAGGTTTTTCCGGAATGGCTTCGGTGTACAAAAAAAGTCCTGGTTGCAGACCTGTCAGAATGGAAGCTGGAAGCATTTCTGGGACTATTGGCAGAGAAAGGGGAAAGTGCAAAAGAATGGATCTGTATGACTGCATTTGGCAGCGAGATCATGAAACAGGAGATAGAGCGGCAGTTTCACATTTCCTTAAAACAGATCCCACTTTCAGCAGATGCCTTTTCAGTAGACATTCGGACCATGGAATGGTTTGCGGATATATTTAAGTAAAAAAGGAGAACAGGCGGTATTTCATAAGGTCTTACAGGATGTATGTCACGAAAACCTCTTTGGGTGAGAAAAGAATACCGTTCTGGTATGGGGAATTACAGTATGAGAAACAAAACGCAAAATGAGGATGCAAGAAACCGGAAAGACTACTTAGAAGGCTTAAGGAGATTCCAAAAACGGGGGATTCCCATCCTCATAGATGGAAAAATATGCCGGGAAGCCGACTGGAACCGTATTTTTGAAGTGGGAGAAGACGGAGGTTTCTATATGGGAGACTACGTCTGCTCAGAGAAAGACGGTTTAAAAGAAATACGTTTCGACAAAGTATACCTTTCTGTGGATGAAAAAAGAGATAGGCAGGTGATAGCTGGAATAGGACAAGATATAGAGTAAAACATAAAACATATGGAACAGATTAGAAATTAAAAAATATAGAAAATCAGAAATCATGCTTAGAGTACCCTGTAGACAGCAGTATGAGAAAATAACCATCTCAGCCTGCAAGCGATAATAGCTGTCTATGGGGTATTTGCATGTTTGGTATGTGCGAAAGATTAAAAAAATATGGAGCGGGGGATTATACGTTACAGTTCCTGTGAAAACGCTTGTAGAATAAGATGGAATAATATAAAATGGTACTAAACTTGTACACTCAAATCCGCATCCTACGTGATCAGTACAGTTAGGGTGGGAAACGGACAGACAAATACAGCAATTGATAAAATACAGGCAGAAAATGCATAACACACAAGAGGGCATTCATATGGAAAACAGATCAACAGGACGAAGCAGAAAACGGACCAGAAAGAGAAAAAGAGGCTGCGGGCCGGCGGTGATCGCGGGATTCTTGCTCCTTGCAGCGGTTGGCTGCGGGATAGGATTTTTATATGGAAAATATCTGAAACCAAGTAATGAGATGGCAGACAAGAGGGATGTTTTTCAGGTCAAGGGAGAGCAGGTGGCTCTGTTTTTAGACAATGAGCTTCAGGGCGAAAAGGGTATTTATGAAGATGGTCAGGTATATCTGCCTGTAGACTGGGTGGATGATCATATAAATCAGAGATTTTACTGGGATGATGGGGAAAAACTTTTGGTTTATGCCCTTCCGGAAGAGATCGTCTATGCAGACGCATCTACAAAAGGTGATGCAGGCCCTCTTTTAAAAGAAAAAGACGGGGAAGCGTATCTGGCTTTAGGGCTTGTGAAAAATTATACGGATATCCGGGAAGAAGCCTTTGCTACCAGCGAGATCAAACGTGTATTTATTGATACTAACTGGGATACATATGAGACAGCTGCACTCCGCCATAAGACCTCTGTCCGTGTAAAAGGCGGCATCCGCAGCGAGATTATTAATACAGAAGAAAAGGGAACCACTGTACAGATCATAGAACAGATGGATAAATGGTCCAAAGTCCGTACAGAAAACGGATATATTGGTTATGTACCAAACAGTCGTTTAAGTAAAATAGAGGAAGAAACACCAGTCAGCGGATTTCAGGCACCTGTGTATACAAACATTTCCCTGGACGGGAAAATACGCCTTGGTTTCCATCAGGTGACCACAAAAGATGCCAATGCAACTCTTGACAAGGTGGCAGATACTGCAAAGGGTATGAACGTGATCGTGCCTACCTGGTTTAATATAACAGATAATGAGGGTAACTATACTTCACTTGCCAGCAAAGAATATGTGGACAAGGCACATGCCCTGGGGATGCAGGTATGGGCTATGTTTGACAATATCAGTACCCAGGAAAGTGTAAAAAATGTAGATTCCGGCAAATTATTTTCTTCCACTGCCACAAGGAAAAAATTGATCCAGGATCTGATGAAAGAGGCAGATACCTATGGTTTTGACGGCTTCAACCTGGACTTTGAAAGCCTGAGATCATCAGCAGGTCCTCATTATGTACAGTTTATCCGTGAAATGTCTGTATCATGCAGACAAAAGGGACTGGTATTATCAGTAGATGACTATGTTCCAGCTGCGTACAGTGCATTTTATAACCGGAAAGAACAGGGAACTGTAGCAGATTACGTGATCGTTATGGGATATGATGAGCATTTCGCAGGGGGTGCTGCAGGTTCTGTTGCTTCACTTTCCTATGTGGAAAATGGCATTATAGATACGCTGGAGGAAGTTCCGAAGGAAAAACTGATCAACAGTGTTCCTTTGTATACAAGAGTATGGACCGAAAAAGATGGAAAGACCACATCAAAGGCTTACGGCATAACAGCAGCACAGAACTGGGTAGAAGAGAACAATGTAGAACTGACCTGGCAGGACAATATTGGCCAGTATTATGGTGAAACAGAAAATGAAAATGGGACTCAGAAGATCTGGATGGAAGAAACGAAGTCACTGGGGCTGAAAAAGGATCTGGTCAATAAGTATGATCTGGCGGGGATCGCCTGTTGGAAACTTGGATTTGAAACAGCGGATATATGGGCTGTTATAAATGATGTAAAGTGATTCCGGGAGAATATATAAATGTCCTCTCGGAGTCTTTCCTGCACCTGCCTTTGTGGCCGATTTTCCGCCAGT
>UQJF01000015.1 GCA_900541315.1 uncultured Clostridium sp. | reverse complement strand
GATTCTTCTTTCTATAGTGCTTACAGTATACCAGATTCATTAAAAAATGTCTCTCGAAGTGTCTTAAATTACGATACCATTATACTTAATAAATGTCTTTAGATTTAAAACAATACCTTTGAAACCGTAATTTCCAAAGAGTTTTCGAAATGGAAGTTCCTGGTATTTTGCCGGTACTGTTTCCATCGTTTCGGTTCTTCCATCCAGTATTTTGAAAAGTTCAATTTCTCACTTAGGGTAATCCTTAATATTACATTTTGACGATCCTATTCTTAAAAATCTCTTTTCTTTAAATGCCATAGGAATTTCAGATGCAACCGGAATTACTAAAACTACAACTCCGTATATTTTGCCGCATTTCCTTTTGCTTTATCTACCGGATACTTTGCTTCATTCTGTTTCATCTTCATATTCACGATTTCATCTGCATCAAGTTCCAATTTATCAAGAAGATTTTGTGAATAAACAAGTACATCTGCCAGTTCTTCTTTTATATGCTGCAGATCATACTCTGTATCACTCCACTGGAAACACTCCAACAACTCTGCTGCCTCAATCACAATCGATTTTGCAAGATTTGCCGGACTATGAAATTGATCCCAATCCCGCTCTTCTGTAAATTTGCGAATACGCTCTATTGTTTTTTCCTTCATAAATTTTACCCCTTTATCATTTTTGTTTTAAAAGTTTCTTAAAATATTGTGCCAAGGCTGTATCCGTGCAATATACATAGCATCCCTTCATACCTCTTGTCATGAGTGTTCTGTATGTATTTTTTATGATTTCATCTGCAACCTGATCTGCTTTTTCTTTGTCTTTCTTCGCTAGTGTTTTTATTCCTTTCAAAGAATTATCGGTCTTTGCACGTTTTGTGTAGTCTGTGATCACTTTCCCGTTTTCAAATCGCATATCATCACCAATGATGACACCCGTATAATCGAATTCTAGTCCTTGCGATGTATGAATACATCCAGCTTCATGAACTGACCCTTCACTGATTGCAAAAGCATCTCCACCATTTAGATTCCAGCTTATGGAATAATCTCCAATTTCGATATCATGGAAATTTGTATTGTTTCTGGTAGCCTTCGGCCAATCCCAACAATAACCCGCGAGAATTCTTGCTCTATTTCTGGCGCGGTTCTTTTCAATCACAATTGCCTCCATTTCTGCAGGCGTATCACAGATACGAATATCATAATCAATTCCGTCAAGATCATAATTTGCTGTTTCGCGGATTTCCAACGCCTGATCTAACCATGCCAGGTATCCATCAGAACCATTACAACGGAACTGAGAAACAAGTTGCATTTTAACAACTTCTGATTCTTCCAAATCTGCCCACTTTTCTATTTCAGCTACACTCCCAATATCTGATAGTGTAACCCTCTGACTCTCATCAATAAAAAACACACTACAAACAGCGGCATGAATAATTTCTTTTATCTGGTTCTCTCCCATATTTTGGAACATACCGGATTTCTCATTTAGCCTATGTGCTTCATCAGCCAGTAATGTTTCAACTGAATTTCTTGGTGCTTCTGTATAACTTCCAGAACCTTTAAAGAGATTATCTACACTGTTTTTTTTCATATGTCCCTTTAATTTAAATTGATAAACAGTTCTCGGTGCAGCATTTTTTGAAACATATTGAACAAATTGCATTCGATTTGTGAGTTCAGCCAGTAGATTAATTGCAACAACTGTTTTCCGGTTCCAGGACCCCCTTCAACAATAATTGTTCTTTTCTTTCCATCTTTCTGACACTGACAAGAATAATCAAGAATGCTTTCATATACAACCTTCTGTTCATCCAACATAACAAATTCCTGATTCCCTTTAAGCATATTTGCAAGTGCATCTTGAAGTTGCTTAGAAGGTTTAATTTTTCCCTGTTCAATTTTCAGCAGTGTATCCTCTTTGTCCCCCATTATAATTTGCTTTTTAATAAATGTACGAAAAGCTTCCCTTTGCCCATAAGTAAATGCAGGCGTCTCCTCCATAATATCCTGATATTGTTCTTTATCCAATGGATCATTTTCTATTCTTGGATAATTATGAAGATACGCACAAGGATGAAGGCTGATTTCGTTGTCCTGAACATATTCATTATAATCCCTGATTAAAGCTGCGTAAGACCAAGCTTGATAACATGGATGTACAACTCTTCGGTTCGCACCGCCCGTATATGTTTCGACAATTGCATCCTGACCATCTATAGCTGTTAATTTTTCCCATTGTTTCAATTCAACAATGACAACATTTCCTTTTCCATTCAATCCATAACCAGAAATAAGAAAATCTACCCGTTTTGAAGTCTGGGGAATATTATATTCAATCGCCACACCTGCATCCTCTGGAATATCAGAATCATTCAATGTAATATACATTTCTTTTAATGAATTCCGCCAGGCGTTCAGCTCACTTAATCCCGTCGTTCGGTTCATCTTTAATTTTATATTTTCATATAATTTTGTTTCCAAACTATCATGCTCTATATCAATCATAAAATCACTTTTTGTACCTGCATAAATAAGCATGTATTCACCCCCATACATCATATTGTTTTGTTCAATTTCAATACATAATCCTAAAATAATCCAAATACGCTTTATACTTGTCCTGCGCGGTCAGGCAAGTATCTGTCAGATAGCCTTTTTCGTTGTCCCATTCCTTCAATCAACGATAATAGAACATCTTCAGATTGTCCTCAATGATAAACGGAACGATATTGTATTTCAGACACTCCTTAAACATAATTAACCTGCCCACACGCCCATTACCATCCTGAAACGGATGGATCCGCTCAAACTTCACATGAAAGTCCAAAATATCCGCAAAGTTCTTTTCTTCTTTGGCGTTGTATTCCGTCAGCAAGACCTTCATTTTATCGGCAACTTCTTCCGGAAGGGCTGTATCCCTGCCGCCGACTTCATTAGGAAGTTTCTTATAATTGCCAACAGCAAACCAATCTTTTCTGGAATCACTGGTACCGTTCTTCAAAATTAAATGAAGTTCTTTGATGAATTTCTCCGTCAAAGCTGCTTTTGCATGATCAATAATCATGTCAATGCAGCGGAAGTGATTTGCTGTTTCGATTACGTCATCCACATTCAGTACTTCTTTTTCTACGCCAATAGTATTGGTTTCAAAGATGTATCTGGTTTGATCGTGGGTCAGGCGGCTTCCTTCCATATGGTTGGAATTATATGTCAAATCAATCTGTGTTTTATGGTAGATCCCACCGGAGTATCTACTTGCCTTCTGTTCTTTCAGGATATCCAACAAAGTAATCGGTTCTTCTTTTCTTTTGTTGGTGCGCTCCGGTTTTTCTGCGCTTTCCGGAATGTTCCATGTCTTGCCGGTAAGAAACGCACCGTTCACACGCCCTTGGGCGCAGTAATTTCTAACACTGCGTTCAGACATATTCCATTTTTTTGCTATTTCAGCAACAGAAAGATATCGCATCTATTATCCTCCGCTATAAATTCCATCAAAAAAACACGTTAATCTATTGCATAGTATACCATACCATCGGCAAAAATACCAATGAAATTCAAACTTTGATATTGTGTTTTTTGCCGTCACAAGAAATACTGCTTCTAGTACATCTTTTCGTAAATAACTGTACTAATCACGTAGGATGCGTATTTGAGTGTGCAGGTCTAAAAGCCGGGCTCCATCGAAAATGAAGTCCGGCAAGGTACGTCCAAAGCTGATCTTCCAGAACCAGATCATGGAATCGTAAATTTTTACATTATGCCATATCTCGGTTTATTTCCTGCAAAAACAATTGATTCAACTCTTTCCAATCTGGTG
Source organism: uncultured Clostridium sp. (assembly GCA_900541315.1). Lineage (GTDB taxonomy): Bacteria > Bacillota > Clostridia > Lachnospirales > Lachnospiraceae > Enterocloster. The sequence goes on along the minus strand of UQJF01000015.1, from coordinate 29,222 downwards.
TATGGTTATCCTCTAGTAATCTCACTGCACTTTTAATATCCAGAATACTTTTATCAAGATATTCATTTATTTCTGGAATCTTTGGAATCAACCTCACCTCTGGCGAGTTCATCTTTAATTCCAGCAATTGATTCACTGCATCGATTAATTCTACTGGCAGTTCTGCTTTCATCAACTCTGAAAACAATATAGGTGGAGGCGTACCCTGATTCAAAATCCATTGGCATGCCAGTACCGGGCGCAGGACGTAGAAATATTTCTTTGCTCTGACAAGATCGCCTTTAAGATATTCCCGATAATTCCCTTCGGCCATACTAATATAATGATACAACGTCTTCTTTGATGAAAAAAAATGAATCATCAAATCACGAAACTTGCCAGCAAATTCTGTTTCCTTATAAACGATCGGAGAAGAAAACCACTCAAATAATGTTGGATTTGACTTGTACAGTAATTTTAATGTCTTTTGCAAATCCCAGCCATTGATATCCAAAACATCATTGATTGGTAGTTCAATCACATCCCGAACCATCTCCAGTCTCAGATAATCCTCTGTCCTTCTAACATAAACAAACCGCACATCATAGTCACTATCCGGGGATGCAAATCCCCAGGCCCAGCTTCCTGATTCAACAGCTAAAAATATTTTTATATGTTCCTCGTCTTCAATTCTGTGAAGTTGAGCCTGTATCTTTTCTCTCATTTGTGCCACCCTTCTTTTTCCAAGGCACCTCCCCATCTGAAGCTTTGAAATTATATACCGGTTTCATGATATCGATGATATCTACAGAATCCCTTATCTCATCAATGATATCTGCAAGCGATTTATATGCCATGGGTGCCTCATCTAATGTATCTACATTCACTGACGTAGAATAAATACCTTGCATGGATGCTTTGTATTTCTCCAGATCAATGGACTGTTTCGCTTTTGTTCTGGACATGATCCTTCCGGCTCCATGTGGTGCTGAATTATTCCATTCCACATTTCCTTTTCCAACAGCAAGAACAGAACCATCTCTCATATTAATCGGAATTAATACTTTTTCACCGGCATGTGCAGCAATTGCACCCTTTCTAAGAATCATTTCATCGACATCAATATAATTATGAATGGTATGAAAAGCTTCTGCTTGCGTCATTTTAGTTCTTTCAATAATGATTTCCGCCATGCGCTCCCTGCTCCTTCTTGCAAAACGCTGGCAGATTTCAATATCATGCAGGTAATCATCCATAAATGGTCCATAAAGCCAGCAGATATCTTCTGGCACATCCAGATCCTGTGTCTCATAATTCTGTTTTAACTGCTTCAATGCCTCTTGTATTTCTGCTCTTCTTCCTTGCTCTTTGTATGTACGGATAATCTCATCTCGCTTTATGAAATACTCTTCTTTTCCCGCATGCAGATCAATTGCCAGCTGTTGATAAAACTCAGCCACCTGTTTTCCCAAATTCCGGCTTCCTGAATGAATGACTAAATAATACGTACCATCCTTTGCCTGATCAACCTCTATAAAGTGGTTTCCTCCGCCCAGTGTTCCAAGCGATCTTTCCAATCGCTTTGCATCTCGCAAAGATCTATAACATTTAAGCTGCGTCAAATCAAACCTCTCCATTCTTCCTTCCCATACGTTCATTCCAGAAGGAACATAATGGCATGCTTCATCTATTTTTTCAAAATCGATCACCTGATCCTGCAGCTTTACAGTATACATTCCACAACCAATATCGACTCCTACAATATTCGGACAAATCTTATCTGTAACTGTCATGGTCGTCCCGATCGTGCAGCCTTTTCCTGCATGGACATCAGGCATGATCCGTACCTTGCTTCCCTTTGTCAGATCATGATCACACATTCTCCGGATCTGCCCGATCGCCTCATCTTCTACAACTTTTGCGTAGCAGATTGCTGTTGTGATTTTTCCTTTTATTTCAAACATTTTAAACACATCCTTTCTCAACAAAGCATTTCTGACAGATATTACGACGGCCATCTGCTACCCAGCGGATTTTAAGTCCACCGGCAAGATCCTGTTCCTCATGTGCTTTGCTATGATCTAAGTTTATCTCTTCCGGTTCTTTTTTTCATGGAAAAAAAGTTGCGAACTTTTACAGTCCACAACTTTTTTGATCTGACAATCTGCCCTTTATTAAATTAATGAATGCCCTGGGCTTCACAACGCGGATCATTGGTCCAAACGAAAGAACACGAATTAAAATCTCTGTTTCGTCCTCTTTATCATAATGTAATGTCACCTGATATTTTCGATCATCTATTTTCCCGACTTGTTTTTCAAAGTGTGCGAAGTGCAGCAGAACACGTTCCAAAGCATTCCGGTCATCAACCAGTTCAAATATCACTTTGCGCGGCTGCGGCAGATTTCTTTTTCCAATCTTTCCCTGTTGATTCCCGCACTTTTCACAAGAAGTGATCCTGCCAAGATTAATCGTATTTCCCAATTTGCTTCCTGTACCAATCAAACGAAATTTATCATCTTTCTCGGAATATTCCAAATATTCAGGGATTGTCCTGGTTGTTACTCGTTCCCCATGACGATTTCTAATACTGATCTGAATCGGATACTGATGCCTGATCGCATCCAATATCAAACGGAAGTTCCGAATATATTCTTCATTCTCATACGGATCACCATCTGAATACTTATCAAAGACGTAAATATCTTCTGGAAGAAATAACGGTTCCACATCTGAAAATACAACTGGTCGATCCGTAAACAAACGTATTCTTGGATCTAATGCGATCGCATTGATCCAGCGTTTCTGCAAAATCGTAAGGGGCATAGTTGGCTTTTTTCTAAGAATGGTTGTTCCATCTTCTTTCAATAATTGCCAGCGTGCCATTCCCAAAGACTCTGGAATATTCAATGCACTTTCTTCAAATGCATGATTCTGAATGATTGAACTGATTTCTCCAGTCGTAAGCGGATGCTCCACTGCTTCTGTTAAGATTTTCCCAACGGTTTGAAAATATGTACTGTAAATTTCATTAAACAGCATGATCATTTCTCCCCTTCCATTCCATACATCTCATACATCGTCTGCAAATCTTTTTTAAACTGTATTTCCAAAAATTTATTTGAAATTGAAATATCTGTGATTCGACAGATAAAGGTACGTATCCATGGTATCAGCTCACTTGCATCATAAACATCAGCTAAAAAACGGCATGTATGTTCATCAATATATTCCACCTTTCCGATTCGTTTCTCGCGCTCTAATCGCCTTGGTATATGCTGTTCTCCATCGTCATACCAAACTGTAAATTCAATATGTTCCATGCGATTTCCCGACCGGCTGTCTGTAGCTACTCCCCACATGTGTTGCTGCATTCCATTCAGTTTATCTCTTAGTTCATCAAATCGGTCTGCAATCTCACCATTTTTAACAGCAACAATATTATCAAGACGATACGCTGTTATCCGTTTAAAATATGGAGCATAGGCCATCATATATTGCCTTCCACTCTGCACGCTGATCATTATCCGAAGCGGAACGACATTCGATTCTGTAACACGATTTTTCCTACGATGGAGCATTTCAACTGTTACATTTCTTTTTTCATGAATTGCTTCCAGTATTGTACACAAAACTTCACTGTCCATTGCACCGGTTATGTAATGATGTTTAAATGCAAAATTGTCAGCTATGTCATTTGTTTTATCTTTCAGAAACGATCCAATCACACCACATGGTGCAGTTTCTGAAAAGAAATCCAAAACATCCGTACCTGGCATTTCAAGCTCTTCTGTACGACGGTATAACATCATCTTACCGTTCTTCCTGCTTACCAGCAATCCTTCTTTTACGTATTCGTTAAGTTTTTTTCTGATCGTAGAAACGTCAAATACTCTTGCATGATCAAAAGCACTCAGATATTGGTCCACTTGAGACACAATAGCCACAAGTGACTGTTCCTGGCCATCTGAAAGAATATCCATAATGATAAAATGAAGTGTAATATCCCCGTCCGTAAAGCTCTTTGTCTTCCATGCCTTATAAAGCGGATTGTGTCTGGTTACTCTGCTATCAATTGATAGAAATACATTCTTACCATCAGCAGTCTGATGGAATTTCATATACTCACCAAGCCAGCTCTCTATGCGACGTTTCTCGTCATCATAAGACCTGGCACTTTTCTTCGTATAATCATCCCGGCTTTTGAAACCATAGACATAAAAATCGCGCATGTAATCACGTATCTTATTAAAGTTTTTAATTAATTCACTATATGCCATGGTTTCACCCCCATCAGCTACATATACCGGTTCATTATAAACATGCTTAATTATTTTTCTTGATAACTGAACCACTATACTAATATATATCACATTTTTATTCTTAAATCCTCATCATCAGAAACAGTTAATTCAAAATGATTCCGATTTGTTTTTATAAATCCTTCTTTTTGTAACTTTGATATCTCCGTAGACATTGCCGCACGGTCAATGCAAAGATAATCTGCCAACTGCTGCCGGTCAAAGGGAATATCAAAGGATAAGGAGGACTGTCTGGCCGACTCTGCTGACAGATACGATAATAGTTTATCCCTGGTCGTTCGCTTGCCAATGTGTGTGATCTTATCGTTCAGGATCAGTATCTTATTTGCCAAGACACTGACCAGGTTTCGGATCAGCTTCTGATGATGTTCACATGCCGTTGGACAAGTAACCAGAAGCCTCTGGATATTAAAAAAAATAATCTCACAATCCCCATCAGCTACCACACTGATATTCAGAACAGCCCCCGGGCTTGCTGCATATGGTTCTCCAAAAAAATCACCGGTATGACATTTGGACAGAATATTACGATGTCCCCAAAGGTCTTCCTGAATAACAAGAACACAGCCTGATGTCACAAGCCCCATTACATCGGTAGAATCTCCTGCCCTGAAAATATAAGAATCTCGTTCTTTGGAAATTATTGTTCCGTTTACACAGTGCAATATGGATAATATCTCGTTATCAGAAAGACCTTTAAAAAATGGACTGTTTCTTAGAATAGGTAAATATTTTTTCAAAATCTTCCCTCCTGTTGGAAATCAAACATACAAGTTGTATTTATTATACTATAATTCTAACAGAAACAAAAGTTAAATACTATTAACGGAGGGTAAAAATGATAAGAAAGATTATCCGGATTGATAAAGAAAAATGTAACGGCTGCGGTGCCTGCGCAATTGCCTGCCACGAAGGTGCCATTGATATCATCGCCGGAAAAGCCGAACTGGTAAGAGAACATTTCTGTGACGGATTGGGAGATTGTCTCCCGGAATGTCCTACTGGAGCAATTTCATTTGAGGAAAGAGAAGCACCTGCATATAATGAAGAAGCTGTGAAAGAAGCTCAGAAAACAACAGCTGCCAAAAAACAGGCAATGTCCCTTCATACCGGCTGTCCAGGATCTAAAATCATGCAGATCCAGCGAATGGAAACACCTGAGTCTGTAAAATCATCTTCAGCCGCAAATTCGGTATCAAAGCTTCAGAACTGGCCAGTACAGATTAAACTGGCTCCAGTCAGTGCACCATATTTTAACGATGCAAAGCTTTTAATCGCAGCTGATTGTACTGCTTACGCTTACGCAAGCTTTCATCAGGATTTTATCAGGAATAAGGTCACATTAATTGGCTGTCCAAAATTAGATCAGGTGGATTATAGTGAGAAACTGACTGCAATCATTCAAAATAATAATATCCAAAGTGTAACGATCGTAAGAATGGAAGTTCCATGCTGCGGTGGGCTTGAAATGGCTGCCAAAAAAGCTCTTCAAAACAGCGGAAAGTTTATTCCATGGCAGGTTGTAACGATAAGTATTGATGGAAAAATTATGGAATAATAAAAGAATCATACTAAAATGAATAAGAAAATGTTTTGCTTTCAGTGGGAACAGACAGTGGGATGTACCGGCTGCACAGGAAATACCGGTGTCTGTGAAAAAAGGCAAAATTGAGAAAAAAAGACTGGATGCCGCTTCTTACAAAGCAGCATCCAATCCTTCACCTTAATTTTATTTCTCCTTTTTACTCTCCTCAAGCACCTTCCAATAGTCTTCGTAATTTGCCTGCAATAGTTCTGGCGTGTTGAGGCCGTATGGACATTTGGACATGCAGTGGCCACAGTGAAGGCAGTTTTCAATCTGGTGCATTTTCTGCTGCCAGGATTCAGTCAGCCATGCAGCCGCCGGAGCTCTTCTAAGCATAAGAGACATACGGGCGCACTGGTTAATTTCAATGCCTGCCGGACATGGCATACAGTATCCGCAGCCACGGCAGAACTCGCCGCATAGTTCTTTGCGGTCTTTTTCGATAGTCTCCAGACGTTCTTTTGTCAGCTCTGCCCCTTCTCTGATACACTTAAGGAACTGATCCAGTTCGCTTTCCCGCTGTACACCCCAGATTGGAACAACACCCTCCTGTGTGTCCATCCATGCAGCTGCTGTAATGCCATCCTGTATAAGACCACCTGCCATACCTTTCATGGCAATAAATCCCATATTCTTTTCACGGCATTTTTGTACAAGCTCCATCTCCTGCTCACCGGCAAGATAACTGAACGGAAACTGCAGTGTTTCATAAAGCCCGGAATCAATGGCCTGGTGTGCTACTGTCAAACGGTGGTTTGTTATGGAAATATGACGGATTTTCCCCTGTTCTTTTGCTTTAAGAGCTGCATCGTAAAGACCGTCTTCTCCACCTGGCTGAGGGCAGAATGACGGATTGTGGAACTGATAAATATCAATATAATCTGTCTTTAAAGTGCGAAGACTTGTTTCCAGGTCTTTCCAGAATTCCTCTGCCGTTTTTGCTCCGGTCTTTGTTGCCAGAACAACGTGGTCACGCATATCTGAAAATGCTGCTCCCACCTTCTGCTCACTGTCTGAGTAAGCCCGGGCCGTATCAAAAAAATTAATGCCTCCATCATAAGCCTTGTGCAGCAGATACACTGCATCCTGTTGACTGATACGCTGGACCGGCAGACATCCAAAGCCCTGTTTCTCAATAATAATCCCTGTTTTGCCAAGTATGATCTTATTCATGGAACTTTTCCTCCTGCTGTTTTTTATGTTCTCCCGGAATCTTTCTGTGCCTGATTTTGTGAAAAATGTACTCTCGGAATCTTTTTGTACTTGATTTTGCGAAAAGATTTGTTGTCAATTGTGCCCAAATTTCAGAGGCGTTGGCGTTGCGTCCGCCTCTGAAATTCGGGTGCAACTGGCGGAAAATCGGCCGCAAAGACAAGTGCAGGAAAGACTCCGAGAGGACATATTGATTTTCTCCCGGAATAAGACTCCGAAAATACATTTAATAATGTTTACTTTGCACTCTTGCACTTTTAAAAACAGACATGTTGCCTGACAGTGACATCACCTCACTTTTACATTTTCCATTTTGAAACATAATTTTGTGAAACCTAAGGCCGAACTGGCCATTCATAAAATATAGAAATAAAAAATCAGATAGAGCAGAGAGACCTCTCTGCTGGTTCTTATAGGATAACATGAAAAAAAGAGCAAGTCAATCGGCCAATGTCATTAAGTTAACATTGTATAATAGTTGACTCAAAAATAAAATGGTAGGAGAGTTTTGTACTTTCCTGCCATTTTGCATTTTTAAGCATGCTAATTAGACAGATTTACATCTGCCTAAAAAATGATTCCATTTTTGTAAATTTATGCTATTCTATATAGGAAACCATGAAAGACTTTGATCGTAAGATTTCTTTTACGATGTCTATCATTCCTTACAGGAATGATATGTCTTGCTATAATGGTTTCTAAATTGGGTGATGTGGCTTTTCCTCTATAGAATAATCTGCACATGTGAGCTGCAATCGAAAAATTGGCTTTATATGTATATTTTCTTTGCTTCTTTTTAATGATTATGTGCGAGGTAATCATTTCTGCAAAGTTATACATAATTAGATGTGCGTATATTTCTTGATGGATACACATCACCTTTTTGGAATGAAAATCTAACATTCCTACAGTATATTTTAAATCTCTAAAAGATGTTTCAATCCCCCATCGTGATGCATACAATTCTCTTAGTTTTTCAGGTGGGTATACATCCTTATCTAAATTTGTAAGTACTGTTTCATAGAGTTCATCTGTCACCTTGAAGCGAACAATTCTGAAATTAAGTTCGTAAAAAACTGCTGGATCATTTTTCTTTGATTTCAGAGGAAGATACTCAAAGGAAGTAGTACTTGGTACGAATTTATAGTAATTTTTTCTTTTGAATAATTCTTTCGTTTCTTTTGTCTGTTTTCGTGTTAATTGCAAGTTTATTTTTTCGTCAAATTCATCACTATCAGGTAAGTCCAAGCCTTGCTTTATTCCATTTTTCCCATCCTTGATTCGTATTAAAAAATACCATCCTTTTTCTTGGATATGTGCCATGTTGTTATATGACTCATAACCTCTATCAGCAACAACAAGTGCCTTTGAAATATCTGATTTATCAACCATTTCCTGAAGTGCGGAATGTTCATTCCAATTCAAGCGACCTTGAATAACGGCATCTGTATAAATATGATGTTCTAAATCATACAAAGCATTTAAATGTAAGAGATTATACGGTTTTTGTCCATTACTTCCTGGATGATAGGAAGTGGAATCGCCAGGATTCGTAGCTATTTGAACATCTGAGCCATCAACTGCAAGGATACGAAGCGTATCAGATTTTTTAGTAGTGATTTTTGAGGTGAAACTTTCAAAAATAGTTTTAAATGCATCTGGTTCAATTTTACTTCGTTGCTGTACAAAGGCAGATGCTGAAGGCATTTCAGGTGATGAATCAAACATATCGATTAGTTCATTTGTTAAGCTTTTACTTTCCATCCCTATAATGCCTCGTATAACTGTCTCAAATGATAGTTTGCGTTTTCTAACGAAGCACTTACCAGGATTAAGACAGAATTCATCTGCTCTATCTGAAACGTGACCTCCTTGTAATCAAGATTTACTTAATTACAAGGGCCGCTCTCGCAACTTCTAAATATAATCAGTAGCGAGAGCGGCCACACATTTTTGTGTTCCTGTCAAGCTTTTGATAAAAAAAGACCCCAGTATTATTTTCTAATACTGAGATCTTGATTTGTCATATTAACTTAATGACATTGGTCAATCGGCCTGCTCTTTTTTTCAGTTACAGTTGAACTGTAACTTTTGTCAAAATTTTACCTGTACCAGCACATCCCCTTCATATACCACAGTATTTCCCGTAGGTATCACCGTTTCTTTTCCTCTCCTTACCATAACGATCAGCGTTCCAGCCTGCATGGAAATACGGCTTAAAGCTTTTCCGCTCCATTTATGATTTTTATCCACAGTGATCTCTCTGAGAGTCATATTTTTCCGGTCCTCAAACTCCTCTGCTGCCGCGATCATCAGATCACCGGCTTTCAGACAGGTATCCCCATTGGGAACCAGCACTTCTTTTCCACGGATCAGCAGTACCACCAGAAGCTTAGGGGGCAATGTGATCTCCTTTAGACATTTTCCCACATAAGGATGCTGCCCATAGAGATGAAATTTTACGAAGCTGATACTTTCTTCCTCCTGATAATCATTAAAAGTACGACGCACATCTGCATTTTCATCAATCATCTGAAATTTTGCCGATATCCATGGAAGCAGCGTTCCCTGAATGGAAATAGACAACAATACAATACAAAATACCAGATTAAAAAGATTATATCCCAGATGGACCTGGCGCAGGACTACATAGATAGCAAATACAATGGAGGCAACGCCACGCAGCCCGGCCCATGATACCAGACCAATCTGGCCTTTTGAGGATCTGAAACCAGCTAAAAGCGCTGCCACAGACACCGGACGGCCTACAAAAGTAAGGAAGATCATGATCACCAGAGAGGGAAGTATCACCTGAGGCAGCTCACTGGGAGTTACCAGAAGTCCCAGCAGGAAAAAGATCATCATCTGGGCCACACCTGTGAGTACATCAAAAAACAGCACCATATCCCGTTTATGGGGGAGATAGGAATTTCCCAGGATAATACCGCACAGATACACACTTAAATATCCGTTGCCACCGATCATGGAAGGCACCGTATAGGCCAGTATGGCTGCTGCAAATACCAGTATGGTCTTTCCCTGGGCAATGTCAAAATCCACCTGGTTTAAAACAACTGCTGTGGATTTTCCAAACAGCACACCGCAGCCAATACCGAAAAACACCTGAAAAAACAGCATGGATCCTATATTTACAGACTGTCCCGTAAGAACTGCTGTGAGGATCACTGTCAGCATATAAGAGACCGGGTCATTGGAACCAGACTCCATTTCCAGCAAGGAGGCTGTATTTTCCTTCAGGTTCAGGTTTTTGGAACGAAGGATGTTAAATACAGATGCCGCATCTGTAGAGCCGATCACTGATGCCACCAGAAAACTTTCAAGCAGAGGAAGTTTTAACACCAGATGGATAAAAATTCCCGTGATCCCGGCTGTTAGAAGAACTCCTGCACTGGAAAGCAGTACCGCTCTTGATACAACTGGCTTTGCCTCTTTGATATTAGTTCCAAAACCACCATAAAACATAATAAAGATCAGGCTGACAGAACAGATCAGCTCGCTGAACTGGTAATCATCAAAAGAAATCTTAAAAATCCCATCTACACCAAAACACATTCCCAAAAGAATAAATGCAAGCAGGGATGGGACTCCCATTTTGTCGATCAGGCGGCCTGACAGGATGCAGATCACGATCACAATTCCTGTAAGCAGTAAAATCTGGTTCATAGCTTTCCCCTTTCTCCCGGATGTACTAGTACATCATTTTCGAAATACTAATACATTATGAAAGGTATTATATCTGTGAAGAAAACATTCCGTCAAATCAATTGCCTGGTATTTTCTGCATTTTAACAGTATCTTTATGCAGCTGTCCGGCGAATACTGATCCAGCTTTTAAAAACCTTCTGCAAATGATCCCTATATCCCGCCCGTTCTACTGCTTCTGCAGCCGTAACAGGAAGCTCTCCCAGCTTTTCCCCGTTAAAATAATAGGCGATCACACCGGCGCGGGTTCCCGGTGCTACCGGGGCTTCCAGCTTTTCTGCCAGCTCCAGCTTTTTTTCGATCTTTCCCAGGTCTTCTCCTTCTGTGCTAAGCCAGGAAAATGTTCCTTCTGCCTGCAGTGGCACCAGATCCTTTACTCCTCCTGCAACAGACATTTGTGGAAGAGGCAGTTTTTCTTTATCCTCATAGAGCCTGCAGGTGGCATAGCCGAAGCTTAAAAGATTTCTGGCGTCAGAAAAACGTGCCTTGTAGTCCGGTGCTGCCATGATCACTGCGATAAGGCGGACTCCGTCTTTTTGCGCTGTGGCAGAAAGACAGTATTTTGCCCTGGAAGTAGAACCGGTTTTTAAGCCTGTAACCTGAAAATCTACTGCCATTTTCAATAATTTATTGGTATTTGCAAGACCGAATTCCTTGGTTCCCTGGCGGGTCACATGCGTGATATTTTCCATCCAGATAGTAGAATAATTATGTATTTCCGGGTAACAGTTGATCAGCTCCCGGCTCATAATGGCAATATCCCTTGCCGTAGTCAGATGATCCGGATCCTCTGTCAGCCCGCAGCAGTCTGTAAAATGGGTGTTCATCATCCCCAGGCCTTCTGCCCTCTTATTCATAGCATCCACAAAGGCCTCTTCTGTCCCTGAAATATACTCTGCCATAGCCACCGAAGCATCATTTCCAGAGGCGATCACAATACATTTGATCAGTGTTTCTACTGTCTGTACTTCTCCTTCTTCCAAAAACACCTGGGAACCGCCCATGGATTTTGCATAGGCACTTGTAGTCACCTGATCTGTCATTTTTATCTTTCCATCTTTTAGGGCATCAAAGATCAGAAGAAGGGTCATTATCTTAGTCACACTGGCCGGACTGCGTTTTTCATCTGCCTCTTTTTCAAATAATATCTTACCTGTAGATGCTTCCATTAAAATAGCGGACGGTGCATGAACACAAACCGCCTGGATATTTGTGTTTACAGGCACTGATACCGGTATTACAGGTTCTGCACCACAGACTGTATACAGGCTGCTTATTACCAGAATACATACTGTCAGGCATAGCCCCATCCACCTGCAAAGTTTTCTCTTTTTCCAATTCTTTGCCATACATTCCTCTTTTACAGCTGCACCGCGTCTTTTCTTCTTTATAAAATATGAAGAAAACTCTGATTTATGGCAATAAAAAAACTGTCTCCAGTATTTTCGCACTGAAAACAGCCTTATTTCTGACTTTTTATAATTTTATAAACTTCTTACTAACTATCTTTTAAACTTCCTTTAATGCCTGGCGGATAGCCTCTGCCATCTCTTCATACTCTGCATCTGTAAGAATAGTCCTACCGCTGTTCATCTCAAATGTGCTGCCCCATTCTTCGCCGCCTTTGTATTTAGGAACGATGTGGAAATGTAAATGATGTCCGGTATCACCGTATGCGCCATAGTTTACCTTATCCGGATTGAATACTTTGTGAATAGCTCTTGCAACCTTTGCAACATCTGCAAAATAATCATTTCTCTCTTCATCAGTCAGTTCGATCAATTCGCTGACATGTTTTTTATGAGCTAAGATCACTCTTCCTCTTTTGCTCTGCTCCTTGAACACATACAGCTTGCCTGTTTTCATCTCGCAGCATGGATAACCAAACTTAGCTAACAGTTCTCCCTCTACACAATATGCGCAATTTGGATCTTTAACCATTTCTCCCATTTTTTAGAACCTCACATTCTGTTAGATTTAATTCATTTTTAGAATACCACTCTGGTATTAAAAAATCAACAAAAAGCAGGTTATGATATACTCAGATAGTCTGTTTTATGTTATACTCTTTATAAACAAACATCATAGGAGTATTTTATGAGCAATTTAAATTTCCGGAAGCAGCGCAACCACAGAGGATTTTTCTTCCGCCTGTCCCGTCACCTTCCTACCTTTATATTACTTTTAGTCATCGCCCTTCTGCTTGGGGGCGGTATTTTTGCCTTTTCGCACTTTGTTTTAAAACAGAAGCCCGGATCATTGCCAGCTTCGGCCACTGCCTCTGAGGCAAACCGCAAACCAGATAAGGACAAGCCTTCCACTGCACAAGAACCAGATCCCATTGACACATTGATCGCACAGGCAGATCGTCTGGCCAAAGGATACGATTATGACAAGGCCATGGAACTTTTGCAGCAGGATGCTTCTCTTGCAGCTGACTCCCGTATAGAGGAAGCAGTTTCCACTTATCAGTCTGAAAAGGATGCCCTGGTTCCAGCTGATGTAAAAAATGTGACCCATGTATTTTTCCACTCTCTGATCATGGATACAGCAAAAGCTTTTGATGGAGATTCCCGTTCAGGGGGATATAACTCCGTTATGACCACAAAAGATGAATTTTTAAAGATCTTAGATGCCCTTTACAATGACGGCTACGTTCTGGTGCGCATCCATGATATTGCCTATGAAACCAGCGATGAAAATGGAAATCCTGTATTCACCTGGGGAAATATCATGCTTCCGGAAGGAAAGAAGCCTATTGTCATGTCCCAGGATGATGTGTGCTACTACCCATATATGGACGGAGATGGCTTTGCAAGCAAGATCATCATTGGTGAGGACGGACGGCCTTCCTGTGAAATGAAAATGGAGGACGGAACAGTTTCTGCCGGCTCTTATGATCTGGTTCCGATTTTAAATGACTTTATTGATGAACATCCGGATTTCTCCTATAAAGGAGCCAAAGCTATTATCGCCCTTACTGGTTATGAGGGCATCTTTGGCTACCGCACTGCTTCTTCCTACAGCGAAAGCCCGGATTATGAAAGGGAACGGGAACAGGCTGCTAAAGTAGCACAGTGTCTGCGGGATGACGGCTGGGAACTGGCAAGCCATAGCTGGGGGCATTTATGGATGGGCGTTTCCGGAAACCCTGAAAAGCCTTACAAAATCAGCGATGAGCGTTTCTATACAGATACCGATAAATGGGAAAATGAAGTAGAATCCCTTATCGGACCTACAGATATTTACATTTATCCAAATGGAAACGACATTGCAGACTGGCACCCTTATACAGAGGAAAATTACCGTTACCAGTACCTTGCTTCCAAGGGCTTCCGCTATTTCTGCAATGTGGATGCCAGCAAGCCGGCCTGGATCCAGATGGGACATGATTACCTGCGTATGGCAAGAAGAAACTTAGACGGATACCGCCTGTATGAAGATATGATCCAGGAAGATCCTGCAAAGAAGCGCTTAAGTGACTTATTTGACTCTTCCCAGATCTTTGACACATCCCGTCCTACTCCGGTCACCTGGAATTACGGACAGACGCAGAATGAAACACCTGCTAACGAAACAACTGCAGCACAGCAGTAAAACCGCTGCAAACATTTTTCCATTTTCTGCGTATATTAAATCAAGAATGAACTTTGGGGTATCTTTATGAAACCCAAACTGCAGGTTTGCAGGGTCAGCTTTTCCTACCACAGTAAACATAAGGAAACGCTGGCCCTTTCTGATATTTCTTTTACTGTGGAGCACGGGGAATTTGTAGCCATTCTAGGCCCTTCCGGCTGTGGAAAATCCACTCTTTTATCCCTTATTTGCGGCCTTGACGAACCGGAAGCCGGTGCCATCTTCCTGGATGGGGAACTTCTGGAAAAAAATCCGGGAAATGCTTTTCATATCGGCTACATGTTCCAGAAAGACCAGCTGTTTGAATGGCGGGATATTCTTTCTAATGTCTCACTTGGACTGGAGATCCAGCATCAGCTGACAGATGACCGGAAAAAAGAACTGTCTGCCATGCTTTCTGATTATGGACTTGCCGGTTTTGAACATGCAAAGCCTTCTGCTCTCTCCGGCGGCATGCGCCAGAGAGCCGCCCTTATACGCACCCTGGCCCTAAAACCGGACCTGCTCTTACTGGATGAGCCTTTTTCTGCTCTTGATCATCAGAACAGGCTTACTGTATGCGATGATATCAGCTCTATTTTAAGAAAAGCTAACAAAACAGCTGTTCTGGTCACACACGACCTGTCAGAAGCCATCAGTTTCGCCGACCGTATTATCGTCCTCACTCCAAGACCGGGGCGTATCCGCGCTGTTCTGTCTGTTTCATTTCCTGATGATATGAATACTCCTTTAAAACGGCGCAACTGCCCGGAATTTTCCCATTATTTTGATCTTTTGTGGAAGGAGCTGAAAACAGATGACCAGACAGCAGGAATATGAAGCAAAGCTTTTAAGAGAAGCCAGACAGATCAAATTATGCCGTATCATCCTTTTTATCCTTTTTCTGTCCCTGTGGGAGCTGACGGCTTCTTTAGGAATGATCAACCGTTTTATATTCAGCTGCCCCTCCCAGATCCTTTTGTGTCTGTTTCACATGTTTTTGGATAAAAGCCTTTTTCTCCACACCGGAGTCACATTGACCGAAACCCTGGTAAGCTTCTTATTGTGTACCCTGATCAGCCTTATCACAGCCCTTTTTCTCTGGTCAGATCCTCTTGCTGCCCAGGTGTTTGAGCCTTTTTTAGTTCTATTAAACAGCCTTCCAAAATCTGCTCTGGCACCCCTTCTCCTTGTATGGCTTGGAAGCCGTATGCGCATGGTGGTAACTGCTGCTGTTTCCATTGCTGTTTTTGGCTCTGTCATGACTTTATATACAGGCTTTAACCAAATGGATCATGATAAGATCCGGCTGATTTTTTCTCTGGGAGGCAGTAAAAAAGATGTACTTACCAAAGTTCTCCTTCCCGGCAGTCTTCCTCTGCTTATGAGTACCATGAAAGTAAACATCGGGCTCTGTCTGGTAGGTGTGATCATCGGTGAATTTTTAAGTGCCAAAGCAGGCCTTGGCTATCTTATCACTTATGCATCCCAGACCTTTGAAATGACAAAACTGATGAGTGCCCTGATCATTTTATGCCTGCTTTCATGGATATTGTATCAGGGAGTAACTATACTGGAAAAAAGACTGCGTTCCTGGTAAAAATAATAAACTGCCGTTCCTGGTAAAAATACCTCTTATGCATCCGGCACTTAAACAATGAAAACAGAAAGGCTGAAAAAAACCGCCGCAAAAAAGGCTGTTCTCACCTTTATGCGGCGGCTCATTTTTCTAAGCGGTGATATCACCGTCAGGTAACATGTACGTTTACTTGCAAAGCTTCTTAAATTCATCTGCTACGAACTGTACCTGGGTTCCGATGATAACCTGGACAGCAGTCTTGCTTGGACGTATCACGCCTGCAACACCTGCTGACTTGATCACCTTTTCATTAACCTTTGTATAATCCTTTACTTCCAGACGTAATCTGGTAATGCAGTTGTCAATGGAAGTTACATTTTCAGGACCGCCAACGCCTTCCAAAACGATTTTTGCAACGGAGGTGTAATCATTGTTTGCCAGAGTTGCCTTTAACTCTTCTGCATCATCATCTTCCCGTCCCGGTGTCTTTAAATTGAACTTTGTAATAGCGAAACGGAATACGATATAATAAAGAACGCCAACTGCGATACCTACCGGGATCAGCAGCCATGGATTTTCTGCAAGTGGCGTAAAGGAACTAAGTACCATATCAACAGCACCGCCTGAGAAGGAGAAGCCTGCACGGATCGGCAGGGCAACGGTGATGCCTGCTGTAATACCTGCTAACAGGGCATGCACTACATACAGCCCTGGAGCCAGGAACATAAAGGAAAACTCAATTGGTTCTGTAACACCTGTAAAGAAAGAACAGAAAGCTGCAGAAGCTAAAAGTCCGTAAACCATTTTCTTCTTAGCAGGTTTTGCAGTCTGATACATAGCGATGCAGGCTGCAGGAAGACCGAACATCATAAATGGGAAGAAGCCGGTCATGTACATACCAGTCTGTCCGTAAACACCGGTATTGCCCCAGAATTTGCTTAGGTCACTGATTCCTGCAACATCAAACCAGAATACAGAGTTTAACGCATGGTGCAGGCCAAATGGGATCAGAAGCCGGTTAAAGAATGCATAGATACCTGCTCCAACAGCACCCATTCCGATAAATGCTTCGCCTAATGCTACCAGACCACCGTAAACCAGAGGCCATACTACAAACAAGACTAAAGCTGCAACTATGGAATAAATAGCTGTAAAGATCGCAACTGCTCTCTTGCCGCTGAAGAATGCCAATGCATCCGGCAGTTTAACAGTCTTATATTTGTTGTAGCATGCAGAACCGATAAGACCGGAAAGAATACCAACGAACTGGTTGATGATCTTACCAAATGCAGGCGCTGCCTCATGTCCGGTAATACCGGCAACAGCACCGGGACTTAACAGTGTGGTGATCATATACATAGATACAAGACCTGCCAGACCTGCTGTTCCATCTGAATCATCTGCCATACCTACGCCTACACCTACCGCGAACAGCCAGGACATATTATCGATCAATGCTCCCCCTGCTTTGATCAGAAACAGTCCGATAGAGTACGATAAGCCTCCTGCGGTAAATCCCTGAACCTCACCTGCCATAGCTGCCGGTGCCAGGATGTATCCGATACCCATAAGGATACCGCACACTGGCAGACACGCCACTGGAAGCATCAATGACTTACCAAGTTTCTGAAAAAACTTCATCATAACTAAAAACCCCTTTCTTTTGATGCCGGCAGACATCTGCCCCCGGCTGATTTATTTGAACCCCTCTCCTGGTTTCAAATCCCCTTTCTATCCACGTTGAGGATCATTACAACGTAATGATCTCATCCATGGCTTTTACTGTTTTTCCCGGGTGACATGCAATATCCGGGAAATCAGAAAAATTGCAGACGATCACTGGTGTGATCACATCATAACCAGCTGCCTTGATCTGCTCTATATCTGCTGTGATCAGCAGGTCGCCTGCTTTTACTGTGTCTCCCTGTTTTACATGGGTAGTAAAGAACTGACCCTTTAGATTTACAGTATCTAAACCAATATGGACGATCACATCTGCGCCGCTTTCTGTACGGATGCTCACTGCATGGCCGGTTTCAAACAGAACTATCACTTCACCGGATGCCGGCGCCCTGAATTCATTTTCAGCAGGCTGTATTGCAACACCTTTTCCTAAAATCTCCTGCGCAAAAGCCGGGTCAGGAACTTCACTTAAAGGTACTGCCTGACCTGCAACCGGCGCCAGGATCTGCTCCTTTTCTTTTTTGGAACCGAACAATTTTTTAATTCCCTGAAACATGATGATTTCCCCCTTATAGATCATAAATCATACTCGTCATATATTTTGGTCCTCTGATACCGGATTGCTGCGTACTCTGCACTCTCGCGATCCTATGTTTATAAATAACAAAAACCAACTTTGAACACATATCTACATAAAGAAATATCATTCAAAATTGGTTTTGCATGTTGCCTTAAAGCAACCAATATTGTCAATAATGTAACGATATAATCATAATATCATCATTATCACCATTAGTCAATACACTTTCTTTCGGTTTTTGTTGATTTTGCCCAAAAACATGTTTTTTTATTGCTTACTGAACAGACACTACCTTATAATCCTTATCTTCTACTGCCTTTGTAAGAACGGCATTGTCTACATCCTTTTCCAAGGTTACAACAGCTGTTCCTTTTTCGTGGCTTACTTCTGCGCCTGCTACACCGTCTAATGCTTCCAGAGCCTTCTTAACAGCTGCCTCACAGTGTCCGCACATCATTCCCTCAATTTTCATTGTCTTTGTCATGGTCATATTCTCCTTTTTTGTTTCTGTATTTATTTCTGCCGCAGCAACCACTTTTCCTGCCGGAACAGCTGCTTTGCGGCGGATCTTCTTATCTTTGCGGCTGTCTTTGACATTCAGTAAATTCAGCCTTAACGCATTGGTCACAACGCAGAAGCTGGATAAGCTCATGGCTGCGGCGCCAAACATCGGGTTTAACTTCCACCCAAAAACAGGGATCCAGATACCTGCTGCAAGAGGGATCCCGATCACATTGTAGAAAAAGGCCCAGAACAGATTTTCATGTATGTTTCTAAGAGTTCCGCGGCTTAAACGGATTGCTGCAGGCACATCGCTTAAACGGCTCTTTACCAGGACTACATCTGCTGCATCAATAGCAACATCTGCACCAGCACCAATGGCAATTCCCATATCAGCCCTTGTAAGAGCAGGGGCATCATTAATACCGTCACCTACCATAGCAACTTTGCCCTGTTCCTTTAGCTTGCGGATGACTTCCTCTTTTCCATCCGGAAGAACACCTGCGATCACCCGGTCTACGCCAGCCTGACGGCCAATGGCTTTGGCTGTGCGTTCATTGTCACCAGTCAGCATAACTACTTCGATGCCCATATCCTGCAGTTCTTTTACTGCCTGTGAACTGTCTGCTCTTATCACATCAGCAACTGCGATCATACCCATAAGTATACCATTTTTCAGGAACATCAGGGGAGTTTTTCCCTCTTCTGCCAGTTTTTCTGCCTGGTTTCTGATCTTTTCCGGGATCTTCGTCTGGCTCTGGGCAAATTTCAGGCTGCCGCCTTTTACATCTGCATCCCCCACTTTTCCTTCCAGGCCATTTCCGGGAAGTGCCTTAAATCCAGTAACCGCAAGCTGTTTTGTCTGCTTTTCTTCCCCGTAAGCTACGATCGCCTTTGCCAGTGGATGCTCACTTTTGCTTTCCAGTGAATATGCTGATCGTAACAGTTCTTCTTTAGAATATCCATCTGCTGCCAGTACATCTGTTACCTTTGGCTCACCGCTGGTGATCGTTCCTGTTTTATCTAATACTGCGATCTCAACTTTTCCAGTTTCTTCCAGAGAAACAGCAGTCTTAAAAAGGATACCGTTCTTAGCGCCCACACCATTTCCTACCATAATAGCAACAGGCGTGGCAAGTCCTAAAGCACACGGACAACTGATGACCAGAACAGAAATGCCTCTTGCAAGGGCAAAACCGACGCTTTCCCCAGCGATCAGCCATGCGATCACAGTAACAACTGCAATGGAGATAACTGCAGGAACGAAAATGCCGGAAACCTTATCTGCTACTTTGGCAATGGGTGCCTTGGTAGCTGCCGCATCACTGACCATACGGATGATCTGTGAAAGTGTAGTATCTTCACCTACACGGGTGGATTCACAGCGGATAAAACCAGACTGGTTAATGGTGGCTGCGAAAACACGGTCTCCTGCCTGCTTATCTACAGGAATACTTTCACCAGTAAGAGCCGCTTCGTTTACCGCGCTGTTTCCTTCCAATACAATACCATCAACAGGTATGTTTTCACCAGGCCGGACAACAAATATATCTCCGGTACATACCTGCTCAACAGGTAATTCAGTCTCTTTTCCATCTCTTTCTATTATAGCGCTTTTTGGTGACAGTTTCATCAGGCTCTTTAATGCATCCGTTGTTTTTCCCTTAGAACGGGCCTCTAACATTTTTCCCACTGTAATCAGTGTCAGGATCATCGCAGCAGACTCAAAATAGAATTCGTGCATATAACCCATAACAGCCTCTGCGTCCCCCTTATGCTGGGCATAGGTCATGGCAAACAAAGCATATGAGCTGTATCCGAAAGATGCAAAAGATCCTAAAGCTACTAAAGTGTCCATATTGGGAGCACCATGGAACAGGCTCTTAAAACCGTTGATAAAGAACTTCTGGTTTATGATCATAATGATCACGGTAAGATATAGCTGTACCAGCCCCATCATCACATGATTGCCATCCATAAATGCCGGCAGCGGCCAGTTCCACATCATATGTCCCATAGAAAAATACATAAGGACAAGTAAGAATCCTGCCGAATATAGCAAACGTTTTTTTAAAATGGGAGTTTCATGGTCTGCAAGGGCTTCTTCAGAAGCTACAGCGCTGTTTGACTGGCCATTTTTTTCACTCCTCCCATCTTTGACAGATGCACCATAACCTGCATCTACTACTGCTTTTATGATCTCCTGGTCTGTGGCGTTTCCTTCCACCCCCATAGAATTAGTCAAAAGGCTGACTGAGCAGGAAGTTACTCCCGGCACCTTAGAAACTGCCTTTTCTACACGGGCGCTGCATGCTGCGCAGCTCATTCCCGTTACTGTATACTGTTTCACTGTACTGTTGTCTCCTTTCTATATCCGCCCAGATTCTCCCTGCTGCTGCACTGCGCTACCTGCTGTCGTAGAACGGATCCGCTGATTTTTACTATACCCATTACCTCATCAGCTTCTGCAAGGTGGTCACAAGTTCATCGATCACTTCGTCTTTTCCTGCTCTTATATCTTCTGCCACACAGGTTCTGATATGATTTGCAAGAAGAACCTTATTAAAGCTGTTTAATGCTGCATTGGCAGCTGCTACCTGTACCAGTATTTCCGGACAATAAGCATCTTTTTCCACCATGCCTTTGATTCCACGTATCTGGCCTTCAATACGGTTCAGCCGGTGAATCAGGTCTTTATATTCCTTTTCAGACCGCTCCTTGGTTTTATGGTGGCAGCAACACTTTTCTTCTTCCATAAACCTTCCTGTCTTTCCCTTTTATTTTCCCCACCTTTTCACTGGGAATATATGCATTGTATACCCCACCAGGGTATACTGTCAAGTGGGCTGCCTGCATATTTTTTCTCATTAGGCTGCTTACACATTTTCCCAGCATTACCGGTCATGCAGCTTATGGACCGCAACATTTTTCAATACTACTTTTACACGGATACTAACAGATACTATATTCATGATGTGCTCTTTCTTGCAGACCTTACTGTCTTGTGTTATGATAGTCTATAATGACAATAATCCTGATTTTGTGAAAATATTTCTTGCAAAAAAGATGCAGAAAGACTCCGGGAGAACATCGTACTGTAAAGGAGGAACTCTATGGATTTAATCAATCAATTTATCGAAAACTATAAAAAGAAGCTTACTTTTTATGAAAATCTTGGACGTATCTCTTCTTCCCAGTTAGAAGATGCCTTACAGTCTGCCGGTATCCGTGCCATGGTCACTTACAGGATCAAAAATCCGGGACGTTTAAAAAGCAAGGTGCTGCGCAGAAATGCCAAACGGAGCATTCCCTATAAAAACATGAAGGAAATTTATGAAGATATTGCAGATCTGTGCGGAATCCGTGTTTCCCTTTACTTCCCCGGAGACCGTGTAAAGGTAGATTCCCTGATCAGCGACCTGTTCCAGATTATTGAACGCAAACAGTTCCCGGAGCAGTCAAAGCCGCCTACCTACAATAAACGTTTTTCCGGTTACTGGGCCAATCATTATCGTATCCACCTGAAAGAAGATATGGTACAGCCTTCAGAAAAACGATACTGCGCCGCAAAAATAGAGATCCAGGTAGCTTCCGTTCTGATGCATGCATGGTCCGAGGTGGAACATGACCTGATCTACAAGCCTATGCAGGGAACACTTTCTGAAGAAGAGTTAGCTATTTTAGACGAATTAAACGGACTGGTGCTTACCGGTGAGATTGCCTTAGAACGTCTCCAGGCCGCCGGAAATGAAAGGATCCAGAACAGCCAGGCTACCTTTGCCAACCAGTTTGAGCTTGCATCTTATTTATACAATTATTTAAGCAACAACTTCCTTCCGGAAGATATTAAGCTTCGTATGGGAAATATTGAACTGCTGTTCCGTTTTTTAAGCAGTTTGAAGATATTACGTGCTAAGGATATCGGTCCCATTGTAAAGTCCGTAAAATTTGAAAAAGATAAGCGTACCATTTCCCAGCAGATCATTGACCAGATCATCAGTGGAAATGAAAAGAAATACCAGGCATACCAGAAGCTGCACTCTGATGATTCCAATTTAAGTACAGAGCATCAGGAAGCGATCAACTATTTCTTTACCCAGTGGGTACCTCTTGAAAACCTGCTAAACCGTGTGACCAAGCGCAGTTCCCGGTCTGTAAGTGTGTTTAATATCAATGCCTTAAAACGTTTAGACGTACTGGATAAGGAATGTATCAACCAGATCGCCTTTTTGCGAAAAATGCGCAATTCCCTGATCCATGATATTGAGATACCGGATGCCTCTTACATCAGGGAGCAGGGGGAAGAAGCAAAAACCCTGAAGGAAAAACTTACAGCATTATTAGATACAAAAACAGCAGAGGGGTGAACTTCCTCTGCTGTTCTTATCAGTTTTTATCTGTTCTTATCTGTTTTTATCCATCGAAACCTTTTTGCAAAAATGTCTGCATCACAAAATGCCGGGATCACCGAATTTCCTCTATCTGTGATGTCCGGTTTCCATTTTTTGTTTTAAATTTCATCACATATATCTTAAATGGTGTATCATCTCCCACCATAAATGGCTCTTCCCGGTATATCTTAGCCTGTATTCCCTGCTCTTCCAGTTCCTTTTTTCTCATTTTGGCCCTTTTTAACAGATCTGTATGGTGTTTTTCCTGTTCTTCTCCAAAATGCCGCCTTGGATAGCAGGCTGCTGCCTCATCTATCTGTTCTATCAGTCTATCTGTCACTTTCCTGTGGGAAGTCCTGTGAAACATCCAGGCAATATATCTGGCCAGTACCCTTAGAGGGTATCTTTTATATAAAGCTACCATTTTTGCAAACCAGCTATCCCCCACCTGCTTTGCCGCTTCTTCCACTAACTCTGCTGCCTGGGCAGAAAGCTTCCATGGTTCTTCTTTTTCTCTTACATAAGCTAAAGAGGCTGCCGGATAAAAAAGATAGCTTAAAGGCGGAAATCCCCTTAAAAGTGCCAGCTGTTTTTCTTCCTCACTGCAGCATGTTTCTCCCAGA
The DNA here is from genome assembly GCA_900541315.1 of uncultured Clostridium sp. GTDB lineage: Bacteria > Bacillota > Clostridia > Lachnospirales > Lachnospiraceae > Enterocloster. The sequence goes on along the minus strand of UQJF01000015.1, from coordinate 5,429 downwards.
TATTCCCATTTATCTCCCAAAATAGCGATCTTGTATTCTAACTGGCGGAGATATTCATAGTCTTTTACCCAAAAATGTCCGATATGGCCATAGTCATACAGTTCACATTCCAGTGTGATCTTTTTGAAGAATAATGTGCAGACTGTATCTCCCTGATGAACTGCCAGGATATAGCGGCCACCTTCCTGCTCATTTTTTCCTGACCGGTCACTTTCTTCTCTATCTAATGCCGCTCTTAACTCTCCTTCATACTCCGGCAGATAGGTACCCGTCATGACTGCCTCATGGAATACCAGAAAGCTTTCCGCTGTATCATTCATCATATACACCAGGCGGATATCGGAAGGTATTTTCCCTGCTTCCCCTTCCGGCAGACCGATCAGTTCAAACTGTCCCAGCTCCAACAGGTCTGCCAGCTTTTCAAATTCCATTCCTCCACAATCTAATCTCACTCCTGCTCTCCTTCGTTTGCCTCTTCCAGAGTCACCTTTTCCTGCCCATCTTCTACATATTCCAGGCGCAGCACAGCCTGCGGCCAGTTTAACGCAATACGGGCGGTCTTGCCCTTTTCTTCTCCCGCCTTTTTGATCAGATCTAACAGCTCATCCAGAACTGCCCTTGTAAGATAACCGCCTCTCCAGTGGAAGGTAAGCATTTTTCCCTTTTTTGCAGCCTGAAGGGAACGTTTATACACATCTTCTGTCTTTGTAAAGGACACTTTCTTTTCTTTGTAGTAAAAATGATCCCCATCCGTACAAACCGGTGCCGGTGCGATCAATGGCTCATGATCGCGGAAAATATTTTTATCATCCAGGTTAAAGTAATCATAACGGATCTCCTTGGCATCAAAGCTATGCTTACCTAAAGTATTGTCAAAAGTAGCATCCAGATGATAATAAGTACCGTTAATCTTTACAATATTCCAGGTATGACGATATTTAATTCCTTTTTCCGGGTTATTTCCGCAAATTGCAATCATGCACCAGATACCTAATGCATCACAAAGCACTTTTACAGACTTGGCAATGCCTTCACATACCCCTACTCCTTGTCCCAAAGGGCCTATGATCTCATGGGAATAGGATTTTTTTAATTTATCATAATGAATATTTTCACAGATGAAATCGTGTACATACTTTTCTTTTTCCCACTCTGAAAGCTTCATTGCAGGCCGTGCCAGCTTTTCTACTCTGGCTTTTAATGCTTTCTGATGTTCTTTTATCTTTCCTTTTTCAAAAATATACTCCGGCAGAAAAGTAATATTCGCTGAGTCCTGGTAATACCGGTAATGAAAGCCTTCTGCCCAGAATATCTCCGGATGATCTAAGCGCAGCTGGAAAAATACATCACTTAATTCTCTTCCTTCCAGCTTTGGCACCTGGAAGCTGTCTGAAAGCGCCATAAGTCCCTGATAAATAGCATGGTAAACAGCCTGCTTTGGCTTACTCATCTTTGTATAGTAATATGGTTCCATATTTATTCCTTTCACGTTCAGCGAACACATCACTGATGCATTCGCCATATGCATGGCAGTAAAAAAGCTGATGTCATCTGTTTCACAGAATCCATCAGCTTATTTTATTTATGCACAGAGCATCTGCGGCTCTGCCATATCTGTCCTTGTCCAACGGGAAATATTATAACCTGTACTGTTCTTTTTGTAAACTGTTTTTTGCTTAAAACAGGCTTAAACATCGGGGTTCCGGCCTAAATAAAGGGCTGCTCTCTCTTTTGAAAGCTTTTCACCGATCACGATCAGAACTTCCTGGCCCTTTGGCACTGATTTTAAGCTAAATTCTTTAACAGTAGCATTCAGTTCCAGCCAGCCGCTTTCCTGAGAGTTTTCCGTTTCATCTTTCCTGCCATTCTTCATATAGCCTTTAATACGGAAAATCTTGCCGCAGGCAGGATCTTGAAACATCTTTTTTACTGCTGTTTCCAGCTTCTTAGGGTCCATGGAGAAATTCAGGTAATATAATGATTCAAATACCTTACTCTGTTCCAGAGGCATTTTTTCATAATCTTCCATACGGTATCCGCAGGTCAGCAGACGTTTGTGATCAGCCTCATCCAGATCTTCCCAGCTTTTACACAGAATCTGATCCAGGGTAAATCTGCGTTTACAGTGTACCTGCTCCAGGGCCTGGTTCAGATAAGAAAGAGTTGCCTTTAGCTGCTTTTCCGGCACTTCATCACACTTACTGAAAAGGACACAGCCTGCATCTGCCACTTCAGTCGCCAGCAGATATTTCGCCTCTTTTGAAAGGTCTTCTTCCAGCCCCGCATCTACCAGTGCTATCACATTTCCCGGTTCATAGAAACGATCCAGTGGCTCCTCATAAAGAGCATCAAAAAATTCGTCTACATCATAAATACCAGATGGCTCTATGATCACCCGGTCGTAACCGGACATAGCCATTGCGATCAACTTTGTCTTAAAACGGCGTCTGTGGCAGTCTGCATCACAGCCTCCTGCGATCATTTCCAGACTGCAATTATCCCCTTCCAGGTCCTGTAAAAGAAGCATATCCACATTAACTGCCCCAAAATCATTTTCCAGTATTCCGATCTTTCTGCCCTGTTTCATCAGATAAGAAGCATACTTTTTTATAAAGGTTGTCTTTCCGGCACCTAAAAATCCAGTGATCAGATCGATCTTTATCATATCTCTCACTCCTTTTGCCTTTTATGTACTCCCGGAGTCTCCCAGGCTCTTTTTAGCTGCCCAAATTATATCATTTCACCTGCACCATGTCCATTACAACATCTAAAAATACATCTGCACCTGCCAGTACATCCTCATCCTTTGTATATTCCTCCGGATTATGACTGATGCCTTTAACGCTTGGAACAAAGATCATGGCTGTTGGACAGAGCCTTGCGAGCATCTGGGCATCCTGACCGGCACCGGAAGTAATGCGTTTTACACTTAAACCGTGGGCTTTAGCTGCCTTTTCCACCTTTTCTACAATTTCTTTGTCAAATGGAACCGGATCGAATTCCGTCATACGTTCTGCAGAAATCCTGACATCATCTTCTTTTGCCAGATTTTTTAAGTATTCAGACAGGATCTTTTCATCATTATCCAGCTTTTCTTTGTCCGGGTTTCTCAGGTCAACGGTAAATACTGCTTTAGATGGGATAACGTTAATAGCATTAGGCTTCAATTCAATGCAGCCTACTGTGGCAACGCCTCCTGATTTTTCCACTAATTGTCTTAAGAATACAATTACCTTTGCTGCTGCCAGTCCTGCATCATGTCTTAATGCAGTTGGTGTGGTTCCTGCATGGTTTGCAGCACCTTCAATCGTCACTCTCTGCCAGTGGATCCCCTGAAGGTTCTCTACTGCACCAATGCGGATGCCCTCATGATCAAGGATCGGTCCCTGTTCAATATGCAGCTCAACAAATGCATATGGCTTAATAAATCCAGGTTCTACCGTTCCTTCATATCCAATGCGCTTTAATTCATCCCGTAAAATAGTACCGTCAGTCCCTACTGTGTCCAGAGCCTCTTCCACCTCCATGCCTCCTGCATAAACCAGGGAACCCATCATATCCGGTGAATATCTGACACCTTCTTCATTGGTAAATGCAGCTGCAACAACAGGTCTTGCTGAAACCATTCCATTATCCTTTAATGTTTTGATCACTTCAATACTGGAGATGACTCCCAGACACCCGTCAAACTGTCCTGCATTAATAACAGTATCAATATGGGAACCTATCATAAGAGGTGCCTGATCCTTGTTTTCAGGTGTCTCCCAGATACCGAAAATATTTCCAATCCGGTCCGTCACTACCTCCAGGCCAGCTTCCTTCATCCATTCAGAAACCAGGTCTCTGCCCTGTTTATCTGCATCAGAAGCAGCCAGTCTTGTTCTTCTTCCTTCTGCGTCTTTTCCAATTTTTCCCAGTTCATTGATCCTTGACAATAATCTTTCGCCATTTACAGATACCATTATCATATCCTCCTTATATTACCGGCAATGCTCTGTCCGGTCTTTATCCCCAGTATAGTCACATGGTCTCCATGTTTCTATCATTAATAGAACAGATTATATCACATTTGTACCATATTATTGCTGTTTCCATTCCGGAAAACATAGAAAAGTGGTATACTTGGGATAATTTATATCAGAAAAGACCCTGAGAGGATATCACTACAAAAAAGGAGAATAATACTTTATGAATGTTTCCTTTCCAAAATGCAATCAGGCCGGAACTGAATTTGTCATTTCCACCACCAATGACCTGCAGGAAAAAGTCAATTATCTGTCGGAAGACTTTCCTATTTCCATTTTCACACAGACCTATCATCATGCAGCCAGGGATTCAACCCCCTTCCACTGGCATAATGAACTGCAGTTAAACTGGGTTTTCCAGGGAGAGCTGGAATATTGCATTAACGGTGATTCTCTCCGGCTGTCCGGGGATAAGATTCTTCTGGTAAAAGACCACCAGTTTCACAGTTCCCGGACCACTGGAAAAGATGCCTGTTCTCTGTGCATCAACTTTTCCCCTGATATTTTTCATCCCATGATCTTAAAGCACTATATCCGTCCTTTTCTGGAAAATGAAAGTTTCACCAGTTCCATCCAGCTTTTAAACCCGGAACAGATAGACATTTTGGAAAGCCTTTTAGATCAGACCGGTGAACCTTTGGGATATTTTTCCGTTATCAACTTTCTATCCCGGATATTTGAGGAACTGATCCGCTCCTTTGATGAAAAACCGGAGCAGAATGACGAGGAAGAAATGGAATTGTTCCAGTCCCTGTTAAGTTTCGTCCACAACCATTACCAGGATCCTTTAACTGTCCGCCAGATCGCTGCTTACGGGATCATCAATAAAAACCGCTGTACAGATCTGTTCCGCAAATACACCCGGCTGTCCCCTATTAAATACCTGAACAAGTACAGGCTTTATATGGCAAAAAACCTGATCTTGAACACAAAAAAGCCGATAACTGAGATCAGTGCTGATGTAGGATATAATCAGATCAGCTATTTTATTGAACAATTCAAGGGAACTTATGGCCTTTCACCTTTAAAATACAGGAATCTGTTTGCCGGCACACCCTTTCATAAATAATGTTCTCCCGAAATCTTTCTGTGCCTGATTTTATGACCTTTTGATCCCAACATCACTTTGTGAAAAGATTGTCAGTTCATAAACTGGCAGACTTTTAACTGCTCATATTACAAAAAAAGCTGGCGACTCCGTGAATTTTTCATCACAGAAGTCATCAGCTTATATTTTTAAGCGGTTCAGGTTTCCCTTGGGAGAACTTCATTCCCGACATTTATTATAAAATCTAATCATACAATTGTAAATATTTATTTTCCTTATTGCTCTTATTTCTTCTTTTCCCGTTACTATACACGGGTAGTTCATTTTCATTGTGGAAAGTGACGAAAATCATTTTT
>UQJF01000014.1 GCA_900541315.1 uncultured Clostridium sp. | reverse complement strand
TGTAGCTCCGTCTCGTGGGCTCGGAGATGTGTATAAGAGACAGCCACTACATCATCAAATGGTTGGACGGCGATAAGTAAACGGTAACCAGCCTGCAGATGCCTAACTGCTAAAAAAGGAAGAAAGCCCCTGAGTGGTTGAGACTCAGGGGCTTTCGTTTTGTATCACCATGGATACTGATATCTTTTTTGCCTAACGGCATTATAGCATATGCAAATATTCTTTTCAAGATACCGGGAAAAACAATTTTTTCATAAAATTCATATGTTAAAGCAAAAGGACAAGGAGGTTATATTATGAGAGACATTACTTTATGCCATCCGCGTTTACAGAAGATAGCTGCTGCCTGGATCAAAGCCTGCGCAGTAGAAGGCATTACCGTAGCCATCAGCGAGACCCTTCGTACTGCAGCAGAACAGGATGCCCTGTATGCTCAGGGGCGCACTAAACCGGGCAATATCGTAACCAATGCAAAAGGCAGTTCCTACAAGTCACAGCACCAGTGGGGAATTGCTTTTGATTTCTATTTAAAGATGGACGTAGACGGAGATGGTAAGATCTCCGATGATGCCTACAATGACAGTAAAGGCCATTTCAAACGCGCTGCAGAGATTGGCAAAAAACTTGGACTTGCCTGGGGCGGAGACTGGTCCAGCATTGTAGACAAACCACATCTGTATCTGCCTGACTGGGGAAGTACACCAACGCCACTCATCCAACAGTTCGGAACTCCCGAACAGTTCATGAAGACCTGGGTACCAGAGCAGGTTAAAACCGGCTGGCAGCAGGAAAATGGCGGTTGGCGCTTCTATTTAAAGGACGGATCCGGGAAGTATGTTTCCAATGACTGGTACAAAGATGGAAATCTATGGTACTGGTTTGACGGTGCTGGAATGATGGTTCATGACGTCTGGTATCAGTACAGAGGTTCCTGGTACTACCTCGGCTCCGATGGTGCCATGCTAAAGGGCCTACAGACAATCAGTGGCAAGTGGTACTACCTGGATCAGACCGGTCGCATGGCAACTGAACCAGTAGTCCTAACTCCGGATCAGGACGGCGCTCTCCATTATCCGGGTCTTGTAAAATAATATAAATCCGTTTAAAAACTTAAGGTTTATTTTGCTCTATTAGTCACAATAAAGTCACAAATAAAAGCAAGAAACCTAGGAAATACAATGGTTAGCAGGAAGTGCTACCTTAAAATTTATTAATAAACAATTTTAATAAAAGGAAACACTTGCCATTTGACAAAAAAATCACTATAATATAAACGGCAATATTTCTGTATTTTATAGGAAGGCGCTATTTTTATGCGTTTTCCGCTAAATACTGTAAACTTAAGAATGATGGAGGACTGGAAAATGAGTAATTCAGCACAAACTTCAGCAAGCAGCCGTATTGCAGCCCTGCTTGATGAGAACAGTTTTGTTGAAGTCGGAGCCTATATTGCGGCCAGAAATACTGACTTTAACATGACTGAGCAGGAAACACCGGCTGACGGTGTAGTTACCGGTTACGGTACCATCGGTGGATGCCTGGTATATGTATACAGCCAGGATGCTGCTGTACTGGGCGGTTCAATGGGTGAGATGCATGCAAAGAAGATCTGCAACATCTACTCTATGGCTATGAAGATGGGAGCACCTGTTATTGGTCTGGTAGACTGTGCAGGACTGCGTCTTCAGGAAGCAACTGACGCACTGGATGGATTTGGCAAGCTGTATTTAAGCCAGACAATGGCATCTGGAGTTATTCCTCAGATTATGGCAGTTTTTGGTACCTGCGGCGGCGGTATGGCTGTTTCTGCAGGCATGGCAGATTTCACCTTTATGGAAGATACTTCTGCAAAACTGTTTGTTAATTCCCCAAATGCTTTAGAGGGCAATTATAAGGCAAAATGTGATACCTCTTCCGCTAAATTCCAGGCAGAGGAAGCTGGTCTGGTTGATTTCACAGGTGATGAAGCATCTGTATTATCCCAGATCCGTACACTGGTATCTGTACTGCCTTCTAATAATGAAGAAGATCTGTCTGAAGTTGACTGCACAGACGATTTAAACCGTATGTGTGCTGGTATCGAAGGATACACCGGAGATACTGCAGCAGCTTTACAGATGATCTCTGATAATAACTTCTTTATGGAAGTTAAGAAGAACTACGGCACTTCTATGGTAACCGGCTTTATCCGTTTAAATGGAAGCACAGTAGGATGCGTAGCAAACCGCAGCGAAGTATATGAGAACGGTGAGAAGGTACAGACTTTAGAGGCAGCTCTTTGTGGAAAAGGCTGTGAAAAAGCAACCGATTTCATTAACTTCTGTGATGCATTCAGCATTCCTGTTCTGACTCTGGTAAATGTAAATGGCTATCGTGCAACCATGTGCAGTGAAAGAAAGATCGCCAAGTTAGCTGCTAAGCTGACCTACGCATATGCTGATGCAACTGTTCCGAAGGTAACTGTTGTTGTTAAGAATGCACTGGGAAGCGCAGGCCTTACCATGGGCAGCAAGAGCCTGGGTGCAGATATTGTTTATGCATGGCCAAATGCAGTGATCGGAACTATGGATCCGGCAGAAGCTGTTAAGATCATGTACGCAAAAGAGATCGAAGCTGCTGATGATGCAGTTGCAATGATTAAAGAGAAAACCGCTGAATATACCGCTATGCAGTCCGGCGCTGTTGCTGCTGCAAAGAGAGGTTATGTAGATGACATCATCAAGGCAGAAGAGACCCGTCAGAGAGTGATCGCCGCTTTTGAGATGCTGTACACAAAAAGTGAGGACCGTCCTTCCAAGAAGCATGGCACGGTTTAAAGAGAGGTGACATGTATATGAGACGATTTGTAAAGAGAATGGCAGCAGCAGTTCTTCTGTCCGCCTGCCTGGTAAGCCTTTCTGGCTGCTCCTCTAACCAGGATACAGCAGAGACTGATTCCACCATCAGCATGGACGGAACTCCTGTAGATGATTCAATGGCTCAGTCCATTATGCTGTCTGCAGCACAGACTTTAGGCGTACCAAAGGATCAGCTGATCGTTCAGAAAACTCTGGCAGAGTCAACAGGCGATGCGACTACAGCAGCTATTTATGAGGCTCAGCTGGAAGTTCGCGAGGACATGGGCGAATTAAAGAATGTAAATATGGATGAAGGTTCTGTAGTTCTTCTGGCAGACGGTAGCTATACCGTTATGATCCCGGTTGATTTTACAGAGGGAACCAAGAAATATGTGATGAATATCAATATGGCTACCCAGCAGATCCAGGCTGAGTTTACAGATATGTCCGCAGGTATTGAAGAAGATACTTCTATGGGCACCCTGTTAAAGACCGCTACTGTATATACAATTATTGGTATCGGCACAGTATTCCTTGTTTTGATCTTCATCAGTATCCTGATCTCATGCTTCAAATACATCCATGCATGGGAAGAAGGAAAGAAGAAAGCAGCAGTACCTGCTCCAAAGGCAGCACCTGCACCGGCTGTTAAGCCAGCAGCAGCACCTGCAGTAACAGGTCCTGATCTTTCTGATGATGCAGAATTAGTAGCTGTTATGACTGCTGCCATCGCAGCATATGAAGGCAGCGCTACATCTAACGGTCTGGTAGTACGTTCTATCCGCCGTGTAGGTCTGGGAAGATAATCACTGCACATTGAGGTTAAGAAAACCGGTGTGTTTATACAACAAGTAGGAGGAATCAAACTATGAAGACATATACCATTACAGTAAATGGAAAAGCATATGCAGTAACCGTTGAAGAGGGCGCAGCAGCAGCTGGCGCACCAGTAGCAGCACCAGTAGCAGCAGCTCCAGCAGCTCCGGCAGCAGCACCTGCACCGGCAGCAGCTCCAGCAGGCGCAGCAGGTTCCGTTCAGGTTACCGCTCCAATGCCAGGTAAGGTAGTAGCAGTTAAGGCTTCTGTAGGACAGGCAGTAAAGAAGGGCGAAGTTGTCCTGGTTCTGGAAGCTATGAAGATGGAGAACGATATCGTTGCTCCGGAAGATGGTACAATTGCCAGCATTAATGTAGCAAACGGCGATGCAGTTGAGTCTGGCGCTGTTTTAGCTACTCTGAACTAGTCAACAAGATGGATCCCCTGCTTTAGGGATTCCATTATGGAGGTAACATTATGGATTTTGGCAATTTGGTATCAAACCTGCTTGGCCAGATGGCGTTTTTCCATCTGTCAGCAGGAAACTACATTATGATCGGTGTGGCGCTGGTCTTCTTATACCTGGCTATTGCTAAGGGATTTGAGCCGCTGCTGTTAATTCCGATCGCATTTGGTATGCTGCTTGTAAATATTTATCCGGATATCATGTATTCTCCGGAGCAGACTTCAAACGGCGTAGGCGGTCTGCTGTATTACTTCTTCACTCTGGATGAGTGGAGTATCCTTCCATCCCTGATCTTTATGGGTGTAGGTGCAATGACAGATTTCGGTCCGCTGATCGCAAACCCAATCAGCTTTTTAATGGGTGCTGCAGCTCAGTTAGGTATTTACTCTGCATATTTCTTCGCAATCTTATTAGGATTCTCAGGAAAGGAAGCAGCTTGTATCTCCATTATCGGTGGTGCAGACGGCCCTACTTCCCTGTTCCTTTGCAGTAAGTTAGGACAGACCCAGATTATGGGACCGATCGCTGTTGCAGCTTACTCTTATATGGCTCTGGTTCCGATCATCCAGCCGCCATTTATGAAGCTTCTTACTACTGATAAGGAGCGTAAGATCAAAATGTCCCAGCTTCGTTCTGTATCCAAGCTGGAGAAGATCTTATTCCCGATCATCGTTACTATCGTTGTGTGCCTGATCCTGCCATCTACTGCTCCGTTAGTAGGTATGCTGATGTTAGGTAACCTGTTCCGTGAGTGCGGTGTTGTAAAACAGCTTCAGGAGACTGCTTCTAATGCAATGATGTACATCGTTGTTATCCTGCTTGGTACTTCTGTAGGTGCAACCACCAGTGCAGAGGCATTCTTAAATGCAACTACTATCAAGATCGTTATTTTAGGTCTGATAGCATTCTGTGTGGGAACCATCGGAGGCGTTCTCTTAGGAAAGATCTTATGCAAGGTAACTGGCGGAAAGATCAACCCACTGATCGGTTCTGCAGGTGTATCCGCAGTTCCTATGGCAGCCCGTGTATCCCAGAAGGTTGGTGCTGAATATGATCCTACCAACTTCCTGCTGATGCATGCAATGGGACCAAACGTTGCAGGTGTTATCGGTACTGCAGTAGCAGCCGGTGCCTTTATGGCAATTTTCGGTGTATAAAAACCAACATTTACTGCACCCGGTGCTGTTTGCAGACCGGGTGCCTATAAGGAGGATTTAAACTATGGCAGAGATAGAGAAGAAGCCAGTAAAGATCGTGGAAACCGTCCTTCGTGACGCTCATCAGTCTTTACTTGCTACCAGAATGACTACAGAGCAGATGCTGCCGATCGTAGACAAGATGGATAAAGTTGGCTACCACGCAGTAGAGTGCTGGGGAGGCGCTACATTTGATGCCTGCCTGCGTTTCTTAAAAGAAGATCCATGGGAGCGTTTAAGAAAGTTAAGAGACGGCTTTAAGAATACAAAGCTGCAGATGCTGTTCCGTGGACAGAACATTCTGGGATACAACCACTACGCAGATGATGTAGTTGAGTATTTCGTGCAGAAGTCTATTGCAAATGGTATTGATATCATTCGTATTTTCGACTGCTTAAACGATATCCGTAACCTGGAGACTGCTGTAAAGGCAACAAAGAAGGAAAAAGGACATGCTCAGATCGCACTGTGCTACACCTTAGGTGATGCTTATACTTTGGATTACTGGAGAGACATTGCTAAGAGAATCGAAGACATGGGTGCTGATTCCCTGTGTATCAAGGATATGGCAGGTCTGTTGACTCCATACAAGGCTACTGAGTTAGTTAAGGCCCTGAAGGAAGGAACCACACTTCCGATCGACCTGCACACCCACTATACTTCCGGTGTTGCTTCCATGACCTATATGAAGGCTGTAGAAGCAGGCTGTGATATCATTGACTGTGCAATGTCTCCACTGGCACTTGGTACCAGCCAGCCAGCAACTGAAGTTATGGTAGAGACCTTCCGCGGTACTCCATACGATACAGGATACGATCAGAAGCTTTTAGGCGAGATCGCTGCTCACTTCCAGCCGATCCGCGAGGAAGCATTAAAGACCGGACTGTTAAATCCAAAGGTATTAGGCGTAAATATCAAGACTCTGCAGTATCAGGTACCTGGCGGTATGCTTTCCAACCTGGTTAGCCAGTTAAAGGAAGCTGGACAGGAGGACAAGTACCAGCAGGTTCTGGAGGAGATCCCGAGAGTACGTAAAGACTTTGGAGAGCCGCCTCTGGTTACACCTTCTTCCCAGATCGTTGGTACCCAGGCAGTTCTTAACGTATTAATGGGTGAGCGCTACAAGATGGTTCCAAAGGAATCCAAGAAGATCATGCTTGGTGAATTTGGTCAGACTGTTAAGCCATTTAATCCAGAAGTACAGAAAAAGATCATCGGTGATGAGACTCCAATTACCTGCAGACCAGCAGATTTAATTGCACCTCAGATGCCTCAGTTTGAGAAGGAATGTGCTCAGTGGAAGCAGCAGGATGAGGACGTATTAAGCTACGCTCTGTTCCCAAATGTTGCCAAGGAGTTCTTTCAGTACAGAGAAGCCCAGCAGAAGAAAGTAGATGCTGCTGTAGCAGATAAAGAGAATAAGGCTTATCCAGTGTAATTTTGGCTTATCCGGAATAAGATAAGTATGAAACGCGTCCCTTTATGGGGCGCGTTTTTTCATTAGTTTTTTGCCTCTGCCTCTGGCGTAAATCTATTGAAGATGATACACTGATATACTGGTACATCGTTTTTGAAATAACTATACTACTTACTTGTCTGCGAATCTGATTGCACAGGTCTAAAAGCCTCAGCGTAGCCCACTACGCCTGCGTTTTTAAATCTGCACACTTAAATCTGCATTCTATGCGATTAGTACAGTTATTTACGAAACGATATACCAGGAGAGGTTTTGTGCAATGAGGAGGAGAACATGCTGAAGGTATTGATCGCAGATGATGAAGAAAAGATCTGTCAGCTGATCATAAAGCTGATCAACTGGGAAGAAATGGGGTTAAAAATAGCGGCAACTGCTTCTAATGGTATTGAGGCATTAGAGCAGGCAAAAATCTGTAAACCGGAGATTCTGATCACAGACATACGGATGCCTGGAATTGATGGGATGGAACTGATCAGGAAAGTAAAAGAAAAACTGCCGGATACAGAGATCATCATAATCAGTGGATACAGGCATTTTGAATATGCCCAGACGGCGATCCGTTATGGTGTGAGAAATTATCTCTTAAAACCTATTAAAAAAGAGGAATTACGGGATACCTTACAAAAGATTGCAGATATTTACAGGGAGAAAAATGAACAGTTAAATTTTGAAGAAAGAGTCCGCCTTGCCTTAAAAAATGATGCAGGAAAGCTGCGTACCAGTTTTATTTCCCGTATGATCTACGGAGACCGGGAGCGGGAAAATATTATCAGCCTGAAAGAACTGAACAATCAGTATCATTTCCATTTCCGTGAGGGAGTGTTCCAGGTTGCAGCCATCAAATTTGACCATGTAAACCACAATGACAGCTGTATTTCCTTCCTGGCAGACAAGGCAGCAGGCCTGGCGTTACAGTATCTGGAACCGGTATGTTTTGACCATGAGGTTTATGCAGAGTTCTCTACTTTTTATCTTCTGTTGAATTTCGGGGAAGAAGAGAGTAAAAATGTGCGGAAAAATGTGCGCCAGATGCTGGATGAACTGAAAGCCCAGGAAAGTATCTTAAATGGAATGAGTGTTACCATAGGAATGGGAAGCATGGTAAACACAGCGGGCAGTATCAAGAAGTCTTTTCTGGACGCTGTATTTATGATAAAGCAGAGGCTTCTTTTAGGAACCGGGCGGATGCTGGAAATGGATGAAGCACAACAGAGAAAAAACTCTGATTTTATAAACAGTGAAGCATTTTACCGTTTTAACAGGGAAATGGAACGGGCAGTCGAAGCTTTAAACGTAGTAGAGACAAGGCGGACTATTGAAGGTTTGCGGGATGTATTAAAGAACTATCCGGGGATCACCGGTTATGAGATCCTGCAGATGACCAAGGAGGCCTGCAATCATTATCTGTTTTGCATGAAGAGCAGGGGGATCCGTGTGGACAGTGAAGCTAAATTTGTGGAAGAATTCAGTAAAGACGCAGGGGAATGTGCAGATATAGAAGAACTGTTCCGCCTTTTAGGTGGGACGATAGGAAGATCTCTGCAAAAAGCTTCTGAAGCAAAGAAGGCAGAAGATAACCGGCCCATACGGCAGGCAAAGCAGTACATAGAAGAAAATTACAGCCGCTCGCTTACCTTAGAAGAAGTAAGTGAGATGGCTGGATTTGCTCCGGGATATTTCAGCACGCTTTTTAAGAAAGAAACAGGGGTAACTTTTCTGGAATTTTTGCAGTCAGTGCGTATGGATGCAGCGAAAAAACTGCTGGTTTCCGGAAATGAGGGAATGAATGTGATCTGTGAAAAGGTAGGCTATGCAGATGTGAAATATTTCACGAAATGTTTTATAAAATATACCGGACTGAAGCCGGGAGAGTACAGGAAGATCTATTCATGAATAAAGAAAGTTATCTTTTTGACCGTATACGTTGGGGGGCAGCGATTTTTTTGATTTTTCATATCAGTCTGTTGTTTATCCTGTTCCTTCAGGATTGGAAGACGGAGAAAATGAAGTGGTTTATTTTGTTTTTAGGAGTGCTTTATGTTATCCTGATTTATGCCGCTTATCAGCTGATCTACCGGCCTTTAAAAGTGAACAGCCGGATAAAGGCGGCTTTTGCCAGAGGGGACAGTTATGAGGATATTTACCATATGCCTTATCTTTTAAATGAGGAAGAGCAGAATATGCTGCGTCGTTTTTATGCCCTGTTAGACAAAAGCGAGCTGATCACTGTATCTAAGAAAAAATCGGAATATCTGGCATTACAGAATCAGATCAATCCCCATTTTCTTTATAATACTCTGGAAGGCATCCGGGCAGAGGCGCTGATCGCAGGGGTGGATTCTATTGCGGAGATGACGGAGGCACTGGCAACTTACTTCCGTTATACCATTTCCCAGGTAAATAACCTGGTCACATTGGAAGAAGAACTGGCAAATGTGGAAAATTATTATTATATCCAACAGTTTCGTTTTGGCAGCAAGCTGGATCTGAGGATCCGCTATGACTGTGAGGATGAAGAGGAAGCGCTTATGTGCCAGCTTCCCAAGCTGACTTTGCAGCCGATCGTGGAAAATTCCATTTATCATGGACTGGAACGCAAGATTGGAACAGGTCATCTAGATATTAAGGTCACTGTGACAGACAGCCATCTGATCATTATGATCTCAGATGATGGTGTAGGCATTGAAAAAGGTCAGGTGAAGATTATGAATGAACAGCTGAGAGCACTGAGACTGGAGGAGGAAAACAACGGGGAAACCGGTAAAAAAGGCGGAATTGCAGTTAAAAATGTAAATAACCGTATTAAGCTTTTGTTTGGGGAAGAATATGGCATTTATATCTACAGCCAGCCAGATGTGGGAACGGATGTGGAGATCACACTTCCGGTCGTAAGGAATTGATGTAACGAACATGCTGATAAACAGGAGGCAGCTATGAAACAGGAAATACTTCGTTTTGAAAATGTGACCTGCAAAAAAGACGGGGCTGTTTATTTGGATAATTTCAGTTTTTATATGACTGCAGGTGAGATCGTAGGGTTGCTTTCTGTCAATGACCGGGGGATCAAAGAACTGATCGAACTGACGGCAAAGAACCATCCTATTGATGCAGGAAGAGTGTATATGGGTGGCAAACTGGTAAACAGTTATTTAAATCAGGAGGAAACATCTAACCGTATTTACCAGATCGACCAGAAAAGCTCTCTGATCAATAATCTGTCTATAACGGATAACCTGTTTGTTATGCGCCCAGGATTTAAGAAACAGGTGATCAATGAATGGGTTTTAAGAGAACAGGCAGACAGAGTCTTAAAGCAGCTTTCCATGGATCTGGATCTGAATAAAAGGGTGGAAAGGCTTACTACCATGGAGCGGATCATGGTGGAGATCGCCAAGGCCTATTTAATGGGAAGCAAGCTTTTAGTGGTGCTGTATCCGGAAAAACTGATCGGTCAGGCAGATTTCCCGCAGTTTCACCAGCTTTTAAGAAAAATGCAGAGCATGGGGATTTCTACGCTGTATTTCTGCTATCATCACTGGATCATGTTTAAGATCTGCGACAGGATCGCCCTGTTTTCCAGAGGAAGGATAAAAAAATTATTTGAACCAGAAGAATTCAGGGAAGAGGCTATAGCCCCCTATATTTATTATTTTAAAGAAAATACAGTATTTAAGCCGAAAGTGGATCAGGGATATATGCTGGAGCTAAAAAACATTACAGATGGGGACATACATAACCTGAGTCTGGGAATTAAGCCTGGGGAATGCATTACGCTTTTGGATTCAGGTGACCAGATCATGGACCGGCTGACCGGGATCCTTGCAGGGGAATACGTGGACTATGAGGGAGATATTTTCTGCTCACACAAAAAAATGGAAAAAAAAGTAAAAAGCAGCCTGGACCGGGGAATGATCGTTTTAGATGATAATCCAGCGCAGTCTTTCCTTTTTTCGGAAATGTCCTATCTGGAAAACCTTACCTTTTTACTGGACCGTAAATTAAAGAAAAGCATTTTAAAGCAGTCATATATTAACAGTGTGCGCAGTGAATATTATGGGGAAGCAGGAGATGTTATTGACACAAAATATATTGCGTCCCTTTCTTTAAAGGAAAAATATGGGCTGATCTATAATAAAATAAGCCTGTTCCATCCTAAGATCCTGGTGGTAAAAAAGCCTTTTGCTTATGGGGATATGCATTGCCGTACCTATATTTTAAAACGGATGCAGGAACTGAAGGCAGCAGGAGTATCTATTCTGCTTTTGACCGGCTATCTTACAGATTGCGTATATATATCAGACCATATCGGGATCGTAAAAGACGGAAGTTTTTCCGTACTGTTAGAGCCACAGGAGTACGGGATCACCAGCAGACTTTTTTGATAGATGTCTGCATTATTCTGAAAAATGTCTACCCTATTCTAAAAAGTGTCCCCTTGTTAATTCCTCCTGTTCTGTTATAATTTTCTTAATAAAAGAACAGGAGGGGTAAATGATAATGGAACAGTTAATGAGAGAAAAACTCCTTACAGTAAAAAAAGAGATGGAAGGCTTTATGAAGGAAAGCGTTCCATTTTGGCTTGAAAATGGAATCGATAAAGAATACGGCGGTTATCTGGTATGCTTTGATTCCAAAGGAAAGCTGATGAAGGAATTGGCAGTATTAACTCCTGAGGATAAAATGATCGTAACCCAGACACGTATGATCTGGGGATTTTCGGCACTTCTTCGCAATGGCCTGGCAAAACGTTATGGCTGGGAAGAAAAATGCAAAGAAGCAGCAAAACAGGGTGTAGATTTCTTCATTGATAAATTCTGGGATAAGAAAAACACCGGTTGGGCATGGGTAACAGACCGGAAGGGAAATGTCCTGGATAATGGGAAACTGGTTTACGGACAGACCTTTGCAATCTATGCGTTAGCTGAATATTATATGGCTACCGGTGATGAGCGAGGTATCGAATATGCGGAAAAAACCTTTGATGCTCTGAAAAAATATGCAGCAGACACTTTCTACGGCGGCTATTTTGAGAATTTCAAAGAGGACTGGACACTGGAAAGTGCCGGAGTTTATGGAGGAGACCTGAAATCCCTGGATATCCACATGCACACCATGGAAGCATATACAACTCTTTATGAGGCAACCCACAAGGAAGTACATAAGAGAGCTCTTCAGGAAATCATTGATATTGTGTTAAAACACATGGTTGATTATGATTTCTGGTGTGGAAGAAATCAGTTTAGTATTGATTTTACACCAAAGCCGGCTATTTCCATTCGCAGAACCTGGAATTATGACAGAGATCCGGAAAGTGCTAACAAAAATCCATTAGATACTACTTCTTATGGACACAATATTGAACTGATCTGGCTGTTGAACCGTGCATATGAAGTGCTGGGACTTCCGCCTGCCAGAGAATTTACCAGAAAATTTGCAGATTACACACTGGCAAATGGCTGGGACAATATCCACGGCGGTATTTACAGAGATGGAATGCACGATGGCCGTATTGTTGTAACAGATAAAGAATGGTGGCAGAACTTTGAGTCACTGACAGGTTTCCTTGATTCTTATCAGGCTACTGAGGATGAGAGATATCTGGATACCTTCATAAAGTTATGGGAATTTGATAAGAAATATTTCTATAATCCGGAGGTTGGAGAGTCCAGACAGTTGCTTTTAGCAGATGGAACACCGGTGATCGATGATACCGGAAATCAGTGGAAATGTATTTATCATACAGACCGTGCTATGATGGAGTGCTGTCTGAGGATCGAATCACTGACGGAATAATGTCAGCGCAGTCGCAAAGCATCTTTGAAAGGAAGCAAATATGGGAGAAAAGAAGGCAGAGGTGCCTGTGGGGAAAGAACTGGTCCGAATGACAGGCATTATGAAAGAGTTTCCCGGTGTAAAGGCCTTGGATAATGTAAAACTGGACCTGTATGCTGGAGAGGTGCTGGCACTGTTGGGGGAAAACGGTGCAGGTAAGTCAACACTGATGAAGATCCTTTCAGGTGTTTATCAGAGAGATGATGGAGAGATCATCCTGTTTGGGAACAAGATCGGTGAGTGGGATGCAAATAAGGCAAAAAATGCCGGTGTGTCCATTATCCATCAGGAATTAAATATGTGTACTCATTTAAGTGTGGCGGAGAATATTTTCCTGGGACGGGAACTGATAAAAAATGGCCGTCTGGACAATGAACGTATGAACCAGGAAACAAAAGAGATCCTTCATAAGTTAAATATTGATATTGATCCAAGGGAACAGGTCAGTGAACTGGCTGTATCCAAACAGCAGATGGTGGAGATCGCAAAGGCACTTTCACAGAATGCCAAAGTATTGATCATGGATGAACCTACTTCAGCACTTACATCCAAGGAGATCGATGAGCTGTTTAAGATCATCCACCAGTTAAAGTCGGAGGGTATCGGTATTATCTACATATCCCACCGTCTGGAGGAACTGCAGCACATTGTAGACCGTGTTATCATCATGCGCGATGGAAAATACATTACCCAGATGCCGTATGATATTAACAGGATGGATGAGATCATTGCCAACATGGTAGGACATGAGATCAAGGAGAAATTCCCAAGAGTGTCCTGTGAAAAAGGCAAAAAGATCCTGGAAGTAAAGCATCTGAATGCAGGAAGAATGGTCCGGGACATTAATCTGGAATTATATGAAGGTGAGATCGTAGGAATTGCAGGACTGATGGGTGCAGGACGTACAGAAACAACCCGTGCGATCTTCGGTATTGATCCGAAAGAAAGCGGAGAGATCTTTATTGATGGAAAAGAGGTAAAAATCAGCTGTCCGGCAGATTCCATTAAAGCAGGTCTGGTACTGGCACCTGAGGACAGAAAAAAAGACGGTCTCTGTACAAGACTTAGTATTGCAGATAATATTGCCCTTCCGAATCTGGATATACTTTGTGAAGGTCCAGTGGGGACTGTAAACCGGAAAAAAGAAAAAGCAATGGTTGATAATGCTGTAAAAGCCCTGAAGATCAAGCTTCCTAACGCACAGGTAGATGCAGGAAGCCTTTCAGGAGGAAATCAGCAGAAAGTGGTAGTTGCCAAGTGGCTGGCCAGAAATTCAAGAGTTGTTATCTTTGATGAGCCTACCAGAGGTATTGATGTAGCTGCCAAGGTAGAAATCTATAACCTGATGAATCAGCTGAAGCAAAATGGCATTGGTGTTATGTTTGTTTCTTCTGAAATGCCAGAGGTAATGGGAATGAGTGACCGCATTATTGTTATGTGTGATGGCCGTATTACCGGAGAACTTTCAGCAGAAGAGGCCACCCAGGATATGATCTTAACTAAGGCAACGCAGTTTGAACAGAAAACAGCGTTATAACGAATTTTGGATTTAATCTCATCAAGGAGGGACAATATGAGTAGTTCAAGTGATAAAAAGCCCGGTGTACTGGGGCGTTTCCTTTCCCAGAGGGGAATGGGACAGGTTATAACCGTAACAATAGGTCTGATCGTTTTATGTCTGGTGTTTGGATTTATCAATCCTAATTTCTTTACTTACAGAAATACAGCGAACCTGCTGCGCCAGATCGCACCTACACTTCTGATCGGTGTAGGACAGTCCTATGTATTATTTACAGGAAATATCGATCTTTCTATTGGTTCTGTAGTAGGTATGAGCTGTATGATCTCAGCAACCCTAATGTGTCATGGAATGAATCCGTGGGTTGCAATGGTTATCACATTGGTTGTGTGCCTGTTAGTTGGTTATGTAAATGGCATTCTGGTATCAAAATGCAAGCTGCCACCTTTCATCGCAACCTTAGGTACAATGACAATTGCAAGAGGTATTGCACAGATCGTCAATGGTAATTACAATACAGACTCCATTGGTGAAGCTGCAAAAGGTTTCCGTACCTTCTTCTACAGTGGTAAGATATTAGGTATCTTCAGTGCTTTCTGGATCGCTTTGGTGATCTGGTTCATCTTTAACTACATAATGAGCTGTACCAGAACCGGCCGTCATATTTACGCAACAGGAAGTAATATTGATGCAGCAAGACTTTCCGGTGTTAATGTAGACAATACAGTTATCTATGTTTACGTTGTAGCTGCTTTCTGTGCCTGCATAACAGGTCTGATCACCTGTGCTTCAACTGGTACAGGTACTATGGATGCTGGTACATCTTATGAAATGTATGCAGTAGCAGCTTCTGTAATCGGCGGCGTATCTACATTAGGTGGTTCCGGTATTTTACTTGGTACTGTGATCGGTTCCGGTATCTGGGGTGTTTTACAGAATGGTCTTCAGTTTGCAGGAGCACCGGTTGCTATCAGAAATATCGTGATCGGTATTATCGTAGTTGTTGCAGTACTTATGGACGTAATCGTAAGAAGCGGCAGAGGCAAGAGCAAAAAACATAAAAACAACTAAAAAATAAGTAAAATGAAGGTAAAGACGAAGGTAAAGCATAAAAATGCTTTCACAATAAAGAAAGGAAAGGTATAGTATTATGAGGAAAAAAGCGATTTCAATGATTCTGGCGGCAGCACTTGGTTCTGCATTATTAGCAGGCTGCTCATCTGCTCCAAAGGAGACAACTGCAGCAGCTACAACAGCTGAAACAACTGCAGAGGAGAAGAAGGAAGAAAGCAAAGCTGAGGAAACCAAAGCAGAAGAGAAGAAAGAAGAGGCTGCTGGCAATGATATGCTGTCCGGGGAAACAGGAGACATTGCAAAGGCCGGAGATGGAAAAGGACAGAAGGTAGTTCTTATCACCATTGATTCTATGGATCAGCACTGGGTAAACATGGACAAGGGCTGCAAGAAGGCAGCAGAAGAGCTTGGCTGTGATTATAAGTGGATTGCTCCTGATGTAAAAGATGACGCAAAGCAGATCGAGTGTGTAAACAATGCAGTAGCTGATGGCGCAACCGCTATCCTGGTAGCTGCAAATGGTCCTGACGCTATCACAGCAGCTCTGGAAGAAGCAGATCAGGCTGGTGTTAAGATCGTTCAGGTTGACTCTTTTGCAAATTATCCTTGTGTACAGAAGTTAGGAACTGACAACCGTGCAGCAGGAAAGACTGCTGGTGAGCAGGTTCTGGCAGCTCTGGAAGCTAAGGGAGTTAAAGAAGGCAAGATCGGTATCGTTTCTGTAAACGCAGCAACTACTTCTACTGTAGACCGTGACGAAGGCTTCCGTTCCGCATTTGAAGGAACCGCTTTTGAGATCCTTGAAACACAGTATGCAGATGGCGATGCAGCAAAATCTAAAGATGCAGCAGCTAACTTTATTTCCCAGGGTTGTGTAGCACTGTTTGGTGCAAATGAAGGCTCCTGCGTTGGTGTTGGTAATGCAGTTGCAGAAGATGGAAATAACATCGTAGCAGCAGGTATGGATAAGTCTGATGCGGTTATCCAGCTGATCAAAGATGGTGCCCTGATCTGTACAATGGCTCAGAATCCTGATGTTATGGGTTATGAAGGCATGTATGCAGCGATCACCGCTATTAATGATGGAAAAGTAGCTCCTGAATATATTGATACTGGCGTTTCTATCTTAAATTTAGATGCAGTTAAATAATCAGGCTGTTTAAAGAAACAAAGTGAGAAAAATATGCTCCGGCAGGTATGTCAGCCTGCCGGAGCTGTTTTCATTGCTGCACATAGAAGAAGGGAGAGACTGTATGTATCTGTATGGATTTGATATTGGAGGCACAAAATGTGCAGTGATCCTGGCGAAGGTGGAAGGAGACCAGGTAGATTTTCTGGAGCGGTATGAGATGAAAACACTGGGAGATTGGAAAAAGGTCCTTGATGAATTATCTGAAAATGCTTTGATGATAGCAAAGAAATATGGGCTGACAACAGGGACTGAGGGTGAAAATTGTGTTATCTGTGGGGGGATTTCCTGTGGCGGTCCTTTAAGTCCCGACAGGAAGTGGATATTATCGCCGCCGAACCTTCAGGGCTGGGATCAGGTGCCTGTAGTGGAATATCTTGAGGAGAAGCTGGGAATCCCTGTGAAAATGGAAAATGATGCAGATGCAGGAGCTTTGGCAGAATGGAAGTTCGGGGCCGGAAAAGGCTGTCAGAATATGATATTTCTTACTTTTGGCACAGGTCTTGGTTCCGGTCTTATCCTTAATGGACAGTTATACCGGGGAAGTACCGGCATGGCTGGGGAAGCAGGTCACATACGTATGGAACCTGAAGGACCGGAAGGATATGGAAAAGCAGGAAGCCTGGAAGGTTTCTGCTCTGGAGGAGGTATCAGCAGGCTTGCCGGATATTTTGGCACAGAAGGGAGTGCAAAGGAGCTGGCAGAACGGGCTGAGGCCGGAGATGAGAGAGCTTTAGCAGTGTATGCCAGATGTGGAGCTGTTTTTGGAAGAGGTCTGGCTATCCTTATAGACCTTTTAAATCCGGAAAAGATCGTGGCAGGTTCTGTTTATGCCAGGAGTCACCATCTTTTAGATAAGACCATGTATGAAGAACTGGAAAAAGAAGCGCTCCCCATGAACCGGACGGCCTGTGAGATCGTACCGGCGGCTTTAGGAGAGCGGATCGGGGATTATGCGGCTGTAGTTGCGGCAGTTAATTCTTTGTCCATTTTATAGCTGCAGATACATCCAGCATGCCGCCTGTTGCTGTTTTGCCCTTTAATGGGGCCAGTTTATGTATAGTTGATAAAATAGCTGTTTTTATGTCCTGAAGGCTTAAGTCAGTTCTTGCAGAGTAGATCAGGGCGGCAGCGCCTGTTACCATAGGAGCTGCCATGGAGGTTCCACTCATATAGGCGTAAGAATCACCGGGAATGGTGCTTAAAATATAGGTTCCGGGAGCTGCCAGGTCTACGGAAACAGCGCCATAGTTGGAGCTGTCATCTAAGCGGCCGTTGAAAAGCAGGTTTCCTACGGTGATCACATTGTCATAAGGGAGACTTGCCGGGTATACAGGAGATTTATCAATGTCATAACCTACCTGGTACTGATTACCGTTTCCGGCAGCTACTACAAAGAGCATTTTGGAATCACGGATGGCTGCTTCAAATTCGGGAGTGCAATTACCGGAACCGAAGCTTAAGTTGCAGATATCGGCACCATTGGCTTCGGCATATTTCATGGCTTCGATGACGCTTTCAGGGGAACCTTTGCCGTCAGAGCCGCCTAAGGCTTTTAATACCATAAGCTTTACGTGGGTGTTGTCTGTAATGCCTGCGATGCCGCCATTGTTCCAGGCGGCGGCAATAGTACCGGCACCATGGGTTCCGTGGCTGTCTTCTTCCCCTGTGCAGATTTCATTGCTGTTTGAAACAAAATTCCAGCCATTCACATCATCTACATAGCCATTTCCGTCATTGTCAATGCCGTCTCCGGGGATCTCATCTTCATTGATCCAGATGGAATCTTTTAAGTCTGAATGAGTCGTATCGATACCGGTATCGATGATAGCTACGGTAATGGTACGTTTGTTTTCTGTTTCGCTGTATGTTTTCCAGGCATCTTCAATGTTGATATCAATATTTGCCACTGCATCGGTGTTAATGGACTCGAAATTGTCCGGTCCTAAAGGAGGAAGGGCAATATCATCTATGCCATTTTCGCCATAATGGAGATAAATGTGATCCAATGTTTTGATATTTAATACTTTTTCTGTGCGGCGCAGCCGGCCAGTGTTGTGAAGGGCCCACTGATATTCGCTGTATTCATCACCGGAAGAAATGTTTTGCACACCGGGTCCGCTAAAGAAAAGGGAAAAATCCCTGCTGTTTTCCTGGGCGGCTAAGGCTGAAATGGAACAGGGGGTCAGTGTCATTGTAAGGGAAAGCAGGGTGGAAATGATGCCTGCGTGTAGTCGTTTCATGAAGGATACTCCTTTCGCGGATAGTCGTGGACACTCACGAACCCGCGCTGCCGCGCTCTATTGCCTGCTATCGCAGGCGGTTCGTAAGGATAGTCGAGGACACTCACGAACCCGCGCTGCCGCGCTCTGTTGCCTGCTATCGCAGGCGGTTCGTTCGTTGGTGGC
Source organism: uncultured Clostridium sp. (assembly GCA_900541315.1). GTDB lineage: Bacteria > Bacillota > Clostridia > Lachnospirales > Lachnospiraceae > Enterocloster. Next base: position 14,607 of record UQJF01000014.1, on the reverse strand, counting down.
ACCGAAAAACAAATGTCTGCTGTGCAGCCGCTTGTTTTTCTTGCGTGCCTACCACATTATACCATGTGAGCTGTGAGGAAAGTATGACATTTTTCTGAAGAAATATGGTATACTTGTTATATTCTTGTTAAAAATCTTTCAAGGGGCTTGAGAGTTTGGAGGGTAAACAGCTGTGAAAATTGTGTCTAATAACTAATAAGTAGAATGCAGTGTCATCAGGGGGGAAAGAAGATGTATCAGAAGTATAGTATTGGAACTATGGCTAAGCTGATGGGGATCTCGTCAGAGGCGATTCGGTATTATGAGAGCAGGAACATTATCAGTCCGGTCCGGGATCCGGAAACTGGCTACAGATATTATAATACATGGGATTTTCATATGCTTTTAAGGGCCAGACATTACCAGAACTATGGTTTTTCCCTGGAGGAAATAGCAGAATTGTTCAGAAGCCATGAGTTGGCGGAAATACGGGGAAAAATGGTGGATCAGGAAGAGATGATCCAGCAGGAGATCATCCGTCAGATGAATCTTTTAAAGCGGATCAGACAGAGCCAGCAGGTGCTTCATGATGCAAAAGAAAACGTAGGGAAGTTCAGGATTGAGGAACGGCCGGGTATTTACCGCATGAATACCCAGAAAAATTATACTTTATTTAAAAAGAAGGAACAGCTGGATCTGATCTCAGAATGGACAGAAAAAGAGCCATTTGTTTTTTCATGTGCTGTATTTTATCAGAAAAATATTGAAAAAGGAGAAACAGAGTTTGATTTTGGAATGGGACTTCGGGAAGAGTATGCACAATTTTTAAATGTAAAGGAGTCAGAGCTGGTACAGTATTATCCACCTTGCCTCTGCGTCCACACCTGTATTCCATCCCGGTCAGGAAAGTATTTGTCACTGGAGAGTTTAAAGGAAGGCTTCCGGTATTTGGAGCAGAATGGATTAAGCCTTGCAGGGGATATTGTGACCCAGGTAGCCTGCATGACCAAGCCGGAAGAGGAGTATTTTAACTGGCATATTGTGTGGTTTCCTATTAAAGAAGCATAAGAAAAAAAGAAAAATTTGGAAATCAGCAAATAAAAAGAGTGACATTGTTAAGAATACTACAAAACTATTGAAAAATGATTGTGCAGAGTGCAATAAAACATTCTGCGTTTTTTGTGCAAAAAATCAACTTGACCTTAAAACCACTTTAGTTGTTATAGTAGTGACAGATGAGCAAGTTAAAAAAATAACAAACACATTTAAACCACTTAAAAGTGAAAGGGGAAAAGGTCATGAGTGAACAGAAGAAGACAGTATTGATCACCGGAGGAGCTATGGGACAGGGACGTGCCCATGCAGTCAAGTATGCGCAGAACGGATTTAATGTAGTTCTGGCAGATATGCTGGATCCAGAAGATGAAAGATTCCAGGAAACCATCAAAGAATTAAATGAATTAGGCGCTGAAGTTTTAGCTGTTAAGGCAAACATCTGCAGTACACCTGATATGGAAAATTTATTTGCAAAGGCATGGGAAAAGTTCGGACGTTTAGATGTGGTTATCGCCAATGCGGGCGTTATTAACTTTGGAAACACCTGGGAGCTGACAGATGAGCAGGTAGAAAAGGTTATTAACATTGACCTGATCGGTACCTGGAGAACTGACAAGTACGCAACACAGTATATGTTAAAGCAGGGCTTCGGAAGGATCATCAACATTGCTTCTACCAGTGGTCTTTACGGAACTCCAAAGTTAGCTACGTATTGTATGGCTAAATGGGGAGTTTTAGGCCTGACCAAGACCCTGGCAAAAGAAGTTGGAAGCAAGGGGATCATTGTTAATGCACTTTGCCCAACCAAGGTTAAGACTCCAATGTGCGAAACCCAGAGCTATGTAGAGTTCATTAATGAGCTGACTGGAAAGAATTTTAAGGATTATAAGGAAATGTACGCAGGAGTTCCTTTCCTGGATGTTGAGGATATTTCTGATATGGTTTACTGGCTTGGAACCAGCCGTGCAGCTGGTAAGTTCAACGGCAGAGACGTTGCCCTGGATCTGGGAACCCTTCAGTGCTAGTACATCGTTTCGTAAACCATGTATTAGTATGCTGAATAAAATGGTGGTGCTGCCTATAGGGGCCACCACCATGGATAATAGTAAACAGAAGTTGGGGATAAAAGGAAAATGGGTAATTTTGGTTTTAAAAATGTATCAAAGAGAAACAATATTGACCTGATGGAGTACCTTTGCTATGGACTGGGAGATTTCTCCTTTTGCTTCATTTACGGAGCCATTGGTTCTTACATTGTTTTCTTTTATACAGATGTGGTCTGCATCAGTGCAGCTACAGTAGGAACGGTACTTTTAGTTAGCAAGATCTTCGATGGTATTTCTGATATGATGATGGGATATATCATTGAAAATGTCCATTCACCGCTTGGAAAAGCAAGACCGTGGCTGTTATGGATGGTAATTCCGTACTGCATCGGCTGTGTTCTGTTGTTTACAGTACCGGATTTCAGTGAAACAGGAAAGGTTATATATGCATTTATTTCCTATAACCTGATGGCAACCTGTATTTTCACTTCCATGAACGTGCCATACGGTGTTTTAAGCAGCGTTATGACAAACAAGCAGAACGAAAGAGCACTTCTTTCTATCAGCCGAGCAAGTTTAGGAGCTTTAGGCGTATTCGTGATCAGCTCCTATGCCCCTGATCTGGTAGAAAAATTTGGCGGTGGACCTGCCGGCTGGCAGAAGACATTCCTGTTAGTAGGTATCGTTTCTATCGGGCTGTTCCTGATCACATTTTTGGGTTGTAAAGAGCGTGTTGGTTCCGGTGTTATGGAACAGAAAACAGGAAAAAAATCTTCTTTATCCTTATTACAGGGTGTGAAGATCCTGTTTGCTAACAAATATTGGTTCATCATGCTGATGGTCAACATTTTTTACACTGCAATGACCAGTCTTTACGGTATGAACATGTATTTTGCAAAATATGTTATGCAGGATGCAGGTTATAATAAGACCATGATGATGTGTTCTACTTTTGCATCCATTCTGGTTCCGCTGCTTCTGATACCGGTTGTACAAAGAATCGGAAAACGTAATGTAGCGCTCTACGGAGGCGCTGGAATGGGTATTGCAGGACAGGTTGTCCTGATCCTGTTTGCAGAGCAGTCCATGGGACTTATGTATCTGGGACTGATCCTTCGTGGAATGGGTGTTGCATGTATTTCAGCTACCAAGTTTGGTATGATCGCAGACAGTATTGAGTATGGAGAGTATAAAACAGGTACCCGTGCAGAAGGTTTTGTATATTCTGCTGCATCTTTAGGGGTCCGCGTTGGTTCTGCTCTTGCGTCTGCAGTTATTGGCTGGGTGCTGGGAGCTTATGGATATGACGGCAAGCTGGCAGTGCAGAGTGAAACTGCAATGAAGGGCATCCGTATCATGTTCTACTATGCACCATTAGCTGTATTTATTGCTATTCTGGCACTGCTGGTGTTTTATAAACTGGACCGTGAGTATGACGGCATCATGAAAGTCTTAGATGAGCGCCACAAACTTGCGGAACAGGCAAATGCATAAAGTTTTACAAGTCACATTTTTAAGGAGAGTTTAGAGTATGAATATCACAAAAGCAACTCGCTGGAGAGTGTTTGCCGGTGTATGGCTGCAGAGCTTATTTACCTCTGCTACTGCTTACTTCAGTCTGTTTTGTATCCCGTTAACAACCAAATTTGGATGGAGCGATTCCGCATTCGCACTGGCATATACCATTTATATGTTTACATACTGTGCAGTTGGCTTTATCGGCGGTTCCTTAGCTGAGAAGATCAGCCCAAGAAAAACCATTTACATTGGTCTTTGTCTTTTTGCAGGCGGCTGGTTTTTAACCGGTTTTGCATCCAGCATCCCACAGCTGTATGTATTTTACGGATTAATGGCTGGTGCTGGCGGCGGTATGATCTACCCGGCATGCCTTCCTACAGCATTAAAATGGTTCCCTGACCGTTCCGGTTCTATTTCCGGTCTGGTTCAGGCCGGCGCTTCCTGCGGTCCTTTCATTATGAGTCCTATTGCCCAGACTCTCATTGACCGTGTAGGCGCACAGATGACCTGCCGTATCCTGGCAATCGTATTCCTGATCGGTGTTGGTATTGCAGCAGCAATGATCGTTCCTTGTCCGGAAGGCTGGACTCCAGAAGGCTGGAAGCCATCCGCTGAGCAGGTTAAGGTATTAAAAACAAAAGATTACAGCATGGGCGAAATGGTTAAGACACCTGTATTCTGGGTACTGTTATTAATGTTCATTTTTGCAAATGCAGCCGGAACCATGATGGTTTCCTTCACAAGCCCTATTGCACAGCGTCAGGTTGGCCAGACTGCAATGACCGCTGCATTATGTGTATCCATTATGACACTGGCTAACATGTGCGGACGTATTGGATTTGGTTTTATCTACGATATCTTAAAGGGCTGGAAGAGCCTGATCCTGTTAATGGTCATCAACGGAGTTTCCATGTTAATGCTGACCCAGGCTACTACACTTTCATACTTTATCGTATGTATTGTTTTAGTAGGTTTCTCCTTTGGTGGATTGTTAGTAGTATTCGCACCAATGGTACGTATGATCTTCGGTTCTAAATTCTACAACCGTAATTACGGCCTGATCTTCATCGGATATGGTATCGGTGCTTTCGTAGGTCCTAAGATCAGTGCTTACTTCTACGATACCACTGGTCAGTACACCATGGGCTTCATCGGATCTGCATTATTAGCAGTTGCAGCCATCGTACTGATCGTGATCGCACAGAAGATGGCATCAAAGATGGAAAATGCATAGTAAGAAGTACAGTATGAAAATGCTTTTATGCCCAATCTTGTGATCAGATTAAAAAATAAAAGTTTGTAAAAAAACGGAAACTGGTGCAGCTATGTACCTGTTTTCCGTTTTTTTATGTACCCGGAAGTTTAAAATAAAATGCTTGAAGCATATGCCCTTCTGCTTTATAATAACAGGGAAAGCCCCGGAAGGTTACATGATTTCTGGGTTATTTTTTTGAAATAAGGAAATGAGGATAAGACAGAATGGAAATAAAAGCACAGATCACCAAAAAACTGCAGAAATACAAAGCGGATGAGATCAAAACCCTATATCAGCTGATGCTCAGAGTATTATCCGGCAATGATGATTTCCGTATGGTACAAAATGCAGATACAGATGATCTGCGTCCTGTGATCGAAGGGGAGACAGGAGAAAATATCGACTTTGCAATGGAGTCCATTATTTCAGGAGGATCCCTGAAACTGTGGCAGGACATTCAGGCAGAGGAAGAGGAAAAAGTAAAATTAAAGAAGGCAGACAGAATTGAGAGAATTGCATCTGTTATGAGCGATTCTGCTTTATTTGAAGGCTTCTGCCTGGCTTTTTATGGAAAAGATGAGATGTTGGCAGTTCTGTGTGATGAGTATGGCTGCATGGAAGCTTACGAAGCCTTATCACAGGATATTGTATACAGAAAAAGAAGAGCTTATATGCGCATGCTTTCTGACTATGTGCTGGCAGCTTCTCATCTGTATGGTGTAGTGGCTCTTCATGACTTTGAGCTTCTGCTGCGCCATTACGAAAAGAATCTGGATGATTTTGAAGGCTACGCAAGAGAAGAAGGAAGCTATCGCAATACCATCCTTTTCCAGCCAAGATATTTAGGGATTTGTACCTTACAGCAGCTGATCGGAGATACAGTTCCGGAGGTACTGGCTACCATGGACGGTCTGTTTGTACATCCTTCTTTTACAGAAGATTTCCAGAACGAACAGAAGGAAATGGTAAAAGCATTTGCAAAAAAGGGCGGACAGAACGTGGAGGAAAAGGATTTCGACCAGTTTTTTGCATCTGCAGGGGAGAAAACTTCCTACAGAAAGCTGCTGCGTGACACCATGGACAAGCCAATGTACCTTCCAGCAAAAGAAGAATTTTTAAAGTATGTAAACGAAGACTACCATGTGATCTCCACTGCAGAAAAGAATTTAAGAAACTATCTGAAGGGAAAATATGGAAAAGAATTAGAAGCAGCGGCACAGGCAGCAGGGACTACCCCGGAGGTATACTTAGAAGCCTTTATTGCAAAGCTTCGTGATATGGGAACAGATGTAGGAAAAGGCGGAGCAGAGCCAGATCCTCAGGCGCAGATTCAGTTTGTTTTAAATACCTTAAGACAGATCGGAGCATCTTTTGAGGATATCAAAGATGCAAAAGAACCACTGCGCTATGCAATGGAGCTGTCCAATGCAGAACATTTATGGTGCAACAGGGGATTTAGCGCAGATGGACTGGCAGTGCGCATGGCTGCAGAGAAGAAAAATACGGACATTGCAGCAGGTCTTTTAAATCAGGGCAAGGCAAATGGACAGGTAGTCCGTAAGACTACAAAAATCTATCCAAATGATCCATGCCCATGTGGAAGCGGCAAAAAGTATAAAAAGTGCTGCGGAAAGAATCAGGCATAAATATGAATCAATACGAGATCTTGAAGCATTATTTTGGATATGATACCTTTAGGGATGGACAGGAAAAACTGATAGGTGCCATTTTAGAAAGAAGAGATGTCCTTGGCATCATGCCAACGGGGGCAGGAAAGTCCCTTTGCTATCAGATACCGGCACTTATGATGGGCGGGATCACACTTGTGGTTTCGCCTCTTATATCCTTAATGAAAGACCAGGTAAGCAACTTAAACCAGGCTGGTATACTGGCAGCTTATTTAAACAGTTCTCTTACGCCTGGTCAATATAGAAAGGTACTGGAATTAGCCAGAACGGGAAGATATCCTATTATATATGTAGCGCCGGAGCGTTTGGTAACAGAGGATTTTCTTCGGTTTGCCTTAGATCCACAGGTAAATATTTCCATGGTGGCAGTGGATGAAGCACATTGTGTTTCCCAGTGGGGACAGGATTTTAGGCCAAGTTATCTGAAGATCGTAGATTTTATTAAACGTCTTCCAAAGCGGCCTGTAGTCAGTGCTTTTACGGCTACTGCAACTGCAGAGGTAAGGGATGATATCATAGACATTCTTATGCTTCAGGAACCAGAAGTTTTAACCACCGGTTTTGACCGGACCAATCTGTATTTTGGAGTACAGACACCTAAAGACAGATATCAGGCATTAGTAGAGCTGTTAGAGCAGCATAAGGCAGAAAGCGGCATTGTCTATTGTCTTACCCGCAAGATCGTGGAAGAAGTATGTGAAAAGCTGATCAAAGAAGGCTTTTCTGTCACCCGCTACCATGCAGGCTTAAGTGATGCGGAGCGAAAGCACAATCAGGAGGAGTTTATCTATGACAATGTGCGGATCATGGTAGCTACCAATGCTTTTGGAATGGGAATTGATAAGTCCAATGTGCGCTTTGTTATTCATTATAATATGCCGAAAAATATGGAATCCTATTACCAGGAAGCAGGAAGAGCAGGCCGCGATGGAGAACCGGCGGAGTGCATTCTTCTTTACGGGGGACAGGACGTAATTACGAACCAGTTTTTCATTGACCATAATCAGGATAATGAAGCCTTAGACCCTATGACAAGACAGTTAGTTATGGAGCGGGACAGAGAACGTCTGAAAAAAATGACCTTTTACTGCTTTACCCATGAGTGTCTGCGGGATTATATCCTACGTTATTTTGGGGAATACGGCAGTAATTACTGCGGAAACTGTTCCAATTGTCTTACGCAATTTGAAAATACTGATATAACAGAGATGGCAAAAGCACTTCTTTCCTGTATTGAAACCAGCAGACAGAGATATGGGGCAACAGTGATCATTGATACAGTCCATGGAGCAAATACGGCTAAGATCCGGGGCTATGGGATGAATGAAAATCCAGAGTATGGCTCACTGGCGAAAGTTCCGGTATACCGTCTGCGCCAGATTTTAAACCAGCTGCAGTTAGACGGGTATATTACAGCTACCAATGATGAATATGCAGTTTTACTTCTGACGACTAAGGCCGGATCTGTGTTAAATAATGAAGAAACAGTATGGATGAAGCTGGCAAAAGAGCAGACAAAAAGTGAGCAGGAAACACAGAAGAAGAGCAGGAAGAAAAAGAGCGCCCTGGCCGGAGCAGGTGATTTTACAGAGGCAGAGGAAACATTATTTGAAATGCTGCGAAAGCTTCGGGTACAGATCGCCAAAGAAGAAAAAGTTCCTCCTTATATTGTATTTTCTGATAAGACACTGGCCCATATGTGTATTATAAAGCCTGCAAATAAGGAAGAAATGCTTTCTGTATCTGGTGTGGGAGAGTTTAAATATGAGAAATATGGAGAACGTTTCCTGGCAGCGATCAGAGAACAGGCATAAAACTGTGATCTGATACCTTTTTGTAAAGATGTTGTAAAGATTTTGAGAGTACAGCGAGAGTACATAAAGATAAGAAGGAGAAAAATGGAGAAGAATATGGAAGAGAACAATTTAAAAGGTGCTGGTAAAACCCCAGGAACAGCAGACCAGGCAGAAACTCCACAAACACCTCATAAGCGCCGTGTCCGTTACAAAGGAACTCATCCAAGATCCTATAAAGAGAAATACAAAGAACTCCAGCCGGAAAAATACGGGGATACCATTGCAAAGGTCATTAGTAAGGGCAGTACACCTGCAGGTATGCATATTTCTATTATGGTAAAGGAAATTTTGGATTTCCTGAACATCCAGCCTGGACAGACCGGATTGGATGCAACCTTGGGATATGGTGGTCATACCAGCCATATGTTAGCCTGCTTAAAGGGCGAAGGCCACATATATGCTCTGGATGTGGATACCATTGAAATGGAAAAAACCAGAAAACGTCTGACAGATAAAGGCTTTGGACCGGATATTTTAACTATTAAGCATTTAAATTTTGCAAATATTGACCAGGTGGCAGAGGAAGCAGGGGGATTTGACTTTGTTTTAGCTGATCTGGGAGTTTCTTCCATGCAGATCGACAATCCAGACAGAGGTTTTTCTTTTAAAAATGAAGGCCCGCTGGACCTGCGTCTTGATCCTTCTAAAGGAGAAACTGCGGCGGAGCGTTTAAAAGAACTTAATTTTGAAGAATTAAAGGGAATGCTGGTGGAAAACTCAGATGAGCCATATGCAGAGCAGATCGCAAGAAAAGTGATGAATGAGAAGAAGCATGGCAGACCCATTGAAACAACTACCCGGTTAAAAGAAGTGATTGAAGAAGCACTTTCTTTCCTGCCGGAAGCAGAGAAAAAAGAGGCGGTAAAGAAATCCTGCCAGCGTACCTTCCAGGCACTGCGCATTGATATTAACAGTGAATTTGAGGTATTGTATGCATTTTTGGATAAACTTCCAGGTGCATTAAAGCCAGGGGGGAGAGCTGCGATCCTTACCTTCCATTCCGGCGAAGACCGCCTGGTAAAGAAAGCCTTTAAAGAAGGCTTAAAAGCCGGGATCTACAGCCAGATCAACCAGGATGTGATCCGCCCGTCTGCAGAAGAATGTGCCAAAAACGGAAGGGCTAAGTCTACAAAGCTTCGCTGGGCAGTGAAAGCGCAGGAGTAAAGGGAAGAATATGCAAAAATAAGCGGCCTTTTATTGCCAGTGCATTTAAACTGTGTTAAGATATGAGTTGCTTTGTACTGTACGAAAGAGAGGAAATAATTGTGACAGCTTATCTGATCGTCTGCCCGTTGGTATTTCTGGCAGGTCTTGTAGATTCCATTGCCGGAGGCGGGGGACTTATTTCTCTCCCTGGATATCTGATCGCAGGGGTTCCGGCCCATCTGGCTCTTGGAACCAATAAAATGGGTTCTACCATAGGAACTTCCATTTCTGCGGTGAGACTTTTAAAACATGGTTATTTAAAAGGAAAAATGAAAATGGCCATAGCATCGGCAGTCTGTGCTATGACAGGTTCTGTTCTGGGAGCAAAGGTGTCGTTGCTGGTTTCAGATTCTGTGATCCGGCATATGATGATCGTGGTCCTTCCGATCGTAGCTTATCATGTATTAAAAAACAAAAACATGGGAGAAGATGAAAATACAGGAACCGTTCCTTACAAAAAGATGTTTCTGATTTCTGTGACCGCGGCTTTCTTCATCGGCTGTTATGACGGTTTTTATGGACCGGGTACAGGAACTTTTTTACTGCTTGTATTTACAGGAGCAGCAAAAATGGATACCCGCGGCGCATCCGCACAGACGAAGATCATTAATCTTTCATCTAATGTGGCAGCACTGGTGACATTTATTATAGCAGAAAATGTTTATTATCCTCTGGGACTGGCAGCAGCAGCCTGTTCTGTAGCAGGCAATTACCTGGGCTCAGGGCTGGTAGTCCATGATGGCCAGAAAATCGTCCGTCCGGTTGTTCTGGTGGTACTGGGGATCTTATTTATAAAAATTCTGACGGGTCATTAAAAGGAGAAATGCATTATGAAGTGGAAAAAATTCACTCTGACTACTACCACAGAAGCAGTTGATCTGGTAAGCAGCATGCTGGATGATGTGGGTATTGAGGGCATCGAAGTAGAAGATAATGTGCCTCTTACAGAAAAAGAAACAAAAGGCATGTTCATAGATATCCTTCCGGAGCTTCCGCCGGATGAAGGTGTTGCAAAGGTAAGCTTTTATCTGGATGATGATGACCAGGTAGAGGAGACGCTTCGCCGTGTGGAAGAAGGACTGGATGAGCTGGCTGCATATACAAATCTGGGACAGCGTTCCATCGAAGCTTCTGAAACGGAAGATAAGGACTGGATCAACAACTGGAAGCAGTATTTTAAGCCTTTTACAGTAGATCATATCCTGATCAAGCCAACCTGGGAGACTATTCCGGAAGAACACAAGGACAAGCTGTTAGTACAGATCGATCCGGGAACTGCTTTCGGAACCGGTATGCATGAAACGACTCAGCTTTGCATCCGCCAGCTGGAAAAATATGTCCACAGCGAAAGCGAGATCCTGGATGTAGGAACGGGAAGTGGTATTTTAGGCATTACTGCTTTAAAACTGGGTGCAAAGGAAGTCTGGGGAACAGATCTGGATGAAAATGCCATTACAGCTGTTGGTGAAAATCTGGCTTCCAACGATATAAGCAGCGACCGTTTCCATGTACTTCAGGGAAATATCATTGATGACAAGGCTGTTCAGGACTGGGCCGGATATGAGAAATATGATATCGTAGTTGCTAATATTTTAGCAGATGTTATCATCATGCTGGTAAAAGAGATCCCGGTACACTTGAAAAAGGGTGGATATTTCATTACTTCCGGTATTATCAACCTGAAGGAAGAAGCAGTTCGGGCTGCATTTGCTGCCAGTGAAGAACTGGAAGTTGTAGAGATCACTTATCAGGGAGAATGGCTCTCTGTTACTGCAAGAAAGAAATAGGAGCCTTACATGTATCATTTTTTTGTGGATCCTTCTGCCATTGGAGAGGGAAAGGTAAAGATCACAGGAGCAGATCTGAACCATATGAAAAATGTGCTCCGCATGAAGACCGGGGAAGCAGTGCTTATCAGCGACGGTACAGGAAAAGATTATAACTGTCAGATAGAAAGCTATGCAGAGGGAGAAGGGATTTTAGAGATCCTTTCTGAAAACGAAGACAGCAAAGAGCTTCCTTCCAGAATATGGCTCTTTCAGGGACTGCCAAAATCAGATAAAATGGAAGTGATCATCCAGAAGGCTGTGGAACTGGGGGCTGCAGGTGTGATTCCGGTTGCCACCAGAAATGCAGTGGTGAAGCTGGACGCAAAAAAAGCAGAGGCAAAGGTACGCCGCTGGCAGGCTATTGCAGAAAGTGCAGCCAAGCAGTCAAAGCGCAGCTATATCCCACAAGTGGGAATGGTGATGAGCTTAAAAGAGGCATTTTCCTATATAGAAGAGCAGAAATTTGATCTGTCCATGATCCCCTATGAGCTGGAAAAGGGAATGGACGGAATAAAGCAGGTATTAGGCAGACTGGCACCAGGACAGCAGATCGCAGTGTTTATCGGACCTGAAGGCGGATTTGATGAGGAAGAGATTAAACTTGCCCTGAAAATGGGAGTAAAGCCTGTAAGCCTTGGAAAACGGATCCTGCGCACAGAAACAGCAGGTCCTGCTATACTGGCTCTTTTGATGATGAAGCTGGAAGGAGCATTTTAATGGAAGCATATTTTGATAATTCAGCCACAACAAAGGCTCTGGACTCTGTCCGGGATATTATGGTAAAAACACTGATGGAAGATTTCGGAAATCCTTCTGCTAAGCATACAAAAGGCATGGAGGCAGAGAAATACATCCGTCAGGCTGCAGCCGATATTGCAAAAACCTTAAAGGTAAAAGACAAAGAAATCCTGTTTACATCCGGGGGTACAGAGTCTAATAACATGGCACTTATTGGTACGGCCCTGGCAAACCAGAGAGCAGGAAAGCATATTATCAGCACCAGGATCGAGCATGCCTCTGTGTATCAGCCGCTGGCATTTCTGGAGTCCTTAGGTTTTGAGGTGACTTATCTTCATGTGGATCACAATGGACATATTTCACTGGAAGAACTGGAGCAGTCTTTGCGTCCGGATACTATTTTAGTGTCTGTTATGTATGTAAATAATGAGATCGGCGCTATTGAACCAATTGATGAGATCGGGCGTCTGGTACATGGAAAAAATCCAAAGACCGTATTTCATGTAGATGCTATCCAGGCATATGGGAAAATGGTGATTCGTCCCAAAAAACAGGGCATTGACCTGTTAAGTGTCAGCGGACATAAAATCCATGGGCCAAAGGGCGTTGGTTTCTTATATATTGATGAAAAGGTAAAGATCCGTCCTCTGATCTATGGAGGCGGCCAGCAGAAGGATATGCGTTCCGGTACAGAAAATGTTCCCGGTATTGCAGGTCTTGGCGTGGCAGCAAAAGAAATGTATACAGACCACAGTGCCAAGATGGAGTATCTTACAGGCTTAAAGGACTATCTGATCCTTAGGGCGTCTGAAATGGAAGGCGTTACAGTCAATAGTTTAAAGGGCACAGAAGGGGCTCCGCAGATCGTAAGTTTAAGCTTTGAGGGGGTAAGAAGCGAGGTACTTCTTCATGCCCTGGAAGAAAAAGGTATCTATGTTTCTTCCGGTTCTGCCTGCTCATCTAATCATCCGGCCATCAGCGGTACTTTAAAGGCGATCGGGGTGAAAAAGGAATTACTGGATTCTACTTTAAGATTCAGTTTTGGGATGTTTAATAAAAAAGAAGAGATCGACTATGCAGTGGATGTTTTAAAGGAGCTTCTGCCGGTGCTTAGGAGATTTACTATAAAATAGCAGGCAGATAAGCGCGTCAGCGCAGGTTTGTGAGCCTAGATAAAAACAAAAGAAAGGAAGTATTATGCAGTATCAGTCATTTTTGATCAAGTATGCAGAGATCGGCACAAAGGGTAAAAACAGATATATGTTTGAAGATGCCCTGATCCGTCAGATCCGTTATGCTTTAAGCTCTGTAGACGGTGAGTTTGATGTTACAAAGGAATCCGGCCGTATTTATGTAAAGGCTTTAGGAGAGTATGATTATGATGATACCATTGAAGCGTTAAAGCGTGTATTTGGTATCGCTGATATCTGCCCTATGGTGCAGATCGAGGATAAGGATTATGAGAACCTGAAAAAGCATGTAGTAGAATATATGGATCAGGTATATCCGGACAAAAATATTACTTTTAAGGTAGATGCCAGAAGAGGGGATAAGCAGTACCCTGTAAGTTCTGAGCAGATCAACCGGGATATGGGTGAGGCAATTTTAGAGGCTTTCCCACAGATGAAAGTGGATGTACATCATCCGGATGTACTTCTTCGCGTGGAGATACGCCAGAAAGTGAACCTGTTCTCCCTGATGATCCCAGGACCAGGCGGTATGCCTATTGGCACCAATGGACAGGCAATGCTGTTGCTTTCCGGCGGTATTGACAGCCCGGTTGCAGGCTATATGATCGCAAAACGTGGAGTGAAGATCGATGCTGTTTATTTCCATGCGCCGCCATATACCAGTGAGAGAGCAAAACAGAAGGTAGTTGATCTGGCAAATCTGGTAGCACGTTATTCAGGCCCCATCAATCTGCATATAGTTAATTTTACAGATATCCAGCTTTATATTTATGAGCAGTGCCCACATGAGGAGCTGACCATTATCATGCGCCGTTATATGATGCGTATTGCACAGGCGATCGCTGAGAAGACAGGTTCTATTGCGCTGATCACTGGTGAGAGTATCGGACAGGTGGCTTCACAGACGTTACAGTCACTGGCTTCTACTAATGAAGTGTGCACTATGCCTGTTTTCCGTCCGGTGATCGGATTTGATAAGCAGGAGATCGTGGATGTTTCTGAGAAGATCGGTACTTATGAGACTTCAATCCAGCCATATGAGGACTGCTGTACTATTTTCGTAGCAAAGCACCCGGTTACAAAGCCAAATCTTAAGGTGATCAGAAATTCTGAGCGTCATCTGGAAGAAAAGATCGATGAGATGGTGAAGACTGCGCTGGATACTGTGGAAGTTATTGCTTGCCGCGGCTAGTACATCGTTTCGTAAATAACTGTACTAATCACGTAGGATGCGGATTTGAGTGTG
>UQJF01000013.1 GCA_900541315.1 uncultured Clostridium sp. | reverse complement strand
GCAGGTTGGAGGCACTGTTTGAGCGAACGCAGTGAGCGAGTTTGCCGGAGACCTGACTAATCGGCGGCGGAGCAAAATGGACAAAATTGCCGTGAATGCGTTTATACATGGAGGAGCCCTTTCGGACCCTATTGAACTAAATCCTAATTATGAAGATATATTTGAACTAATAAAAACGAGTGATGATCTATAAAACTACCACTCGTTTTTTCTTATCTTGCATCTACAAAGAAGCTAAAGCTTTATTTCCCTTTGCGAATCTCCAACGGGAAATTCGCATTATCAGAAGTAACGTAAGTGACGATCACAGAATCCCCGCTGTCACTGGTAAGTGCATCTTCGTCAGATGGGCAGTTATCTTTGATAAAGCCGATTTCTCTGCCGTCTGTTGTCTGGATCATGAAGGTACTCATGGCGTTGCTGGTAGTGATGCCTTCATCGGTAGAGATGGTCCATTCCTCCTGCTCTGGGAAGGCACAAATGTAGGTGCTTTTTTCGGGATCGCCGGAAGGGTCCTTCATACAGGCGATGGCGATCTGGGTGTTCTTTTCAATCTCTGTTTCTACATCATGAATATCAGAAAGAGCAATCTTATACTCTTTTCCGTCGTCAGCCAGTAAGGTAAATGCAGAGCCGTCTTTTTCAGTTTTTGTAATGGTTCCCTGGAGCATATAGAATTTGCTGCTTTCTGTATCTTCCGGAACCTGCGTTTCAGATGAAGTTTCTTCCGGGCTGGAAGTTCCTTCGGCAGAAGTCTCAGTCTGGCTTTCGGTCTGTGCAGGTACTGTTGTATCAGCAGGCGCATCTGGTTTTTTGCCGCAGGCGGATATCATAATAGTACCGGCTGCAAGCAGGATCGCAAGATTATATGCATGTCTTTTTTTCATGATCATAACACTCTCCTTTATGTTCTTATATCTCAGTCTGTTTCAGAATAGTTCCAAAACAGGTGATATAGGTGATTCTATGTTGATGGTAACATTCTGGTAAAGAAAATTCAATTAAGATTCCTTTAAGGTTTTTATTCCCTGAAACTATGTAAAGAAAATGTAAATTTCTGTTTCCATATTACTTTAAAATATACTTGTAATATGTTATAATATAACATTATTTTAACAGGGAAATATTGTAAAAAGTGACATTTTAACAGACTGAAATGGAGGGACTAAAAATGGTAGCAGAAATGATCACAAAAATAGGAATACCGTCAGATGCGGAGTTGTTTTTACGTGTTATCGTAGCCAGTATACTGGGATATATGATCGGCTATGAGCGAAAAAACCGTGATAAAAGCGCAGGTATGAGGACTCATGCTATCGTAGCGCTGGGGGCGGCGCTTATGATGGTAGTATCCAAGTATGGTTTTTACGATGTAGAAAAGGTAGATTCATCCCGTGTGGCGGCACAGATCGTATCTGGTGTAGGTTTTCTGGGTGCAGGTGTGATCTTTGTGCGAAATAATACAGTAAGCGGTCTGACTACAGCAGCGGGACTTTGGACTACAGCTGGTGTGGGAATGGCAGTGGGAGCAGGAAAGTATGGTATTGGTGTCTGCGCCGGTATCCTGGTAGTGGCGATCCAGGAGATCCTTCACAGAACTTCTTTCCTTACTGCGGAGCCGATCCGCGGTTTTCTTAAAATGACCTGTACGGATTATGAAAATGTGATCGTGGATATCCAGACGCATTTTTCAGAAGAAAAGGTCAAGATTTCAAATCTGAAGGTGGGAAAAGGCAAGAATGGCACAAAGATAGAAATGGAAGTAGTGTATCCGCCTTTATATGATAAGAATGCAATGCTGTTAAAGCTGGCAGCTGATGAACGGATCACCGGCATCAGCGGATAACTGACGGAGAAACAGCTTATAAATAGTCTGCAAATGGGAAATTTCCTGTAAAAAGACCTTGCAAAATGCTGTGTTTCCCTGTACAATCTGATATTGAGCGAAGAATGTATTTTCAGGTTATCCTGTAAGTACATAAGACAGAAAAGAGGGGACAGCAAATGCCCCCTCTTTTAGCGGAAACAAAAACAATAGATTTATTTATAAGAAAGGTAAATGACATGATAAGTGCGAATAATATTTCCCTTCGTGTAGGAAAGAAGGCATTGTTTGAAGATGTAAATATCAAGTTTACAGAAGGCAACTGTTATGGACTGATCGGTGCAAACGGCGCCGGAAAGTCTACATTTTTAAAGATCCTTTCCGGACAGTTAGAGCCAACCAGCGGTGATATTGCCATTACTCCGGGACAGAGACTTTCCTTCTTACAGCAGGACCATTTCAAATATGATGAGTATACCGTTCTGGATACTGTTATCATGGGAAATGCAAGACTGTACCAGATCATGAAGGAAAAGGAAGCCATCTATATGAAGGAAGACTTCACAGATGAGGATGGCATCAAGGCAGCAGAACTGGAAGGCGAATTTGCTACCATGAATGGATGGGAAGCAGAGTCTGATGCAGAAAACCTGTTAAATGGTCTGGGCATCGGAACTGAATTCCATTATGCACAGATGAACACTCTGTTAGGTGCCCAGAAGGTCAAAGTTTTACTGGCACAGGCACTGTTTGGAAATCCTGATATCCTGCTTCTTGACGAGCCTACCAACCATCTGGATCTGGATGCTATTGCATGGTTAGAGGAGTTCCTGATCAACTTTGAGAATACCGTTATCGTAGTATCCCATGACCGTTATTTCTTAAATAAGGTCTGCACACAGATCGCTGATATCGACTACGGCAAGATCCAGCTGTATGCTGGTAACTATGACTTCTGGGTTGAGTCCAGCCAGCTGATCATCAAGCAGATGAAGGAAGCAAACCGCAAGAAGGAAGAGAAGATCAAGGAATTACAGGAATTTATCCAGCGGTTCTCTGCAAATGCTTCTAAGTCCAAGCAGGCTACTTCCCGTAAGAGAGCCTTAGAGAAGATCCAGTTAGATGACATTAAGCCATCCAGCAGAAAGTATCCATATATCGACTTCCGTCCGGCCCGTGAGATCGGAAATGAAGTTCTTACAGTAGAGCATTTAAGCAAGACCATTGACGGCGAGAAGATCTTAGATGATATCTCCTTTATCCTTGGAAGAGAGGACAAAGTTGCTTTAGTTGGACCAAACGAGCGTGCAAAGACTGTATTATTTAAGATCCTTTCCGGCGAAATGGAACCAGATGAAGGAAGTTATAAGTGGGGACTTACAACTACCCAGTCTTACTTCCCGAAGGATAACTCTGCTGAGTTTGCAAATGATGATACCATTGTTGAGTGGCTGACCCAGTATTCTCCTGAGAAGGACGTAACCTATGTACGTGGATTCTTAGGACGTATGCTGTTTGCAGGTGAAGACGGCGTTAAGAAGGTTAAGGTATTATCCGGTGGTGAGAAAGTCCGCTGTATGTTATCAAAGCTGATGATCTCCGGTGCAAATGTACTGATGTTAGATGAGCCGACTGACCATCTGGATATGGAGTCTATTGACGCATTGAACCGCGGTATGATCAAGTTCCCGGGTGTGATGATCTTCTCATCCCGTGACCACCAGATCGTACAGACCACTGCCAACCGTATCATGGAGATCATTAACGGCAAGCTGATCGATAAGATCACTACCTATGATGAATATCTGGAAAGCGATGAAATGGCACGTAAGAGATTTACCTTCACTGTAACTGAAAGTGACGAGGAAGACGATTAATACGATAACTATCAGGGCGGCGGGAAGTCTGACACAAGAAGCAGTGTCAAGTTTGCTTGTAGCAGCTTTTTGTGTCAAATTTCACATCGGAGTGATCTTTGATGCTTCTTGTACGGCTACGCCGTGCAGGAATATGCACCGCCTGAAAAGAGATATAATGCATAAAGAACGATAAGAGTAAGGAGGGCAGGAACCGGGAATTGCTGGGACCTGCCTTTCTGCCATTCTCAGGGAGTATTTCTCCATATTGCAGGAATATGCAGCACTGGAAATGTAAGGAAAAATAAGCGGAAAACAAGAGAAGAATTGAAAGAAAAGAGGAAATGACCATGGAAAAGATTGCAAGTTTCACCATCGACCATATAAAATTACAGCCGGGAGTTTACGTATCCAGAAAGGACAAAGTGGGTGGCAGCACTGTTACCACCTTTGATCTGCGCATGACTTCCCCCAATGAAGAGCCTGTTATGAATACCGCAGAAATGCACACCATTGAGCATTTAGGTGCAACCTTTTTAAGAAACCATAAGGAATTTGGGGATAAGACTGTATACTTTGGACCAATGGGCTGCAGAACCGGTTTTTATCTCTTGCTGGCAGGTGATTATGAGTCAAAGGACATTCTGCCTTTAGTGGTGGAAATGTACGGATTTGTCCGTGATTTTGAAGGTGAAGTACCTGGGGCATCACCAAAGGACTGCGGCAATTATCTGGACATGAACCTTGGCATGGCAAAATACCTGGCAGTAAAGTATCTGAAGGTGCTGACACATATTGATGAGTTCCCGGAGTCAAGATTAGTGTATCCGGAGTAGTACATCGTTTCGTAAATGATGTACTAAGAATAATTGAGTACTTTTGCCCTGCTTCACGGGGCAGTGGAGTACAACTGGTTTCCCCATATATAAGGTGGGGAAATTGATATACAGCAAAGGAGAACATCATGAAAAAACTCATATCCTGGAATGTAAATGGTCTGCGTGCCTGTGTGGGAAAAGGTTTTATGGACTTTTTCAATGAGGCAGATGCAGATGTATTCTGTATACAGGAAAGCAAGCTGCAGGAAGGTCAGATCCATCTGGATCTGCGGGGCTATCACCAGTACTGGAATTATGCTGAAAAAAAAGGATATTCCGGCACGGCCATGTTCACAAAAGAAGAGCCGATCTCTGTTTCCTATGGTCTTGGTATTGAGGAACATGACCACGAAGGCAGAGTGATCACAGCTGAGTTTCCGGAATATTACATCGTTACCTGCTATACACCAAACTCCAAAGACGGTCTTGCCAGACTGGACTACCGTATGACCTGGGAAGATGCATTCAGGGCATATCTGAAGACGTTAGAGGAAAAAAAGCCGGTGATCTTCTGCGGAGATTTAAACGTAGCCCACAAGGAGATCGACCTGAAAAATCCAAAGACCAACCGGAAAAATGCAGGCTTTACAGATGAAGAAAGAGGCAAGTTTACGGATCTTTTAAATGCCGGTTTTATTGATACCTGGCGCTATTTTTACCCGGATACAGAAGGAATCTACTCCTGGTGGTCCTACCGTTTTAAAGCAAGGGAAAAGAACGCAGGCTGGCGTATTGACTATTTCTGTGTCAGCGAGAGCTTAAAAGATGACTTAGAGAGTGCAAAGATCTATACAGAGGTGTTTGGTTCCGACCATTGTCCGGTGGAATTAGTGATCAAAAGGTAGCCGCGGTTTTTTCTTTGTGCTATACTTTTTTTGGAGACTAAAACGAAGAAATAATGAAGAAATAATGAAGGAATAATCACCGCATGAATTTACTTACCATAGAACATTTAACAAAATCCTATACAGAACGCCTGCTGTTTAATGATACTGCATTTTCCATCAACGAAGGGGAAAAAGTAGGTCTTATCGGCATCAATGGCACAGGAAAATCTACGTTGCTGCGCATTGTGGCAGGTTTAGAGGAGCCGGACGGCGGTACGGTTGTAAAGGGGCGTAGCCTGTATGTCCGCTATCTGCCCCAGATCCCGGAGTTTACTCCTGGAGATACCATTCTTGACAGTATTGTAAGGGACAATAAAAATGAGCCTCATTTCAGCTCTGTGGAAGAATTAAAGGCTTCTGCAAAGTCCATGTTAAACCGCCTGGAGATTGAAGATTTTGACGCAAAAGTGGAGACTCTTTCCGGTGGCCAGAGAAAGCGCGTGGCTCTTGCAAGCGTTCTTTTAAGTACAGCGGATCTTTTAATACTGGACGAGCCGACCAACCACCTGGACAGTCAGATGGCTGACTGGCTGGAAGGTTATTTAAAGTCCTTTAAGGGTGCTCTTTTAATGATCACCCATGACCGGTATTTCCTGGATAGTGTTACCAACCGTATTGTTGAGCTGGACAAAGGAAAGCTGTACAGTTATCAGGGCGGTTATGAGAAATATCTGGAATTAAAGGCAGAACGTTTAAGCATGGCAGAGGCAGCAGAACGCAAGCGCCAGTCTATCCTGCGCACAGAGATTGCCTGGATGCAGCGCGGTGCAAGAGCCCGTTCTACCAAGCAGAAAGCCCATATCCAAAGATATGAGCAGCTGCGTGACCAGGAAGGTCCGGAGTATGACAGAAATGTACAGCTGGAGTCTATTGGAAGCCGTCTGGGACGTACCACTGTAGAGCTGAAGGATATCTGCAAATCATATGGGGATAAGGTGCTGATGAAGGATTTCACCTATATCTTTTTGAAAAATGACCGTGTAGGTATTATCGGCCAGAACGGAAGCGGAAAGTCTACGTTGATGAAGATCATTGCCGGCTGGGTAGAACCGGATTCCGGTACAGTAGAGATCGGACAGACTGTAAAACTGGGCTATTTCTCCCAGGAAAATGAGGCCATGGATGAGAACCTGAAGGTGATCGACTATATCCGCAATGCAGCAGAATATGTAAAAACAAAAGACGGCAGCATCAGCGCCAGCCAGATGCTGGAACGTTTCCTGTTCCCATCCAGTATGCAGTATACAACCATCGGAAAGCTTTCAGGAGGTGAAAAACGTCGTCTGTACCTTCTGCGTATCCTCATGGAAGCGCCAAATGTACTGATCCTGGACGAGCCTACCAATGACCTGGATATCCAGACATTGATCTTACTGGAAGATTACCTGGATACATTCCCGGGTATCGTTATCACTGTATCTCATGACCGTTATTTTCTGGATCGTGTGGTAAACCGTATTTTCGCTTTTGAGGGAAATGGGGTGGTGCAGCAGTATGAAGGCGGTTTTACCGATTATCAGCGTGCATGGAATGAGCGTCATCCACAGATCAGCGGAAATGCAGGTTTGGGCAAAGCTTCAGACAAAAATGCCGTTGAAGATAATGATCCGAACGCAAAGGCAGTGAATAAAAACAACTGGAAGGAGACTTCCGGAGCCCAGAAAAAGCTGCGTTTAAGCTATAAAGAGCAGAGAGAATGGGAGACCATTGAAGGAGATATTGCGGGTCTGGAAGAAGCTATAGCAGCCCTGGAAACAGAGATTGAAAAGTCTGCCAGCAATTATACACGTCTGAATGAGCTGATGAAGGAAAAAACAGAAAAAGAAGCACAGCTGGAGGAGAAAATGGACAGGTGGATGTATCTGACGGATCTGGTGGAGCAGATCGAAAGCCAGAAATAGGCCAAAATCTGAGAGGCGGTTTCTTTGCGGCAATGCCGCGCAGCGGGATTTGATAGCGCAAATAAAGGAAATGGGATTGAAAGGCGCAATATATGAAAAGAGAGTATAGCATAGAGACAAATGAGGGAAAAATCTATCCCCTGGGAGTGACAAAGACTCAGGGGGGATTTGATGTGGCATTTGTTTCTGAGAAAAAACCGGCATTGCTGCTTTTTGAAAAGGGAAGCAGAAAACGGATGGCCAGACTTGCATTTCCGGAAAATGCCCGTATGGGAAATGTGCATTATATGACGGTAAAAGGAGATTTTACAGGTCTGGAATATGCCTTTGAGGAAGAAGAAAAAGAAATTCCAGATCCATTTGGAACCTGTTTTACAGGACGGGAAAAATGGGGAGATGAGAAGGCAGCAGCACGGGCGCTGCACACACCTTTTGAAGCAGTGAAAGAAGACTTTGACTGGGAAGAGGACAGACGGCCTAAAATTTCGGCTAATGAGTGCATTGTATACAAGATACATCCAAGAGGGTTTTCAAAGCATGCTTCCTTTAAAGGGGAAAGCTGGAAGCGGGGAACATTTGGAGTGGTCGCAGATAAGATCCCTTATATGAAAGAACTGGGCATTACCACAGTAGAAATGATGCCGCCTGTAGAATTTGATGAAGTCATGGAAGATGTTCCCGGAAAGATAAATTACTGGGGCTACTGCTGCGGCCACAGCTTTGCGCCAAAAGCTGCTTATGCAGGCGCAGCACCGGGACAGAAAAAAGACCCGGTAAAGGAGTTTAAGACTCTGGTAAAAGCATTACATAAAGCAGGAATGGAACTGGTCATTGAGTTATACTTTGATGGGACACAGTCGCCTTCCTATGTGGTAGATGTGCTGCGCTTCTGGGCGGCAGAGTATCATGTAGATGGTATACATATAGTGGGTTATGCTCCTTTGGAAACTATTGTAAAGGATCCTTACCTTGCTGATCTGAAGCTTTGGGCGAAAAATTGGGACGAAGTGAGGCTGGAAAAGGGAACAGACAGAAGCAGCAGATCCAAAGAAGAAAAGAAAGGTCCCGGTCGGCGTCTGTCTGCTTACGAGACAGGATTTATGCTGGATATGCGCAGCTTCTTAAAAGGCGATGAAGGTATGTTGAACCAGGTGGCTCTTCATGTAAAGGACAACCCGGATACAGTAGCTTCTATTAACTACATGGCAAATACCAATGGCTTTACGCTGTTAGATATGGTTTCCTACGATCACAAGCACAACGAGGACAATGGCGAGGAAAATCATGATGGCACTGATTACAACCAGTCCTGGAATTGTGGTGCAGAAGGTCCGGTGCGAAAGAAAAAGATCCTTGCACTGCGCAAACGCCAGCTTAAAAATGCCCTTACCATGCTTTTTTTAAGCCAGGGAACACCGCTGATCATGGCAGGTGATGAATTTGGCCGCACCCAGAAGGGAAATAATAATGCTTATTGTCAGGACAATGAGATATCCTGGTTAAACTGGAATTTATCAGATGCCCATAAGGGACTTTATGAGTTTACAAAAGAGCTTATTTCATTCCGCAAAAAGCACAGTCTGTTCCACCGCAGCACAGAACCTACATTAATGGATCATAAGTCCGTAGGTCTGCCGGATGTATCTTTCCATGGGGAAAAGGCCTGGTGTCCGGACTTTGAACGCTACAGCCGCCAGCTGGGGGTATTTTACAGTGCTTCTTATGGGGAAAATGCAGATGGCAGCGAAGAACCGTACTTTTATACTGCCTATAATATGCATTGGGAGCCACATACATTTGCACTTCCCAATCTTCCTTCAGGATACAGCTGGCATCAGGTATTAGATACGGCAGAAGATAACATG
Organism: uncultured Clostridium sp.; assembly: GCA_900541315.1. Lineage (GTDB taxonomy): Bacteria > Bacillota > Clostridia > Lachnospirales > Lachnospiraceae > Enterocloster. The sequence goes on along the minus strand of UQJF01000013.1, from coordinate 25,191 downwards.
AATGGATTTTTTACGGAAGGCAAAGAAAAACTTCTGGATGACCAGAAAGAGGCTCTAGTTCTTGCAAGATCTATCCAGGTATTTGCCGGACTTAAATGTCCGGAAAAGAAGGCTGTAGTTCAGATCCAAAAGCATTCAGGAAGCAGGGCAGGGAAAAGGATAGAAATAAAGGCAGAAATAAAAACAGAAATAAAAACAGAAGCAGAAAATGCAACAAAGACGGAAACAAAAGCAGAAACAAAAACAGAAATAAAGGCAGAAATGAAAAGAAAAGGTCCTAAAGAGAACCGGAAAGAAGGAATGTAATATGTTAAGCGAAGCTATGGAGCGTTTTATCAAGGAACATGAAAAAGAGGCATATGACCTGCTTCTTACCATTGCAAAGATCCCTTCCCCATCTAATCATGAGGAAAAAAGAGCCCAGTTTTGCTGTAACTGGTTAAAGGAACAGGGAGCAGAGGGAGTCTATATTGATGAGGCATTAAATGTAGTTTATCCAGCTGTTTTAAGGGATAATGTGGATGTTTATATGGCCCATACAGACGTAGTTTTTCCAGATGAGACGGAACTTCCTTTAAAGGTGGAAAACGGACATATCTGCTGTCCGGGCGTAGGTGATGACACTGCCTGCCTTGTATGTGTCCTTCTGGCAGCAAAATATACTGCTCTTATGATAAAAGAAGGCAAACTTAACCAGATCCGGCCGGAAACAGAACCTGGACTGATCTTTGTATGCAATTCAGGAGAAGAAGGTCTTGGAAACCTGAAAGGCGTTAAAAAGATCTGCGAAGATTACGGCAGCCGTATGAACACTTTCTGCACCTTTGACGGCAGCCTGGAGCATCTGGTAGATGAAGCAGTGGGATCTAACCGTTATAAAGTGACGGTACGCACTCAGGGCGGACATTCTTTTGGCAATTTCGGCAATGATAATGCCATTGAAAAACTGGCAGGTATCATTGAAAAGCTGTATCAGATCAAGGTGCCGGAAGGCGGAAAGACCACTTACAACGTGGGTACTATTTCCGGTGGCACTTCTGTTAATACCATTGCCCAGGAAGCTTCCATGTTATACGAGTTCCGCTCTGACAGAAAAGTAAATCTGGCTTATATGGAAGAAAAATTTGAGGCAGCAGTAAATGAGGCAAAGGCAGCCGGTCTTGATATTACTTATGAGATCCTGGGCATCCGTCCATGCTCCGGTGATGTAGATAAAGAACGTCAGGCATGCCTTCTTGAACGTGCAAAAGCAGCGGTAGAGACAGTAACAGAAATCTGCCCTGGAGTTGGTTCAGGTTCTACAGACTGCAATATCCCGCTTTCTATGGGGATCCCAAGCGTGTGTGTGGGCTGCTACAGTGGGGCCGGTGCTCATACAAGAGAGGAATATGTAGAGGAAGCTTCCCTTCCTTTAGGATACAGAGTTGCTTTTGAAATGATATTTGGCGGCAGGTCATAAGCCTGTTTTTTCCTGCATAAAGATAGTATTATCAAAAAAGAGACAATATATACATTCAGATGAGGATGCTGTAAAGACCAGGCTGGTCAGGGCATCCTCATTTTTTTCTATATGGGGTTTGCAGGGAGGCAGGAATGGAACAATGGTATGGTCTGACTCAGGAGGAAGTATTAAAACGTCTTAGTACCAACAGGACCGGGCTTAGTGAGGAAGAGGCAGAAAAACGGCTTGAAGTATATGGGGAAAATATTTTAAAAGAGCAGGAAGAAATGCCCTGGTGGCAGATATTTTTGGGACAGTTTAAGGACCTTTTAGTCATGATCCTTATTGGCGCAGCAGGGGTGTCTATGGTCACAGGAGATCCGGAAAGTGCCCTGGTGATTTTTTCGGTCCTTTTATTAAATGCCATTTTAGGGACTGTCCAGCACCAGAAAGCCAGAAGATCCCTGGAAAGTTTAAAACGTTTGGCATCTACAGACACACTGCTCCTTCGGGAAGGACGGATCTGCATGGTACCTGCTTCCAAGGTGGTTCCCGGAGATATCCTGGTTTTGGAAACAGGAGGGATAGCAGCAGCAGACGGCCGCATTTTACAGGCAACAGGCCTCACCTGCAATGAAAGCTCCCTTACAGGGGAAGCTTTAAATGTGGAAAAAAACGAAAAAAGCCTGTTTTCACAGCAGGAAGATATTGCTCTGGGAGATCAGAGCAATATGGTCTTTTCTGGTGCTCTGATCACAGGAGGCAGAGGAACAGCAGTGGCAACAGCTACGGGGATGGATACCCAGATCGGGAAGATCGCTTCTTTAATGAACCGCACAACAGAAAAGAAAACGCCGCTTCAGGTCAGTCTGGACCAGTTTTCCGGGCATCTGGCGTTGGTGATCATGGGAATCTGCAGCGTGGTCTTTCTGATCAGTCTATATCGCAGGGAACCGGTTCTGGATGCCCTTATGTTTGCGGTGGCACTGGCAGTTGCGGCTATTCCGGAAGCTCTCGGCTCCATTGTGACCATTGTCCAGGCAATGGGAACACAGAAAATGGCCAAAGAGCATGCAGTTATAAAGAATCTGAAGGCAGTGGAAAGCCTTGGCTGCGTATCTGTGATCTGTTCAGATAAAACAGGAACGCTGACCCAGAACCGTCTGAGGACAGAGGCTGTGTTTTTAAATGGAGAAGAAGTGCCGGTAAGACAGCTGAAAAAACATGAAAATTTCCTATTTCTGGAAACTGCGGTACTTGCAAATAATGCATGGGGAGGTCTGCCGGAAGAAACATCAGATCCTTTGGAGCAGGCTCTTTTAGAGATGACAAGGGAAGCAGGAGAAGAACCGGAAATGATCCGGAAAGGCTGGAAACGCCTTCTGGAACTGCCCTTTGATTCTAAAAGAAAGTATATGGGGACACTTTGTATAAAGGGAAGAGAACAGGTTCTATTCGTAAAAGGAGCAGCCGATGTATTATTGCCCCGATGTGCTTATGTGGTCAATCCGGTTTTTTCAGGAAAGCGCAGGCCGGAAAGTGCAGAAGGCACTTCCTGGGGGCGTCCCATGTTATTTTCAGACAAAAACCGAATTTTGCAGCAGAATGCAGCCTGGTCAAGAAAAGGTATGCGTGTCCTTGCACTTGCATGCAGACCATTAGATGAGAGAAAAGCAGGAGAAGACCTGGCGGAAAATCTTATTTTTCTGGGTCTTGCAGCTATGTCTGATCCACCAAGACCTCAGTCGCGCAGGGCCGTTGCAGAGGCGAAAAAGGCGGGGATACGGACGGTGATGATAACCGGTGATCATAAGGCAACAGCAGTGGCAGTGGCGGCTGATATAGAGATCTTTGTTTCCGGGGATCTGGCGGTAACAGGAGCGGAACTGGAGCAGATGGATGAGCAGGCACTGGAAAGAAAACTGGAACAGATCAGCGTATATGCCAGAGTGTCTCCGGAGCATAAGATCCGCATTGTAGAAGCGTGGCAGAGAAAAGGGCATATTACAGCTATGACCGGAGACGGGGTCAATGATGCCCCTGCATTGAAAAAAGCGGATATCGGTATTGCCATGGGAAAGTCAGGAACAGAGGTTTCCAGAGATGCAGCGGATATGATACTGACAGATGACAATTTTGCCACGATCATCAAAGCAGTGGCAAATGGCAGGAATGTATATCGGAATATTAAAAATGCGATCGGTTTTTTGCTGTCTGGAAATATGGCAGGTATTCTTTGTGTATTGTATACATCCATAAAAGCATTGCCACTGCCATTCGCACCTGTACATCTGCTATTTATCAATCTGCTGACAGATTCTCTTCCGGCTATTGCCATTGGGATGGAACCGGCTGACAAAGATCTTCTGTGTCAGCTGCCGCGAGATCCAAAGGAAGGGATACTGACCTGTTCTTTTGTGGCTAATGTTCTGGTTCAGGGTGTTCTGATTGGAGGCGCTACCATGTGGGCATGGGAAAAAGGCTATGAGAATGGGGGCGAAGCCATTGCCAGCACTATGGCATTTACCACGCTGATCCTTGCAAGACTGCTCCACGGTTTTAACTGCAGAGGAAGAAAAAGCCTGTTTTCGCTGGGGATAAGGAGCAATCTCTGGTGCGTAATGGCACTTTTAGCAGGACTTGTATTTATGGGGGCTGTGCTGTTTGTACCCCAGCTGCAGAAGGTATTTCTGGCAGCAGATCTGAGCAGGGATCAGCTTCTGGTTGTGGGGGTGGGGGCATTGGCACCTACTGTTGTTATTCAGGCTTATAAGGTAATATGTGAACTTACATTAATTTTTTAGAAAGTCCACGCAACGATTGGTAATTCTGCACAAATATAGTTTTTAAATTTAGTTATAAAAGTATATTTACAAACTAAGCTGTAGAATATATAATGTGGATATCAGTTAAGAAATCAACACTTCCGTTTGAGGAGAGGAGAAAAGCGTATGGAGAGAGGAAGTGCAGGTCAATTATTAGCTGTCAATACCTTTGTGTGGGTGACTACAGCACTGTATGCACCGTTTATCGGCGCATACTATGCGGAGCAGGGGATTACTCCATTTCAGGTAGGCGTGCTGACCGCTATTGGACCAGTGGTTTCCACATTGATCCAACCTTTGTGGGCTTACATAAGTGACCGGCTGGGAAAACGCAGAAGAGTTCTGATAATTGTGACTATAGGAAGCGGCCTGACGATTCTCACCTATCTGCTCCACGTAAGTTTTCATGCGTTTGTGGCAGCAACTTTATGCTTTACGGTATTTCAGACATCTATTCTGCCTCTGGCAGATGCATTGGTTACACAGGAGGCGGCAAGACAAAAGGCAAACTTTGCAAAGATCCGTATGGGTGGAACAACCGGCTATGCAATTACAGCTTTAGTTTTGGGGAATTTTTTGAAAGCCCGACCGGAATTAATCTTTGTTTTAGGAAGCTGCGGTTTCTTTCTGCTGACATTTTTTCTCCGGCTGCTTCCGGAAGATAAGACCAGGCAGTCTGTTGAGATAAAAAAGCAGAAATTCGGGGGGAAAATTTTTAAGACAAAGCAGATTTATCTGGTTTTGCTGCTGGCATTTGTTATGCAGCTAGGGCTTAGCTTTACAGGAACCTTCTATTCAGTCTATGTAATGTCCTTAGGTTACGGGCAGTTTATTGTGGGACTTTCCAGCTGTATATCTGCAATGAGCGAGTTGCCAGTGCTGTTGTTTGCCGACCGTTTGGTAAAAAAGTTTGGTGCGGTGCGGTTGCTGGAATTTTCTGTATTCATGATGGCGACGCGGTTGCTGCTGGCAGGCAGCGGAGTGCTTCCACTGATGTTGGCTTCTCAGTTGCTCCAGAGCGTGACTTATATGACTACATATTATAGCTGTGTGGTGTTCATCAGCGAGAATGTACAGGAAGGAAAGATTTCACAAGGACAAAGCCGGCTGGCTATGGTTCAGGCGGGAATCGGAGCGGTAGTCGGAAGTATTTTAGGAGGCTGCATGACTGAACGGTTGGGAGTATCTTTATCTTTCGCGGTATTAGCGGCAGGAATGGTAGCTGTAGGATTGGTAAATATTTTAATAATTTATTACATAAACAAAAAAAGAAAGAAAGGTGGCGTTATACATGAAATTTGAAGTGGTTGGGATTGACTGTCCTTGCGTTGATCTGGCGGTAAACGTAGATGTTTATCCGGATTCAAATGGAGCTGAGCAAATCCAGAACATTAGCTGGCAGGGCGGTGGAAAAGTAGCGACTGGAATTGTGGCTGCTGCCAGATTAGGGGCAAAGGGGGCTGTCTTAGGTGCCGTGGGAGATGATTCTTACGGAAAATTTGTTGATGAGGATTTCATCCATCATGGCCTGGATACTTCCTACTTAAAAAAGAGGGAAGGAAAGACGACTAATTTCGATATTGTGCTGAGCAACCGTGAAACTATGGGAAGATGCATTCTTTATTATCCGGGTACGGCAGAGCAGCTGCAGGCAGAGGAACTTCCACTGGAATATCTGACCAATACAAAATATTTGTTTATTTCTATGCTGAATCCGGTGGTGGATTTAGCAGTAGACATTGCCAGAAAGGCTGGAGCAAAAATCTTTATTGATGCAGATTCCGACTCTGAAGAACTGCGTCAGATGATTCCGAAAATTGATGTGTTCGTTGCATCAGAATTTGTTTACAACGCCATGTTTGATGGCGGAGATCGCCAGGAAAACTGCAAAAAAGTCATGGAGCTGGGGCCGGAGATCGTAGTGTTTACTTTCGGTGAGAAAGGCTGCATCGGAATGACGAAGGGCGGTTACTTTGAGCTTCCGGCATATAAAGTGGATGTGGTGGATACAGTGGGAGCCGGTGATGTGTATCATGGAGCATTTTTGGCAGGATTGTTAAAAGGGTATTCAGCAGAATATACGGCAAAGCTTGCCAGCGCTGTATCAGCTATCAAATGTACCAGAATTGGGGGACGGGCCGGTATTCCGGATCTGGAAACCGCACAGCATTTTATGGAAACTGGTGTTATTAACTATACGGACATTGATGCCCGTGTAGAATTTTATAAAAGGGGGATTTAATATGTATAAGCAGAAAGTAGTACTGGGAGTGGCACCTACCAAAAGAAGTTTTCTCAGCATGGAGGAAGCTAAGCGCCAAAAGGACAAATTTATGGCTAGGATTCGAGCTATAAAGCCTGAAGCAGTGGAAATCATCGATGTAGATGAGCTGTGCGAAAACGGAATTATGTGGGATACAGCCAAGATTCCTGCAGTTGTGGAAAAATTCCGCCGGGTCGGCATCGATGCGCTTTTTCTTCCATTCTGCGATTTTGGTGAAGAACAGGTAGTGGCTCAAATTGCAGGGGCATTCAAGGTACCAACTCTGGTATGGGGGGCAAGGGATGAACGCCCCAATAGCGATGAAGTCAGGGGAAGAGATACCCAATGCGGCATGTTCGCAGCGACCAAGGTACTCAGACGGTATGGAGTGAAATACAGCTACATCTGGAACTGTGAGACGGAAAGCGACGATTTTGCAAAGGGCTACGAAAATTTCATTCGCGTGGCAGCGGTTCTGAAAGCCCTGAAGAATCTGCGTGTAGCTAAGATTGGTGAGCGTCCAGTACCTTTTATGAGTGTTATGACCAATGAGGCAAATCTGATCAACCGGATTGGAATTACTACTGTACCAATTTCCCCATTTGCAGTAGCAGAGCGTGCTAAAAAGCTGATCGAGGACAACAATGCGCAGTATGAGGCCTATTATCAGGATCTGACGGCAAGGCTTGACTGTTCCGCTATGCCAGAGGAGAATGTAAAGAAGGTAGCAGCAACCAAGCTGGCAATTGAAAGCTTAATGGAAGAGAATAACTGTTCAGTGGGAGCATTTGAATGCTGGTCTGCGTTCCCGGCAGTGCTGGGAGTATGTCCTTGCACGGTATTAGGTGAGATGGCTGACAGCGGCTATCCTTTGGCTTGTGAGACTGATGTAAACGGTGCTATCACATTAGCGATTTTAAGGGCCTGCAACCTGTATGAAGATTCTGAGTTCTTGGCTGATCTGACCATCCGTCATCCTCAGAATGACAATGCAGAACTGCTGTGGCATTGCGGACCGTTCCCGTATTCACTGAAAGCATCAGAGAGCCAGGCCAGAATGGTGGACGGACAGGAACGTTTTGAACTGAAACAGGGACATTTAACACTGTGCCGTTTCGATGACATTGATGGAAAGTATTCCTTATTTGTTGGAGAAGCAGATACGACTACAGGACCGGAGACTAACGGAACATATGTGTGGATGCAGACAGATGACTGGAAGCGCTGGGAGGAAAAACTCATGTTCGGTCCATATATCCATCACCTGGGCGGTACTTACGGAAGTTATCTGCCGGTATTACGGGAAGTTGCCAGATATCTGGAGATTGAGTTTGATAATGCGCATGAGCAGGGAATCCACAGCTTATAAAATCGTGGACTAATGTTCCATAAATAATATGAAGTTGCAATTATAATTATTAAGGAGGATAATTTTATGTATACAATTAAAGCAAAACAGCTGACAGCAGAGGCATTCCGCAAATATGGAACTTACCAGAATCTTCTGGACAATGAAGAGATGAAGAAAAATTCTATTTTCCCGGAAAACTTTTTTGCGGATTTAGTAACACTTGATTTCGGTACATCTACCTTACCAACCATTTCCATCTGCCATGTAAAGAAACAGGAGAAAAACATTGTGGCTTTTCTGGAGGCACATAAGTTTACCTGTGAAGGGCTGCTTCCTCTGGACGGCGATGTGATAATTTTCGTAGGAAGTCCTATGGGAGATAAGTTCTCTGTAGAAAATCTGGAGGCATTCTATGTACCGAAGGGAACTTTTGTAAAATTGAATCCGCTGATCGTTCATGGAACACAGTATCCGGTAAACAGTGAAGAGGTACATATTGTATGTATGCTTCCTGGACGTACCTTTAAAAATGATATGATCCCGCAGCCACTGTCAGATGAGGAAAAGGCAGAGATCATTCTGTAGCTTGAAGAGTGGCATCCCCTTCACCGGTCTGCCGGCGAAGGGGAAAGGAGGGAAATATGAGTACAATCATTCCTTTTGGAGTTTTGCCGGGAGGAGAGGAAGTTTCCCTGATTCGCTTGAAAGGCAATGGAGCTGTTCAGGCTGAAATCATCACGTTGGGTGCCATTATAAAAAGTTTGTGGGTACCGGATCGTAAGGATGATCGAAAAGATGTGGTTTTGGGTCAGGACAGCTTAGAAGCGTATTTGAATAATCAATCTTGTTCCGCAGCGGTTATTGGCCGGGTAGCCAACCGCATTGGTGGTGCTAGCTTTTCCATCGTGAAAGAGAAGTATCAGCTGGAGGCCAATGATCGTGGCAATTGTCTCCACAGTGGCAGCGGAAATTACGCTGCACAGAATTTTCAGGTGGAGGAGATCAGGGAAGACAGGGTACGCTTGTCTTTGGAGGATTTTGGAAAGGGCGGATTTCCCGGCATGGTACGGGTGACGGTGGAATATCAAATAGTGGGTGCTGCATTGGAGATCACCTACACGGCAAAGCCGTCAGCAGACACGCCTATTAATCTGACAAACCACTGCTATTTTAATTTGGGGGGGCATGATAGTGGCATGCCCAGATATCATCGAGTAATGATCTGCGGGGATTTTTACACAGCAGCAGACCAAAACTGCCTTCCGACAGGAGAAATTTTACGGACAGCAGGTACAGCCCTTGACTTGCGGGAACTGGTCCCATTAGGAGAGAGTCTGGAACGGCTGGAAAAAAGCAATCTGAGCTTTAACGGCTTTGACCACAACTATGTGGTTGCTGGCCGGGGGTTCCGTCTTGCGGCAGCAGCAGAAGATCCGGAGAGCGGACGGAGAATGGAAGTTTGGACCGACCGTCCGGGAGTGCAGTTTTATACAGCCAATCATCTGGACGGTCAAACGGCTTGTAAAGAAGGCATGTTATACAATAGACATTGCGCTTACTGTTTTGAAACCCAAAATTTTCCCGATGCCGTTCATTGGTCTCATTTCCCAAATCCAATCGTGTCGGCGGGAGAAACATGGAGAAGTCATACAGCATTTCGCTTTTCTATCGTGTAAAATCTAAATTTAATGGAGGAAGGTTATGAATGGGAAAGGTAGATTGAATAACAAAACAAAGTATTCATACATGTTCGGCGATCTGGGGTGTTGCCTGATGAACTACATGCTTATTAACTACTTTATGTTTTATTGTACCAACATGTTAGGAATATCCATAGCTGCCGTGGGAATGATCATGTTCATTGCCAGGATCTGGGATGCAATCAACGATATTGGCGTTGGAGCTCTCGTGGATCGTACCCATACCAAAGTGGGAAAAGCCAGACCGTGGATCAAATGGTTTGCATTGCCATGCGCTCTGTCATGTTTAATGATGTTTTCAGCTCCTGCTGGTGCTTCTAATATTGTAAAAGTCAGCTGGGTAGCATTTGGATATTTTCTGTTTGCATTATTTTATACCACTGTGAATTTGCCATATGGATCCATGCTGCCGCTAATGACAAAAAATTCAGTGGACCGAGCATCCTTGTCAAGCTTTCGTATGATCGGTGCTTACATCGGCATCTTTATTGTAAATGCTACAGCGCTTCCAATGGTTGCTTTTTTTGGAAATATGCTGGGCGGTCGTGTGTACGCATATACCCTTGTAACAGGCATCATGTGTGTAGGTGGTGTGATCAGTTTCTTTATTCTTTACCGGAATTGTCCGGAGACTGTGAAGGAAGATACATCTGCTTTAGAAGGGCTGAGCCGTGAAGAAATTAAAAGAAAGCACAAAGAAAATGCAATTCCGATCACACAGAGTGTAAAATATCTGCTCAAAAACAAGGCATGGATTTTAGTATTTACAATCACCATGATAAATTTCCTGCGTCAGCCATTTACCAGTACATCCATGGCATATTATTTCCTGTACTACTTTAAGGTAGATGAAACACGCAGCGCACTGTTTTCTTCCCTGGGTCAGCTGGCTGGCTTGGTGGTGCTGCCCTTTGTACCGGTGATCATTAAAAAGTTTGGCTATAAAAAGAGTCTTATGACAAGCTATTTCTTATCAGCTATCTTTGGTTTTTGCGCATTTTTTGCAGGAAAAAATATCTATACCGTATTGGTATTTTATCTGTTAAGTACGGCATCCGGTGCCCTGACTGGCGTGGCTGTCCTGTCTATGCTGGCTGATACCCTGGAATACGGTGAATTAAAATTTGGTGTTCGTCTGGATGGTCTGGGTTTTGCAGCCAACAGTTTTTCAACTAAGGTAGGTCCTGCTGTAGGTGGTTTACTGGTAACTTTGGTATATGTAATCGGAGGATTGGATACATCATTGGTTCTGGGACAGGAGCAGAGCGGCAGTGCTATTTTAGCTCTTCGTCTGGCTATGTTTGTAATTCCTAATGTACTGGCACTGGTTCAGGTTATCCTGTCCTGCATGTATCCGCTGAGTCAGGAAAAGATGGAGGAAGTGAATACGGAACTGGAGATGCGTCACAGCAATCCGAATCATGTACCGGTAGATGTGCAGCTGTAGAGGTTCAGTACCGGAAAGTATACAGAATGGCATTAATTATCAATTAGCATTTATAAAGAATTTTTCCCAAGAAGAACAGATTTGTACTCCATTGAGATATTGACAGTTAAAAAAAAATAGGTGATAATAAAAATCTTGAATGAGAGTACAAATACAAGGCTAATGCAGACAGCAGGAGAAGAGCTCGAAAAAAGCCGAGGATCAAGGCTGGAACATATGGTATCAGGTTCATCCAAAACAGAGTTTTTTGAGAGATTTTTCGTAAGAAGAACAGGGTTGTACTCCATTGAGATATTGACAATATTAAAAGAGATGATCATGAAAATCTAGAATAGGAGTACAAAAGCCCATGGGAAACAACGAGAAATACAGTTTGGTCAGTTCTAGCAGGAAGCCGCGAAATATTAAGCTGCATAATCAGAAGTTGGTTCTGTCCCTGTTTCGAACTATGACAACAGCCTCGGTCAGCGAGATTTCCGAGAGAATTAATTTAAGTACCACAACTGTAAGCAAAATACTTGCAGTACTTCAAGAGAACGGACTTATTAAATCTATAGGAAAGGGAAGTTCTACGGATGAAGGGGGAAAAAAGCCGGAATTATTTGCGCTAAATGAGACATTTAAGTACGCGATTGGCTGCTATGTGGGAGCCGATCATGTAAAAATAATCCTGATGAATTTGAAATGTCAGAAAATAGCTAGTAAAAGCAAGTGGTTCTCACAGCCCGAGAGTCTGCACAAATCAATGCAGGAGTTGGCAGCCACAGTACGTCAGTTAGTGGAGGAAAACGGCCTTGAGGCAAAGGATATTTGCGGTATTGCGGTAGGATTTGATGGTATTGTTGAAGCAAGAAGCGGCGCCATCTACTATCCCATTCATAACGAAGACTGGGGATGCAATATTCTGATCCGAGACATATTGGAGGAACAGCTGCCAGAGTTTGAGAACATCTGGATCGACAACAGCGGCCGGTTCGGCGCTTATGCAATATTTTTGATCTGGCCGGAATTTAAGGAACAGAAAATGTTCAATCTGTTTGTTGAGGAAAATTCGGTGGGATGTTTGATTGACCGGGGAAAGATAGAACGGGGAGCCAATGGTTTTTTGGGAGAAGTTGGACATATGATCATTCTGCCTAGCTATCGCAAGAGAAGATGTGTCTGCGGCAGCTACGGTTGCTTCGAAAATCTGGTTGGTATTGATCATATTTTGGATATAGCAAGAGAAATAGGAGGAGAATGCGGCGATGATCAGCTTTTCCCCAGGATATTAGCAGGACGGTGTGGCTATAAGGATATTTTTGATGCATCGGAGCTGGGAAACCCATACGCGTGCCGAGTTGTAGACGAGATTGTGAAATATTTTTCCTATCTGATTCGTAATCTGCTTTTGTCTTGTGATCCGCAGATCATAACTATTACTGGTCCATATGCCAGCGCGGGAAAATACTTTGAAGATGCGCTTCAAAAAAGAATTCAATCAATTTCATTTTTTAAGATTGAGGGGCGGGTTAAGATTGAGTATTTAAAAGGGGACGGGGTATGTGACAGCCAGTTGGGCGGTGCATTGTATGCGATGGACCAGTATTTGAGTACACTGGAACTTGGCTGACCTCATTATCAGTTGCTGGTTCACTTATAAAATTAGACCATGATGTTTTTTTATCAATTAATCAAACTTTGTTTCAAAACTAAGTTTTTAAAAGGAGTGGAATTATGAGATATAAACAGTTTAAAAATGCAGGTGTGGAGGTATCATCTTTAGCAGTAGGAACCTGGGCGATCGGTGGTCAGAACTATGGAGCCGTTGACCGAAATGATTCCATCAAAGCTATCCGGACTATGTTGGACTGCGGCGTAAATCTGATCGACACAGCACCCTGCTATGGAAATGGTTCTTCTGAAAAGATTGTAGGTGAAGCAATTCAGGGACTTAAGAGGGATGAGATCCTGATCTCCACCAAATTTGGCCTGATCACGGACGTGTATTCCGGAGGATATAAGAAATGCGCTACTTATCAGAACACCATGCGTGAGGTAGAAAGTTCACTTATGAATCTGGGCACAGACTACATTGATTTTTATTTTGTCCACTGGCCGGATGTAAATACCCCTATTGATGAAACCATGGCTGCTCTGGCTAACTTAAAGAAACAGGGTAAGATCCGTTTTGTTGGTGTATCCAATTTCTCAGAAGAGCAGATTGAGGAAGCTGAAAAGTACCTGCAGATCGACGTGCAGCAGCCGCCATTCTCTATGGTAAACCGTACATTTGTGGATCTGATGAAATGGGGAGCTGCCAAGGGGATCGACTCAATGACCTACGGTTCTCTCGGCTCTGGCATCTTATCCGGTGCCATTCGCACACTGCCGGATTTTGCTCCGAATGACTTGCGTCTGACCTTTTATGATTTCTTTAAGGAGCCTAAGTTTTCCAAGATCATGGAACTGCTGAAGGTGATGGACCAGATAGCGGAAAGTCATAAAAAGCCGGTAGCCCAGGTAGCAGTTAACTGGAGTACCCAGAAGGATTATGTAGGTACTGCCCTGGTTGGTGTGCGAAATGAGCAGGAGGCCAGAGAGAACTGTGCTGCTTTTGACTGGGAGCTGACCGATCAAGAGATCCAGTTACTGGATGACGAGATTAAACGCCTGGGAATCTAATATGTTTGGGAGTAAGGAGGAAATTATATGCCAAGAGTTCATGTAAATACACTTTTGAAGCATGCCACTGAAAATAAATATGGTGTTGCTGCAGTAAATACGCTGAATGTGGAGACAGTAAAATATATCATCGAAGCAGCAGAAAGAGAGCGGGTACCGGTAATTGTCCAGTTCTATCCGGGCTTTGAAAACTATACAGCCTTAAAACATATCGCATTTGCAGCTTGTGACATGGCAGAGAAAGCAACAGTGCCGGTGGCAGTACATCTGGATCACTCTGCTACCTTTGAGATTGCTGTTTCTGGTATCCGAGATGGATTCCCATCGGTAATGGTGGATGGTTCGTCACTGCCTTTTGAGGAGAACGTAGCATTGACCAAGGCTGTGGTTCGGACAGCTAACGTGTTCGGCGTAGACGTAGAGGCAGAGCTAGGACATGTAGGAAGTGGAGCCAGTGAGGATGATATTACGAATACAGATCATTACACGAGAGTAGATCAGGCAGTCGATTTTGTGGAGCGGACTGGCTGCGGTTCTCTGGCTATTGCTGTTGGAAATGCACATGGTCCTTATGTGAAGGTTCCTAACCTGGATTTTGACCGAATCAAAGCTATCCGGGCTAAGGTGGACGTACCTCTGGTGCTTCACGGTTGTTCAGATATTCCGGAAGAACAGCTGAAGGAGGCTGTGAATCTGGGAATGAGTAAATTTAATATTGCCACCGAATACTTTAGGGCTATGTATCGGGCCATGGAAGCAGACATTAAGTCTCAAAAGTTTGATGGAGATGGCGTAGGGCTGATGTTTGATATCAGAGAAGCCATGATTGACTTTGTGGTGAAAAAGATCCGCTTGTTAAATCCTAACAAATTTTCAATCTGATTTTTGAGTTTTTTGCAGTATGTTTCTATCAATTAACCAAGTTTTGTTTCAAAACTAAGATTTTAAAAGGAGTGGAATTATGAGATATAAACAGTTTAAAAATGCAGGTGTGGAGGTATCATCTTTAGCAGTAGGAACCTGGGCGATCGGTGGTCAGAACTATGGAGCCGTTGACCGAAATGATTCCATCAAAGCTATCCGGACTATGTTGGACTGCGGCGTAAATCTGATCGACACAGCACCCTGCTATGGAAATGGTTCTTCTGAAAAGATTGTAGGTGAAGCAATTCAGGGACTTAAGAGGGATGAGATCCTGATCTCCACCAAATTTGGCCTGATCACGGACGTGTATTCCGGAGGATATAAGAAATGCGCTACTTATCAGAACACCATGCGTGAGGTAGAAAGTTCACTTATGAATCTGGGCACAGACTACATTGATTTTTATTTTGTCCACTGGCCGGATGTAAATACCCCTATTGATGAAACCATGGCTGCTCTGGCTAACTTAAAGAAACAGGGTAAGATCCGTTTTGTTGGTGTATCCAATTTCTCAGAAGAGCAGATTGAGGAAGCTGAAAAGTACCTGCAGATCGACGTGCAGCAGCCGCCATTCTCTATGGTAAACCGTACATTTGTGGATCTGATGAAATGGGGAGCTGCCAAGGGGATCGACTCAATGACCTACGGTTCTCTCGGCTCTGGCATCTTATCCGGTGCCATTCGCACACTGCCGGATTTTGCTCCGAATGACTTGCGTCTGACCTTTTATGATTTCTTTAAGGAGCCTAAGTTTTCCAAGATCATGGAACTGCTGAAGGTGATGGACCAGATAGCGGAAAGTCATAAAAAGCCGGTAGCCCAGGTAGCAGTTAACTGGAGTACCCAGAAGGATTATGTAGGTACTGCCCTGGTTGGTGTGCGAAATGAGCAGGAGGCCAGAGAGAACTGTGCTGCTTTTGACTGGGAGCTGACCGATCAAGAGATCCAGTTACTGGATGACGAGATTAAGCGCCTGGGAATTTAATATGTTTGGGTCAAAATACTTTTTGGCACAAACGCAGGAACAGGCAAAAAAGAATAATTAAAGCATTACAGGCGCAGTGGATTTTACTGCGCCTGTTGTGAGTGCGCCTAGCGGCGCACGTTTCTAACGGGTTAAAGTTGTGTGTTCTGCAAGCTGTTATCAGCTTGCCAGTGAAAGTCTGGTCAAGGTAATTGCCAGTGAGCCTTGTAGCGAGCCTCCAATGCTTTTGGGGGACTGATTGTGATGAAGCGAGGTATGCCTGTGAGAAACAGGTGCAAAATAACAGTCCGTAACATAAAGTGAATCCTGCAGCATCGTTACGTTAGCCCCGTAAGGGGACAAGAGGGAGTCGAGGCACTGACTTTATGACGAAGACCATGGAAGATGTGGGGATACTGGAGTACAGCATTGAAGAACTCTTCGGTGTAGAGGGAGCGGAATGTTATGAAAGTTGATAACGGAACAGGAGAGATCTCATACCATCATATAACCACAAGTATGTAACTGAGGATATAAGCACGCATGCGAAATTTCTTGGGAAGTGGTATGAGAAGTCGGAGGAGCCCATAAAAAATATAAGTGTACATCCTGTTCTACGTGTAAATACCATAATAGTTGTACATCATCTAAAACTGGAAGGACACTTCAACGTTGGGAATATGAAAATATCCTTGCTGATGTTCATAAATCAACATTGGAAAACAACAACGTTTATAGACAGAGACGATGCATCGTAGAACATCCATTTGGAACAGTCAAACGCTCTTTGGGGTATAGTTTCTTTCTTAGGCGTAAAAAGGAAAATGTTGATGCTGAAGCAGCATCCATGTTTATCGCTTATAATTTTAAGCGATTATTAAGTTTGTTCTCGACACAGGAATTGGTTAAAAAATTTGAATAGTTACAAAGAAAAACAAAACAGGATATCAGAAATAGCTTTTGGAGTAGCCCTCTATTCGATAGAATGAAGAAAAATATGAGAATCCGCTTATCAGACTGTCGATTTTACCACCTCAAAAGGGTTTTGTTAGACAGTCTGACGTACGGTGCTGTGAGAGGACGGCGGTTAGTCACCGCCTCCTACTCGATTGTGAGTAATTTATATATGTGCAGGAAAAGCAGGCAGCTGTGTCAGGGCAAGAATCTGCAGAACGTCTGAATTGTTTGCCAAATCCCCTGAAATTATGTAAAATATATGCAGAAATATAGATAAATTCGGAAAAATGTGATAAAGTAAGCATTAAGAAATTGCTAATTAGAATGGTAAGGAGGCTGTTATGAGGCTTGTTACATATGAAGTAGAGCATAAAGGCGGTCTGGGTGTGATCAGCAAGGATGGAAAATGGGTCTATCCTCTTCGCTCCCTGGATATGGATTATAAGACGATGCAGGAACTGATCGAAGGGATCAGCGAGTCAGAAAAACAGCTGTTGGAGTACGTATCTGGTCAGGATCCGTACAAGATAAGAGGAGCGGCACCGATAGAGGAGGTCAGATTTCTGGCGCCGATCAAAAATCCAAAGCAGGATGTGATCTGTCTGGGCATCAATTACATGGATCATGCAGAAGAATCTGCCCGCTACAAAAAAGAGGCATTTGGTGGGGAGCGTCCCTACGCAGTTTACTTTTCCAAACGTGTAAATGAATCAGTGGCAAACGGTGATGGCATCCAAAGCCATTCTGACATTGTGACTGATCTGGATTATGAGGTGGAGCTGGCGGTTATCATTGGAAAAGAAGCAAAAAATGTGCCGGAGGAGGAAGTAAAGAACTACATTTTCGGTTATACCATTATCAATGATGTCAGTGCCAGAACCCTTCAGACACGGCACAACCAGTGGTATTTTGGAAAGAGCCTGGATGGATTTTTCCCAATGGGACCATGTATCACAACAGTGGAAGATATCCCATATCCGCCAAAGCTTTCTATCCAGTCCCGCGTCAATGGGGAATTAAGACAGGACAGCAATACAGAACTGCTGATATTTGGAATTGACCACATTGTCAGTGAGCTTTCCAAGGGAATGACATTAAAGCCGGGAACCATTATTGCCACGGGCACACCGGCAGGTGCAGGAATGGGATTTACACCGCCCAGATTTTTAAAGCCTGGGGATGTGGTAGAATGCAGCATAGAAGGAATAGGAACATTGACTAATCCGGTAGTTGAGTAAGGAAACATTTTAGACATCGAAAGATCCTGAGAGGATGCAGACAGCAAAAGGAGGCATGCATACAATGGAATTTATCCCAATGACTATTAAGAAAGAGAAAAACATTGCCCTGATCGCCCATGATCAGAAAAAGCATGAATTAATGGAATGGTGTAAGGCAAATAAATCTATTCTGGAGAAACATTTCCTGTGCGGAACCGGAACTACAGCAAGGATGATCACTGATTATACAGGGCTTCCGGTAAAAGGATATAACAGCGGTCCATTGGGAGGTGACCAGCAGATCGGTGCCAAGATCGTAGAAGGACAGATCGATTTCGTCATCTTCTTTTCTGATCCGTTGACAGCACAGCCTCATGATCCGGACGTAAAGGCACTGCTGCGTATTGCACAGGTTTACGATATCCCTATTGCAAACAACAAGGCAAGCGCAGATTTTATGATCTCCTCTCCTCTTATGGATGAAGAGTATGAGCATGATGTGATCAATTTCAGACAGAATATTTCAGAACGGGCACAACAGTTATAGTAAGGCCAATGCTGCTTTTTGCCAGGAGGGGGAATACAGATGGAACAGAAATTATATGATCTTATGGATTGGGCGGGGATCGAGGAACTGACTTATTCCGAGTCAGCTGATCCCCATAGAATGTTAGGACCGCATGTAACAGAAGAAGGCTTATTAATACAGGCATTTATCCCGACAGCAACGGCCATTACTGTAAAGCTGACAGGAAATGGGAAAAAATATCCTATGGAGCTTGCAGACGAAGCAGGTTTTTATGCAGTATTGATCCCGAGAAAAACAGTGACCGCTTACACCTTGCTTGTCACATATGATAATGGAACGGAGGAAGAGATCCATGATCCTTACTCTTTCGGACCTCTGTTTACAGAAGAGGAATTAAAGAAATTCGGAGCAGGCATCTACTACGACATTTATGAGAAAATGGGTGCCCATCCTATGACGATTGATGGAATAGAAGGTGTTTATTTTGCAGTATGGGCTCCATGCGCCATGCGTGTCAGCGTAGTAGGTGACTTTAATTTATGGGACGGAAGACGCCATCAGATGCGCAAAGTAGGCGAAGGAGATGCCAGTGTATTTGAACTGTTTATTCCGGGACTGAAGGTGGGATGTCTTTATAAATATGAGATCAAGACCGCTGCAGGACTGCCTATGATGAAGGCTGACCCTTATGGAAACTATGCAGAGCTGCGTCCAAATAATGCTTCTATCGTATGGGATATCAACACTTATCAGTGGAAAGATAAAAAATGGATGGACAAGCGGGCTGTTACTGATACGAAGGACAAGCCTTTAAATATTTACGAAGTCCATTTAGGTTCCTGGATGCGCAAAGAGATCGCAAAGGACGAAAATGGGGAAGGTATCATTGGTTCTGAATTTTACAACTACAGGGAGCTGGCAGTAAAACTGGCAGAGTATGTAAAAGATATGGGGTATACCCATATAGAGCTTCTGCCGGTTATGGAGCATCCTTTAGATGCTTCCTGGGGATATCAGGTAACTGGTTATTATGCCCCCACTAGCCGTTATGGCACACCAGACGACTTCATGTATTTCATGGATTATATGCATGAACAGGGCATTGGTGTGATCTTAGACTGGGTACCGGCCCATTTTCCAAGAGATGCCTTTGGAATGGCATGCTTTGACGGAACCTGCGTTTATGAACATGCAGACCCAAGAAAGGGGTCTCATCCTCACTGGGGCACTTTGATCTATAATTATGGCCGTCCTGGGGTATCTAATTTCCTGATCGCCAACGCATTGTTCTGGGCTGAGAAGTATCATGCAGACGGCATCCGTATGGATGCAGTAGCTTCCATGCTGTATCTGGACTATGGTAAAAATGATGGCGAATGGGTGGCAAATATCTACGGCGGAAATGAAAATCTGGAAGCAGTAGAGTTTTTAAAACACTTAAATACTGTATTTAAGGACAGAAAAAATGGCGCGATCCTGATCGCAGAGGAATCTACCGCATGGCCGATGATCACCGGTGATCCAAAGGACGGCGGACTGGGCTTTGATTATAAGTGGAATATGGGCTGGATGAATGATTTCACCAACTACATGCGCTGTGACCCGTATTTCCGTAAAAATAACTATGGGGAATTGACTTTCTCCATGCTTTATGCATACAGTGAAGACTTTGTCCTGGTATTTTCTCATGATGAGGTAGTTCACGGAAAAGGCTCTATGATGGGCAAAATGCCTGGAGAGACCTTAGAGGCAAAGGCAGAAAATCTGAGGGCTGCTTACGGCTTTATGATGTCCCATCCGGGAAAGAAGCTGCTGTTTATGGGACAGGACTATGGTCAGATCGACGAGTGGAATGAAAATGCATCCCTGGAATGGGATCTGTTAAAATATCCGCTGCACAAGAACATGCAGACTTATGTACGTGAGTTAAACAAGCTGTATCAGGCACATCCGGCACTGTATGAGCAGGATTTTGAAACAGAGGGATTTGAGTGGATCAACTGCAGCTACCATGAGGAAAGCATGATCATGTTTGTGCGCAGGGGCAAAGAAGAAACTCTTCTTTGTGTATGCAACTTTGATAATGTGGATCATGATAAATTCCGTCTTGGAGTGCCATTTGCAGGAAAGTATAAAGAGATCTTTAACAGTGATTCTAAGGAATTTGGCGGAGAAGGCCGTACCAACAGCCGTGCAAAATCTTCCAGAAAAATGGAATGGGATGAAAGAGAAAACTCTATTGAGATCCATATTCCGCCAATGAGCTTTATGGTATTTTCCTGCACACCAGAGGAGAAGAAGGAAAGCCCGAAGAGACTGACCACGAAGAAATCTGAGCCGAAGAAGCTGACTACTGCGAAAAAATCTGAGCCAAAGAAATTAGCAACAAAGAAGGAAGAACCGAAAAAGCTGACTACTGCAAAAAAAGAAGAGCCAAAGAAGTTAACAACAAAGAAGGCGGAGCCTAAAAAACTGACTGCGGCGAAGAAAGAAGAGCCCAAAAAGCTTGCTACAGCCAAAACGGAGGCATACAAGCTGGAGACTAAAAAAGAAGAACCAAAGAAATTAGCTACAGCTAAAACTGAGGTACACAAGCTGGAGACCAAAAAAGAAGAATCGAAGAAATTAGCCACAGCCATAGAAGAGCCAAAGAAACTGGAAACAGCCAAACCTGATCCGGTTCCGGCACCAGCTGCGGAAATTCCGGCATCATCGGAAAAAACCACTCCGGCATCTAAGAAAGCTGCTCTCAGAGCAGCAAAAAAGCGGGGACGCAGCAGAAATAAATAAAAATACATATACCGAATTGCTACGTGCTTTGCACTCACGCAATTCTAAAAACATTCGTAATTCGCTCATTTTTCTTCAAAAAATGGCTTCTTACTCATGTTTTTGGCAGGTCCAATGTCATAAATCCTCCTGCAAGCAAGCTTGCATCGGATTTATGACCTTTTGCCCCTGGTATCTTGTTATTATAGTAATGAAAGTCAGCTGTATGTACCGTTGGCACTCCCACAACTGCCTCCACTATTCATGATCCGGGCTGTTGCCCTGCTTACTTAATACCGGCCTGGCTGCCAAATGTTTATGTTTCCTGGCATGCAAATACACAATCCACCTAACCACCTGGCAACACTTTCACAAAAGTATTTAACTTTGTAAGTACTTACAATTATTCTACCCATTTTCCACACAGAAGTCAATAGAAAACTGTTGCAAACTTTATTAGTAATATGTATAATAGACTTAGCGTGTAAGCGCTTACAGAATGTGAGGTGGATTATTGAATGAATATATACGACGTTTCTGGACATGCAGGGGTCTCCATTGCTACGGTTTCCCGTGTACTCAACGGCAACCCCAACGTAAGTGAGCGCACCCGCAAAAAGGTACTGGCAGTGATGGATGAACTTGGTTATACTCCAAATGTGTTCGCCAGAGGACTTGGGCTTGACACCATGCAGACCATTGGTATCATGTGTTCTGACTCTTCCGATCCCTATCTTGCTGAGGCGATCTATTATCTGGAACGGGAGCTGCGCAGTCATGATTACGACTCTATCCTCTGCTGTACCGGTTACGACCTGGATGTAAAACAGAAATATTTCAATCTGCTGCGTTCTAAACGTGTAGATGCCATTATACTGACAGGTTCCAAATTTGTGGAAATGCGCTCTAAAGATAATAATTATATTACAGAAGCAGCTGCAAACGGGCTACCGGTAATGCTGGTAAATGGTTATCTGGAGGAAAAAAATATTTACAGCACTGTCTGTGATGACTATGCCTCTATGTATGATGCCACATTACAGCTGATCCATTCCGGTCACAGCCGTATTCTTTATCTTTATACCAGCATATCTTACAGCGGTGTAAATAAAATGGAAGGCTACAAGGCTGCATTAAAAGAAAGTGATCTGCCTGTGGATGCTTCTATAATCCATCAGTGTTCCAAGAGTATTGAAACTTCAAGAGACCTGCTTTTAAAGCTGAAAGAAGAAGGACTCGTATTTGACGCAGTTTTAGCGTCTGATGATTCACTGGCTGTAGGCGCTGTAAAATATGCCCATTTAGCTGGTATTTCCATTCCGGAAGATTTAAGCATCATCGGATATAATAATTCCATCCTGTCCCGTTGTACGGACCCGGAGATCACATCTATTGACAGTAAAGTAGAAGCACTTTGCACTACTACCGTCAATACCCTTATGGGGGTTTTCAGCGGCGCCAATGTCCCCAACCGGACAACCATCGCCTCTGCTCTTATAAAAAGAAAAACCACAAACTTTTAATTTTCAATTTTAAAGGAGGATCTATCACTATGAAACAGTTTTTGGACAAGGACTTCTTATTATCCACAGAAATGGCAAAGACACTCTATCATGATTACGCAGAAAACATGCCGATCTTAGACTATCACTGCCATATCAATCCACAGGAGATCTGCGAAGACCGTAAGTTTGAAAACATTACCCAGGTATGGCTGGGCGGCGACCATTACAAATGGCGTCAGATGCGTTCTAACGGTGTTGATGAGAAATACATTACCGGCGACGGCACAGACAGAGAAAAATTCCAGGCATGGGCTGAGACAATGCCTAAGCTGATCGGCAACCCACTGTATCACTGGAGCCACTTAGAGTTAAGAAGATACTTCGGATACGAGGGCTACTTAAACGGCGATACTGCTGAAGAAGTATGGAACCTGTGCAACGCTAAGTTACAGGAAGATTCCATGACTGTACGCAACCTGATCAAGCAGTCCAATGTTACCCTGATCTGTACCACAGATGACCCTGTTGATTCTCTGGAATGGCATAAGAAACTGGCTGAAGATACCACTTTTGATGTACAGGTTCTGCCGGCATGGCGTCCAGACAAGGCTATGAACGTTGAAAAGCCAACTTTCGCAGCTTACATGGCTCAGTTATCCAAAGTCAGCGGTATTGAGGTAAAAGATTTCGCATCTTTAAAGGAAGCTTTAAAGAACCGTATGGATTTCTTCACTTCCATGAAATGCTGCGTATCTGACCACGCATTAGAGTACGTTATGTACGCTCCAGCTACTGAGGATGAAGTAAACGCTATCATCGCTAAGAGCTTAAAGGGCGAAGCAGTTTCCAAAGAAGAGGAATTAAAATACAAAACCGAGTTCATGCTCTTTGCTGCAAAAGAATATGCTAAGAGAAACTGGGTTATGCAGCTTCACTACGGATGCAAGCGTGACAACAACGCTTACATGTTTGAACAGTTAGGACCAGATACCGGTTATGACTGCATCAACAACTATGCTCCAAGCGCACAGATGGCAGACTTCTTAAATGCATTAAGCGCAACCAATGATATTCCTAAGACTATCATTTACTCCTTAAATCCAAATGACAACGCTTCCATCGGCACCATCCTTGGCTGCTTCCAGGAGAAATTCCCAGGAAAGATCCAGCAGGGTTCCGCTTGGTGGTTCAATGATCATAAGGTAGGTATGACCGATCAGATGGTATCCTTAGCTAACTTAGGCTGCCTGGGCAACTTCATCGGTATGCTGACTGACTCCAGAAGCTTCTTATCCTACACCAGACATGAATATTTCCGCCGCGTTCTCTGCGCACTGGTTGGCGGCTGGGTAGAAAACGGTGAATATCCGGCAGATATGAAATCCCTGGAATCCATTATCAAGGGTATCAGCTACAACAACGCTGTTCAGTATTTCGGATTTGATCTGGATGTTGTGAAATAATAAACATCACTGAATTATCTGCGTAGGCAGACAGTTCAGTTCGTCAACAACATTCTTAAGTTTGACCAGTTGTGCTGCACCTGATTAAAAAAAAGCGCCCGCCCCACAATGTAATGTGAGATCGGGCGCCTTCTTAATATCCGCACTATATCCGTACTCTTTTTTATTACCTTTACTCTTCTTTTAAATATCCCTTTTTACGCAGCTTCTGCTCAATAAAATCCAGGTTTTTTTCAGATTCTGCAGTGACTGTATGATAATGATAATCTCCGGTCAAAACCTTTAAAGGCTGAGCTTTATAACGATCCATGCGCTCTACAAATTCTTCTACATCCAGTCGGTTATTGATAATAAGATCTGCCCGGATCTGTCCATATAGCGGATGATCCACTGCCACATCTAAAACATGACCGCCATAATCTACAATAGTCTGCAATTCATCTCTTGTATCTTCTGTAGAATGACAAACGCAGAATACCCGGATATATTTTTTCTTTTTTACCTGATCCTTTTCAAGAACATATCCTCTGTAAGTAGAAAGGATCTTCTGGTCCTCTGCCCGCAAAAGGGCAATATCCTGAACGATCACCTGACGGCTCACATTAAAATGCCTTGCCAGCTCCGTTCCGGACAGCGGCATATTTGTATCCTCTAACAGCGAAAGAATGCCTTCCCTTCTTTTTCCGCCTTCTGTCATAATAAAATTCACACTCTTTTCTCTATTAAAATTTTTGCTTTCACTAAGAATATCTGCTCCATCAAAAGCCGGTGTTCAATGATCTCATCATCTAATTCCAGCATTGTATGGACTTTTTCCCCAGATCTTTGCCAAAAAACAGTTTAAGCATAATGTCCACTCCCTGTATACTGCATACGTTTGCCTTTATGCGAAAAAACGTCCCCTTTATTCAAGGAGACGCACTTCATTGCTGCAAAGGTTGTGAGTAAAACGATAAGCCGGGTTATGTCGTTGGATGGTCATCTATCTAGTACTGCTGTCACCAGCAGCATCAAGCAACCTACCCGAAAGCTGACGGGCCGCCATATGCTTTCTGTTTGGTCTTGCTTCAGATGGGGTTTACATGTGCCCCGCCTGTTACCAGCCGGGCGGTAGTCTCTTACACCTGTCTCTTATACACATCTCCGAGCCCACGAGACGGAGCTACATC